>NZ_FNYM01000032.1:0-8648 GCF_900108985.1 Achromobacter sp. NFACC18-2 | reverse complement strand
GGTTTCAAGGACGGCATCGGCGACATCGAATCCATGGTCCGCATCCGCCGCAAGCTGGGCGACCGCTTCTCGTACCTGGGCGGCCTGCCCACCGCCGAGGTCTACGCCGCCGCTTACCGCGCGCTGGGCGTGCCCGTCTACTCGTCGGCCGTCTTCAACTTCGTGCCCAAGATGGCCATGGAGTTCTACAACGCCATCGCCGCCGGCGACAGCGACACTACCAACCGCCTGCTGGATGACTTCTTCCTGCCCTACCTGGAAATCCGCAACCGCAAGGCCGGCTACGCCGTCAGCATCGTCAAGGCCGGCGCCAAGCTTGTCGGCCACGACGCAGGCCCGGTGCGCGCACCCCTGACCGACCTGACCGGCGAAGAGATGGAAATGCTCGACGCCCTGATCAAGAAGTCCGGCGCGGAGTAAACCCGCGCCCGCGTAAGCGCCAAAACGCCCTCCGCCGGAGGGCGTTTTGCTTCTTGATGCAAAGAAAATTTGGCGAATCGCGGGCCGTATGTTGTCATATGGCTCAATGCTGTCCCGCGACCGCGCCGCCTGGCGACGCGCTCCCACGCCCGGGCCGGACACCCGCGGCGCGCCCCGGGAACGCGTACACTTGCGGCTGCGCGCGCGGGGCCGCCTGCCCTGCCCGCAGCGATTTCCGTATAAGAGAGACAATGCAAACTCCTGCCCGGCCTCCCCGCTCGCGCCTCACCGACTACGTCATCGATGAACTGACCAAGCGCCTGGATGCGCGCCAATACCGCGCCGGCGACAAGCTGCCTTCCGAGCACGCGCTGTGTGACGAGTTCGAAGTCAGCCGCACGGTCATCCGCGAAGCCGTCGCCTCCATGCGCCTGAGCGGCCGCCTCGTCAGCAAGCCCGGCATCGGCGTCTTCGTGACCGAAGACCGCGAAAAACCCATCGACTTCGTGGTCGAACCCGCCACCGATCCGCGCTGGGCCCTACACATCATGGAGCTGCGCGCCGGCCTGGAAGTCGAGGCCTGTGGACTGGCGGCCGAGCGCCGCAGCGCGTCGGACCTGAGCGGCATCGTCGAAGCCTTCGACGCCTTCAACCGCGCCACGCGCGACATGGAAGCGGCCGTCAAGGCCGACTACGAGTTCCACCTGTCGATCGCCCGCGCGTCCAACAATCCGCACTTTCCCGCCTTGCTCAAGGCCGCGGTGCGCGACGTCATGCTGGACCTGAACATCAAGCATGGCGGCAAGACGCCCGAAGAACTGGAAATGTACGAAACCCGCAACGTGCGCGAACACGAAGCGATTTTGACCGCCATCATGCGCCGTGATCCCGGCGCCGCGCGCGCCGCCATGGCGCGCCACCTGGGCGACAGCATTGCGCGTTACCGCAAGCTGCTGTCCCATCCGCCGGCGCAATAACACCGAAGCCAGACCGTTCCCGTGTGTCGGATTACGGGAATCCCCTTACTTGTGTACTTGTATGACGGCTGCCATCATACGTCTTATTGGATGACGCACGGCGTCGGCCGCGATAACGGCCCTCGTCCCGCGCGCCGCCACTAGACCCATGACGTACCAGTGCCGCCGATGAGCCCCATTCTTACCCTCCGCAGTACGTACCACCGCTACACCACGCGCCGGCACCGGCGCGACGCCTGACCGGCCCCGCCGGCCTGCCTGCCTCACCTCCCTTTTCGACCCCCGTCCGAATGCGCGACGCGCCATCCCCAGCTTTGCCGGGGCGGTCCCCGCACGCTTGGCCGTTTCCGACCCATCCGCTTTTTCAAGCACTTTCGATCTCCAGGAGAAATCTCCATGCGCAAGTTTCTGAGCTCCGCCGTCGCGGCGACCTTGCTGTGCGTTGCTTCCGGCGCGCAGGCCGGCGTGACCTTCGACGCCGTCAAGAAAAAGGGTTTCCTGCAATGCGGTTTTGCCGGCATCCCCGGCTTCTCGGTGCTCGACAGCAAGGGCGAATGGACCGGCTTGGACGTGGACATGTGCCGCGCCGTGGCGGCCGCGATGTTCGGCGACGCCTCCAAGGTCAAGGGCAACGTGCTGACGGCGCAGGCGAAATTCACCGCGCTGCAATCGGGCGAAATCGACATGCTCTCGCGCAACACCACCCAGACGCTGACCCGCGACACCACGCTGGGCCTGATCGGCGTGGGCGTGAACTTCTATGACGCCCAGGGCCTCATCGTGAAGAAGGCGATGAACGTCAAAAGCGTCAAGGAACTGGACGGCGCCACCATCTGCGTGCAGCCCGGCACCACCACCGAACTGAACCTGTCGGACTACTTCCGCAGCCGCGGCCTGACCTTCAAGCCCGTGCTGGTCGAGAACTACGACGAGAACTTCCGCCTGCTGGAATCCGGCCGCTGCGACGCCTACACCAACGACAAGTCCAACACCGCGGCCAACATGCGCACGCGCCTGGCCAACCCGGACGACTGGGAGATCCTGGCCGAGAACCTGTCCAAGGAGCCGCTCGGCCCCATGGTCCGCCAGGGCGACGAGCAGTGGTTCAACGTCGTGCGCTGGTCGCTCAACGCCATGCTCGAAGCCGAGGAATACGGCATCACGTCCAAGAACGTCGATGAAATGCTCAAGAGCACCAACCCGAACGTCCAGCGCATCCTGGGCGTGACGCCGGGCATGGGCAAGAACCTGGGCCTGGACGACAAGTGGGCCTACAACATCATCAAGCAGGTCGGCAACTACGGCGAAAGCTACGACCGCGCGATGGGCAAGAACAGCCCGCTCAAACTGGAACGCGGCCTGAACAAGCTGTGGACGCAAGGCGGCCTGATGTACGGCTGGCCGGTGCGCTAAGTCCCGGCATGACGCGGCTGCGCCTCGCGCGCAGCCGCCCTCTTTTCCTGGCGTGCGGGCGCGGCCCGCCCCTGAATCACCTTTACGCAGCAACACCATGAACAGCATCGTCAACGCCCGACTCAAACAGATCAAACCCTCGCCCAGCATGGCCGCCAAGATCGTCGTGGACGAACTGCGCCGCCAGGGCCGCGAGATCGCCGACTTCACGCTGGGCGAGCCCGACATGCCCACGCCGGCGCACATCGCGCGCGCCGGGCAGGACGCCATCGCCGGCGGCGACATCCGCTACACCAGCCCCAACGGCACGGTGGGCCTGCGCCGCGCCATCGCCAACAGCCTGGAGCAGACCCTGGGCGTGCGCTACGGCATGGACCAGATCGCCGTGGGCGCGGGCGCCAAGCAGATCATCGCCGCCGCGCTGACCGCGAGCCTGGAGCCCGGCGACGAAGTCATCGTGTGCGCGCCGTACTGGGTGTCGTATCCGGACATGGTGCTGCTGGGCGAAGGCAAGCCGGTCGTGGTGACCGGCCCCGAATCGCAGGGTTTCAAGCTGGACGCGGCCACGCTGGAAGCGGCCATCACGCCGCGCACGCGCTGGCTGATCCTGAACTCGCCCAGCAATCCAAGCGGCGCCGTCTACAGCGCCGCCGAACTGCGCGCGCTGACCGACGTGCTGCTGCGCCATCCGCACGTGTGGATCCTGAGCGACGAGATCTATGCGCCCTTCACCTACAGCGGCCAGGCGCACGCCTCGCCCGTGCAGGTCGAGCCCCAGCTCATCGAACGCACGCTCGTGGTGAACGGCATGTCCAAGTCCTACGCCATGACCGGCTGGCGCGTCGGCTATGGCGCCGGCCCGGCCGAGCTGATCAAGGCGATGAGCACGGTCATGTCGCAAAGCACGTCATGCCCCAGCGCGATCTCGCAGGCCGCGGCCCAGGCCGCCCTGGAAGGCGACCAGTCCAGCGTCGCGGAGATGGTCCAGATCTTCAAGGCCCGCCGCGACCTGATCGTGCGCCGCCTGAACGACATTCCGGGCATTTCGTGCGCCATGCCGGACGGCGCGTTCTACGTGTACGCCAACGTGCAGGGCCTGATCGGCCGCAAAGGCCCCCACGGGGAGCTGAAGACCGACCTGGACGTGAGCCTCTTTTTCCTGCGCGAAGCCGGCGTGGCCGTGATCGACGGCGGTTCGTACGGCCTGTCGCCCTATGTCCGCTTCTCGTTCGCGACCTCCACCGAGGTCATCGAGCAAGGCATGGACCGCCTGGCCGTTGCGGTCAGCGCGTTGATGGCGGGCTGAACCGTGGCGCCGCATATCGCTCAACTCCCGGCGCAGCGGCCGCCGCGCCGGGTCTCATGGAACGACCCGGCCACGCGCGCGATCGTCTACCAGGCGCTGGCCCTGGCGCTCGTCGGGGCCGCCGTCTGGTTCCTGGTGCACAACACGCTGCACAACCTGTCGCTGCGCAACATCTCGACCGGTTTCGGCTTCCTGAACCGCGAGGCGGGCTTTGCCATTGGCGAAACGGTCATCGCCTACTCCCCCGCCGACACCTACGGGCGGGCCATCTTCGCCGGGGTGCTTAACACGCTGCGCGTCGGGCTGCTGGCGCTGGTAGCCGCGACCGTCCTGGGCGTCTTCATCGGCGTCGGCCGCTTGTCCAAGAACTGGCTGGTCAACAAGATCACCTCCGTGTACGTCGAAGTGATGCGCAACGTGCCGTTGCTGTTGCAGCTCTTCTTCTGGTACGCGCTCATCACCGAGAACATGCCGGGTCCGCGGCAGGCGCACAATCCGCTCCCGGGCGTCTTCATCTCCAATCGCGGGCTGAAGGTGCCGGGGCTGGAAGGCACGTCGCTGGACTGGATGCTGGGCGGGCTGGCGCTGGCCATCGTGGCGATCGTCGTCGTGGGGCATTGGGCCACCAAGCGCCAGGAGGCGACCGGACAGCCGTTCAAGCTGGGCCGCACGGCCATCGGCCTGCTGGTCGCGTTTCCCCTCATCGGCTGGCTCGCGAGCGGCGCGTCGCTGACACTGGACATGCCGGCGCTCAAGGGCTTTAACTTCGTCGGCGGACTGACGCTGACGCCGGAGTTCGTCGCCCTCTTCCTGGGCCTGACCGTCTACACCTCGGCCTTCATCGCCGAAGTGGTGCGCTCGGGCATCCAGGCGGTCAACAACGGCCAGTGGGAAGCCGCCGGCTCGCTGGGCCTGCCGCGCCGCCTGGTGCTGCGCCTGGTGATCCTGCCGCAGGCGCTGCGCGTCATCATCCCCCCGATGACCAGCCAGTACCTGAACCTGTTGAAGAACAGTTCGCTGGCGGTGGCCATCGGCTACCCCGACATCGTGTCGGTCGTGAACACCACGCTGAACCAGACCGGCCAGGCCATCGAAGGCATCCTCATCATCATGGGCGCCTACCTCACGGTCAGCCTGTCGATCTCGATATTCATGAACTGGTACAACAAGCGCATCGCGCTGGTGGAGCGTTGAGATGAGCAACACTACGCAAACCCTGGGCGCGGACCTCGCCCCGCCCGGCGCGCAGACCGGCGCCTGGGCCTGGATGCGGGCGCGCCTGTTCTCGTCGCCGCTCAATCTTCTGATCACCGTGCTGCTGGCGTGGGGCCTGCTGATGGCGGTGCCGGCGCTGGTGGAATGGGCCTTCATCAAGGCGAACTTCGACGCGACCAACGCGCAGGAATGCCGGGCCTCCGGCGGCGCCTGCTGGGCCTTCATCATTGAAAAGCACCGGCTGATTCTGTTCGGCACGTATCCCTTCGATGAGCAGTGGCGGCCGCTGATCGCCACCGTGATCCTCATCGCCGTGATCGTGGCAAGCGGCATGCGCCGCTTCTGGAACGGCAAGCTGGCGCTCATCTGGACGCTGGGCCTGGCGGCCGTGGCCGTGCTGATGTGGGGCGGCGTCTTCGGCCTGACCTACGTCGAAAATGCCCGCTGGGGCGGCCTGCCGCTCACCTTGATCCTGGCCACCTTCGGCATCGCCTTCGCCTTTCCGGTCGGCGTGCTGCTGGCCTTGGGACGCCGGTCGAAAATGCCCGCGATCAAGGCGCTGTGCGTCGTGTACATCGAGCTGATCCGCGGCGTGCCGCTCATCAGCCTGCTGTTCATGTCCTCGGTGATGCTGCCGCTCTTCCTGCCCGAAGGCTTCACCATCGACAAGCTTCTGCGGGCGCAGATCGCCATCATCATGTTCGCCGCGGCCTACATCGCCGAAACGGTGCGCGGCGGCTTGCAGGCCATCCCGAAGGGACAGTACGAAGGCGCGGACTCGCTCGGCCTGAACTACTGGCAGCAGATGCGCAAGATCATCCTGCCGCAGGCGCTCAAGATCGTGATTCCGCCGCTGGTGGGCATCTTCATCAGCCTGTTCAAGGACACCTCGCTCGTCGTGATCATCGGCATCTTCGACCTCACGCTGGCGGCCAAGGCGGCCCTGTCCGACGCGGCATGGCGAGGTTTCGGGGTGGAGGCCTATCTCTTCATCTCGCTGATCTACTTCGTCTTTTGCTATTCCATGTCCAAATACAGCCGCGCGCTCGAGCAGCGCCTGGCCACCGGGCACGCCCGGTAAACCCGAAGGAGACCAGGCATGTCCGATGCCATCATTCGCCTGCAGGACGTCAACAAGTGGTACGGCCAGTTCCACGTCCTGCGCAACATCAACCTGAACGTCGCCCAGGGCGAACGCATCGTGGTGTGCGGGCCCTCGGGCTCGGGCAAGTCCACGATGATCCGCTGCATCAACCGGCTGGAAGAACACCAGAAGGGCCAGATCATCGTCGACGGCACGGAGCTGACCAGCGACCTCAAGCACATCGAGACCATCCGCCGCGAGGTCGGCATGGTGTTCCAGCATTTCAACCTGTTCCCGCACCTGACCGTGCTGGAAAACCTGACGCTGGGACCCATGTGGGTGCTCAAGCAATCCCGCGCCCAGGCCGAAGCCACGGCCATGAAATACCTGGAGCGCGTGCGCATCCCGGACCAGGCCCTCAAATTCCCCGGCCAGCTATCCGGCGGCCAACAGCAGCGCGTGGCGATCGCGCGGTCGTTGTGCATGAATCCCAAGGTCATGCTGTTCGACGAACCCACGTCCGCGCTGGATCCCGAAATGGTCAAGGAGGTGCTGGACGTGATGGTCACGCTGGCGCAGGAAAGCGGCATGACGATGATCTGCGTGACGCATGAAATGGGCTTCGCGCGCAAGGTCGCCAACCGGGTGATATTCATGGACCGCGGCGAGATCATCGAAGAGAACAACCCGGACGACTTCTTCGATCATCCGCGGAACGAAAGAACCAGGCTGTTTTTGAGTCAGATTCTGCATTGAAGTGGGAGGGGTGATCGGAGAGCGCATGCGCCTGGGCGGACCAGTCGCCGCCTGGGCGGAAGGCCTGAGGCGTTCGAATGCCAAGCCGGGCGGGGCGGAAGGCGATTGAGCCCGAGGTTCGACCGAGTCTAACTAGGGACGGCGCGCGGAAGGCGTCGTTCCGCGCCGCTCATTCAATTATTCGGCCTCTCACGGAGCGGCCTGTCACGTAGCATTCCCCGAACTCTCTAACTTCATCCATCGATTGAGGATCGCCGGCCATGATGTAATTTCCATCGACATCAAGGCACCAAAAATCCTCGAATCGAAGCAGCTTGACGCCAGAGCATATGGCGTTGTCGTGAGCTCCGTTGACCTTTGAAAACAGCTCTTGTACGTCAAGAACCTCGATTTCCACCTTATTCCAGACATTCCCCGTGCATGAATGATTCCTGGAAAAAAATACCATCTTTGCATTTAGTGGCCGATCGTCTTCGTAAGAGTACGAAAAGGACAGCAATAGGCCATCGTCAAAGTTGTGAAATTGTTTAAGTAGCGTGAAAACACTTTCACACATCGCTCACTCCTATTTTCCTATGGGTGTGGCAGGTATCAGGCCCTCGGGAATGGTGCTCCACCCATCGGGCACACTCTCAGGGGCCAGGTGCACCGCGGACTGGCCATGCGCGGATTTGAAATTTCCCGGTGGGTTAAGTATGTGCCCATGTCCAGAGCACGCACATCCTCCGTGATTCTTGAAATCAACTTGACCGATTGCTTTTCCGTCCACGTTGTACACAGTATTCTGAACTGCTAATTTTCCACTGGCATCAGTCTTCGTGTATATCGACTCCGGGACGCCCGTGGGGAGAGCCTTGTCTCTGCCGGTGGTCTGACCACCGTCGCCAACCGCCAACCCCAACGGATCAACCCACCCCACCGGGTTATCCGCATACTGGTAAACATTCAACCCGCCCGCAAACCCGATCGGATCCTTCGTAATGAACCGTCCGATCTGCGGATCATAGTACCGGTGCCGGTTGTAATGCAGGCCCGTTTCCTGGTCCAGATACTGCCCCTGGAATCGGATCGGATTACGGATTCCGGCCGCGCGGGCGGCTTCCGTGATAGCTTCTTTGGCCGCGCCCCACGCGTGGTACTGCGCGCTCCACGCAATCTCGCCTTGCGCGTCTGTCAGTTCCTGCGGTGTGCCCAGGTGATCGCAGTGATACCAGGCCATGGCGTCCACCGGGTCCGGGTCGGGCGAGGATATCCATAGCGGATCGCGGTCGATGTCATAGGCGCCGGCGTACGCCGGTTGCTGGTGCAGGAGAATGGGCTTGCGGCTGATCGCCTGGGCCAGTGGGACGAAGCTGCCGGGTTCGTAGAGGTAGTGCGTGGTCTGGTCGTCGTGGCCTTCCCATGCCAGGGTGTCGCCATCCCAGCCGAATAGCGTCGTGCAGCAGCCCATCGCGCGGTTCACGCGGGCTTGCTCTTC
>NZ_FNYM01000004.1:0-384693 GCF_900108985.1 Achromobacter sp. NFACC18-2 | reverse complement strand
ATTGGCGCGCATCTCGGTGGTGAGCAGCAGGCCGCCGCCTGCGCGCAACACGCCATGCGCGTCCGTGCGCAATTCGAAGCCTTGGCCGCGCGGCACGCCGCCCGATGGCCTGGGGTGGGTGAGATAGCCAAGGTTGAGCGCCGTGGCCGCGTGTTCGCTCATCAGCGCGGCGCTGATCTGGCCCGAGGTGTCGTCCAGGCGCAGCTCGTTGGCCCGGCTGCCCTTGTGCTCCTTGGTCTTGACGGTGTTCAGGATGTTGTGGCGGGGCAGCGCGTACGGCGGCAGGTTGGTCGCCCGATACGTCCTGCCCGTGATGATGGGCTGGTCGCAATCCCCATCCAGGAAGTCCACGATCACTTCCTGGCCGATGCGCGGGATGGCCATATGGCCCCAGGCCGCACCGGCCCAGTTCTGCGAGACGCGGATCCAGCAGGAGCTGTGTTCGTCATTGCGGCCCAATCGGTCCCAGGGGAACTGGACCTTCACGCGGCCGTATGCATCGCAGTAGATCTCTTCGTTGGCGGGCCCGACGACCGAGGCGATCTGCGGGCCGTCGATGCGGGGTTTGGGGGCCGGTTCCGGCTTCCAGTCCACCTTGTCCGGCACGATGTCGGCGGTGTAGCGGTATTGGGTGCCTTGCGCGGCGTCGGCGCCTTCTTCCTGCTGGCTGGTGTGCTGGATGCCGTGGTGCTGCATGCGCACCGGGCGCCAGCCGTGGTTCCAGTCTTCGCGCGGGTGGCCGGTCAGGTCGAACGCCACGCCGGGTACGAGGCGCGCGTCGTCGCCTTCGACACGGGCCATGCGGGCGTCGCGCCGTAGACCGAGGAGGCGGCTGTGGGTGAAGGGCTTGCCGGCTTCGTCCCGCTTGTAGCGGCCGGGGTAGTCGTAGCGTTCGTAGCGGGAATCCTGGTGATCCAGTTCGCGCGCTAACGCCGAATGCTCTTGGTCGTACTGTGGGTGGGTGTAGGTGTAGTCGCGTTGCGTCTGGCGCGCGGTGCGCACGTGTTCGGCGTACGTGAATCGGCGCAGTGCGGGCTCGGGTTGATCGCCGCCGGGTGTGGGGTTGTAGGTGACCGGTCCCCCATCGATCGCGCCATGGACGTAGATGCGATCACCGTGGATCAGGCGGTGGCCCTTGTCGGTGTGTTCGAAGCGGTAGAAGAATCCCTCTTCGGCCGCGAGCCGGTCTAGGAACCGCAGGTCCGTGTCGCCGGCTTGGACACAGTATTCGCGTGGGAGGTATTCGTGGGTCGTGACCTGTTCATAGTCCGTGATGCCGTGGGACTTGATGACCTGATCCACGATCTCCGGCACCGACTGCTGCTGGAAGATGCGCCAGTCGGAGCACAGCGACGCGCGCGCCAGCGCAGGTTCGACGACGGCCCGGTAGCGGGTGCGGCGAAAGCCCGTGTCGCCCTGTTCAAACCCCGTGACGATGCCGTGAACGTGGCGCACAGGCGCAGCCCCGCGCCAGATCGTGAAGAGCGCGGGCTGGTCCAGCAGCACGCCAAATTCCACGGCCGCATCGAAGCTGGACAACTCCACGCGCAAGAGAAAGGTCTCGCACAAGGCTTCGTCCAGCGTGAACTCGATGACATCGAATTCCACGCCGGCGGCGGACGGAGAAAGCGTGAACCGCAGATCCGATGATCGGGGAGCGTGATGGGCGTGGGTGCCGCGCAGGTTTCGCATGACGGAGTCCGGTGTCGACGCCAAGGCCCGAAGACGAGGCCCAAGGCATTCCGGTTGAGGGAATGCGGCGACATATGCGAAATCCGTGCCAGGTTGCGTGGCGCGTGGAAAACCAATGAGAAATCAGGGGCTTAGGGCTGAATCCGGCACGAATCAGCCTGCCTTGCGGCATTGCGGCCCGTGAAAAGCCGCGATCTGAACGAAAAATCGGGCCAAATTTGACCCGATCATCGATAAGTTATTGATAAATAAGAAAACATATCGGGCCAGATTTGGCCCAGGCGGGTCAAATCTGGCCCGCCTGGGTTCACGGAACGAGTCTGGAAACTTGCCATCAACGCATTCCCGTGCCGCACTCCTGCAGGCGGATCGAGGCGCCAGCCACTCGCGTCAGCGCAACGACCGATACGTCTCCTGCCGCTGCGGATGCGTCAGCACCACCTGCCAGAGCTGGCCCTCGCGCGACCGGAAGAACCCGGCGCAACACATCAGGTAGTACTTCCACATCCGGTAGAACCGGGTGCCGTAGCGCGGTTCCAGTGCGGGCCAGGCGCGCTCGAAGCGCTCCCACCAGGCCATCAGCGTGCGGTCATAGTCGGCGCCGAAGTTGTGCCAGTCTTCGATGATGAAGCGGTTTTCCACGGCGGTCGTGATCTCGCGCGCCGACGGCAGCTTGCCGTTCGGGAAGACGTAGCGGTCGATCCACGGATCGGTGCTCTGGCTGGTGGCGGCGATGCCGATCGTGTGCAGCAGGAATACGCCTTCCGGCGCCATCAGCCGCTGCACATGGGTGAAGTAGGTGTCGTAGTTCTTCGGGCCGACGTGTTCGAACATGCCCACCGAGACCACCTTGTCGAAGCGGCCCTGCAGGTCCCGGTAGTCCTGCAGCAGCAGTTCCACCGGCAGGCCCTTCACGCGTTCCTGCGCCAGGGCAAGCTGCTCCTTGGACACCGTGACGCCCGTGACCTTGACGCCATAGCGCTCGGCCGCGAACTTGGCCAGTCCCCCCCAGCCGCAGCCAATGTCCAGCAGCGTCTCGCCTTCTTTCAGTTGCAGCTTTCGGCAGATCATGTCCAGCTTGGCGACCTGCGCCTCTTCCAGCGTCTGGGCATGTTCCCAGTAGGCGCAGGAGTAGATCATCCGGCTGTCCAGCATGGCTTCGAACACGTCGTTGCCCGCGTCGTAGTGCTGTTCGCCGACTTCGAACGCCCGGTGCTTGGACTGCAGGTTGAACAGCTTGTGGCGCAGGTGTTCGGCAATCAGCTTGATGCGCGCCACGCCCAGGGCCGCCGATCCCATGTCGGCGCGCAGCAGGCGCGTGAACAGTTCGTCCAGCGCGTCGCAGTCCCATTCGCCATCCATGTAGGATTCGCCCAGTCCCAATGACCAGCTGGCGAACACCCGCTCGTACATGTGCTTGTCATGAACCTGCATATCCCACGGCCGCGAGCCGTTGATCTGCACGTCGGCGCGCGCCATCAGGTCCTGCAGGACCTTGGGGGGGGCGGGGGGAGGGGAGGCGGTGCTGGGTTGACCGGCAGGCTGGTCGGTCAGCGGAGAAAGGGGACTGCTTTGCTGCATACGGACTCCATATCAATTTTGGGATGACTGATCTGGCAATGCCTGAAGCTTTTTACTGTGCGCCCTGAAGGGTGTGCAACTCCAATTTAATGATTGCATCGCGCCCATAGCCCAGGGCAATGTCCGGCGCGCTGGGGCCAGCCGGGCGCGGTGCGGTTGCAAGGATCGTAGCCACGACCGGCGCGATAGTCCAGAGCAGTCCGTACCGGGCTCCTATAACATAGCGGCCAGAGCGCGCCGCCGTGCGCAGATCCGTGGAGTCGATAGAAGTGGAAGCCCGCCTGGAACCCCGTTTGGATTTCGTCAACTGCGCCAGCCCGGCCGGCCTGCATCGCATGGCCTATTGGGAGTGGGGCGATCCCGCCAACGACCGCGTGCTGCTCTGCGTGCATGGCCTGACCCGCAGCGGGCGCGATTTCGATGCGCTGGCGCGCCGGCTGGCTGGCCATTACCGCGTGGTCTGCCCCGACGTGGTGGGACGCGGCCGGTCGGACTGGCTGGTCAATCCGGCGTTCTACACCGTGCCGCAGTACGTGGCGGACATGGTGACCCTCATCGCGCGCCTGCGGCCCGCCAACCTGTCCTGGGTGGGCACGTCGATGGGCGGACTGATCGGCATGGCGCTGTCGGGCGCCGCCGCCTTTGCCAAGGCCATGCTGGCGATGCGCCCGCATGCCGGGATGTTGCCGCCCGCCCAGGGCCTGCGGCTGGACAAGATGGTGCTCAACGACGTGGGGCCGCGCCTGGAGAACGGCGCGCTGTCGCGGATTGGCCAATACGTGGGCGCGCCGGGGGAGTTCGCCACGTTCGAAGAGGCGGTGGCCACGATGCGCGCCAACTCCGAAACCTTCGGTCCGCACACCGACGCCCAGTGGGCTGAACTGGCCAGGCACCTGTACCCGGAACAGGGGGGAAAGTGGGTCAAGCATTACGATCTGGCGATCGCCCAGGTCCTGGCGGCGCAGACGCCGGAAGAACTGGCCGCGGGCGAGCAGCTCTTGTGGCGGTCCTATGATGCCCTGGATTGCCCGATCCTGGTCGTGCGCGGCGAACTTTCCGATCTGCTGACGCGCGCCACCGTCGACGAAATGCTCAAGCGCAACCCGCGCTCGCGGGCGCACGAGGTGGCCGGCGTGGGCCACGCGCCGACGCTGATCGCGCACGAGCAGGTGGAGCCGGTGGCGGATTTCCTGCTGGGCTGACCGGCGCGCGGCAATGTGGGGACGGCACGGAGCTAGGCGTGCCGCCGGGCCTTCTCTACAATAGCCGCATGAAATCGCCCACCTTGAACATAGACCTGCATTGCCATTCCACCGTCTCGGACGGCGCGCTCGCGCCCCGGGACGTGGCGCAGCGGGCGTTCGCCAATGGCGTCGATGTCTGGGCGTTGACCGACCATGACGAAGTCGGCGGCATCGCCGAGGCCGCCGCCGCGGCCCAGGAACTGGGCATGCGCTTTGCCACGGGGGTCGAGATCTCCGTCACCTGGGCCGGCCTGACCGTGCATATCGTGGGCCTGCGCTTCGATCCCGACAACGCGACGCTCATCGAAGGCCTGCGCAAGACGCGCTCCGGCCGCGCCGAGCGTGCCCGACGCATCGGCGAACGCCTGGCGGACATGGGCATGCCGGGCGCCTACGAAGGCGCGCTGCCCTTCGCCGGCAATCCCGAACTGATCAGCCGCACCCATTTTGCGCGCTACCTGGTGCAAGCCGGCTATTGCCCCGACGTGCAGACCGTTTTCAACAAACACCTGGGCGACGATTGCCCCGGCCATGTGCCCATGCAGTGGGCCACGCTGGCCGATGCCGTCGGCTGGATACGCGGCGCGGGCGGGCAGGCCGTCATTGCGCATCCCGGCCGCTACAAGTACACGCCGCTGCAGTTCGCCGCGCTGTTCGACGAATTCCTGCAGTTGGGCGGCGTGGGCATCGAGGTCAACACGGGCAGCCATACCGTCGAAGAGGCCCGCCAGTACGCCGACGTGGCGCGCCGCTACGGGTTCCTGGCCTCGCGCGGGTCGGACTTCCACAGTCCCAAGGAAAGCCGGATGGACCTGGGCTGCCTGCCGCCCCTGCCATCCGACCTGAAACCGGTCTGGCACGACTGGTTCTGACGCGGGCGGCCCTGGCCGCCCATCCTGCAAGCCATCGACAGTGATCGCGCCATCGCGACGCAACCGCCATGAACAAAGCATTTGTTAAAGAGTCCGACCACGAGGACGACGACGATCTGCCGCAGGCCCAGGCGCTGCCGGCCGGCACCAAGAACTACATGACGCCCGAGGGCTACGAACGCCTGCGCGCTGAATTGACGCAGCTCATGAACGTGGAGCGTCCGGCTGTCGTGCAGGTGGTGTCGTGGGCCGCGTCCAACGGCGACCGCTCGGAAAACGGCGATTACCTCTACGGCAAGAAGCGCCTGCGCGAGATCGACCGGCGCATGCGCTTTTTGACCAAGCGGCTGGACATCGCCGAGGTCGTCGATCCCAAGGCCCAGCCCAATCGCGACCAGGCCTTCTTCGGCGCAACCGTCGTCTATGTGGACAAGGCGGGCGAGGAGCACACCGTCACCATCGTGGGCGTGGACGAAGCCGAACCCCTGGCTGGCAAGATCAGCTGGATTTCGCCGGTGGCGCGCGCGCTGATCAAGGCGCGCGAAGGCGACACGGTGGTGCTGCGCACGCCTGCGGGGATCGACGAACTGGATATCCTGGAAGTCAGGTATCCGGAGTAGGGGGCAAAAAATAACGGGCGCCGGTTTGTGGCCGGCGCCCGTGCGGTGGGCGGGATTCTGGCGTCCCTGCCTCGGTTGGCGGCTTGCGCCGCCGGTTCCCCTGGGGCTTGCTGCGAATCTTGCGCGGGTTTACTTCTTGCGTTCGGCGATGGACTTTTCGGCCTTGTTGACCAGGTCTTCGCCGATCTGCTTTTTCCACTTTTCGTAGACGGGCTTGGTGGCCTTCACGAACGCGTCGTGGTCCGCCTGCGACAGCGTGGTCACGGTGACGCCGTGGCCGGCGATTTCCTTGAGCAGCGACGGATCTTCAGGCGTGACGCCCTTGCGCGCGATCACGATCTGCTGCTTGCCGGCGTCCAGCGCGGCCTGGCGCACGATGTCGCGGTCCTTTTCCGACCATGAATTCCAGACTTCGCGGTTGACCACGAAGATCAGCGGATCGGCCACGTAGTTCCACAGCGTCAGGTATTTCTGGCCCACGGTGTAGAGCTTGGACCCGGTATAGATCGACAGCGGGTTCTCCTGGCCGTCCACCGCGCCGCTCGCCAGCGCGGGCTGCGCGTCCGCCCAGCTCATCTGCGTGGGATTGGCGCCCAGGGCGGTGAAGGTGTCGATATACAGCGGCGAGCCCACCACGCGCAGCTTCATGCCCTTCATGTCGTCAGGCTGCTTGATCTCCCGCTTGGAGTTGCTGACCTGGCGGTAGCCGTTTTCGCCCCAGGCCAGCGGCACCACGCCCGCCTTTTCAATGAGCTTGAACATGTCTTTGCCGACGTCGCCCTGCACCAGGGCGTCGATCGCCGCGTAATCGGGCATCAGGAAGGGCAGGGAGAACAGGTTGAGCTGCTTGACCTGCGGCGACCAGTTGATGGTCGATCCCACGGCCATGTCGATCACGCCCTGGCGGATCGCCGTGAACTCGCGCGTCTGGTCGCCCTGGACCAGCGAGGTGCCCGGGTAGACCTTGATGTTGATGCGGCCCTCGGTGCGCTCGCGCACCAGATCCGACCAGATCACCGCACCCTGGCCCCACGGGAAAGTGGTGCCCACGACGATGGAGAGCTTGTACTCGGGCTTGTAGTTCTGCGCGTGCGCGGGCGCCATGCCCACCACGGCGGCGGCGCACAGCGCGGCGCCGATCAGGTTGCGGAATTTCATGTTGCGTCTCCTCTCTATGCTTTCTGTTGTTGTCATCCATGGCCGGTCGTCCCTTGCGGGCCGGCCCCGTCCAGCCTCTCTCAATAACCCAGCTTGCGCGGCAGCCACAGCGCCAATTCAGGAAATGCCAGCACCGCCACCAGCACCAGGAACATCGCGCCCAGCAGCCATACCACCCAGCGCACGGTCGACTCCATCGGCACGCGCGCGATGCGGCACGACACCATCAGGTTCACGGCCAGCGGCGGGGTGAACTGGCCCAGCGCCACCTTCAAGGTCAGGATCACGCCGAACCACACCGGGTCCCAGCCGTAGGCATTGGCGATGGGCATGAGCAGCGGCACGAAGATCAGGAAGATCGAGATGCCGTCCAGGAACATCCCCACGGTCATGAGCAGCAGGATCAGCAGCGCCAGCACGCCCCACTCGCCCAGGCCGGAATTGACGATGGCGTGGGTGATCGGGTCGATCACGCTGAGCGTGGACAGCGCCCACGCGAAGATCCCGGCCAGCGTCACCACCAGCATGATCACGGCGGACAGTTCGGCGGCTTCGCGCAGGATGGTGTACAGGTCGCGCAGCTTGATCGTGCGGTGGATGAAACCGCCGACGAATAGGCCATAGAACACCGCGACGACCGCGGCCTCGGTGGGCGTGAACCAGCCCAGCCGCATGCCGCCCAGGATCAGCACCGGCGCGGCCAGGCCCCAGGACGCGTCGCGCAGGCTCTTCCAGAAGGGCGGGCGGGGCAGGTGCGCTTCCAGCGCGCCCATCTTGTACTTGCGCGACAGCCACACGGCCGGAATGATCAGGGCGAAGCCCGCCAGGATGCCGGGCACCATGCCGGCGGCGAAAAGGGCTGGCACGGAGGCGCCCGGCACCAGCACGGAATAGATGATGAAGGCCACCGACGGCGGGATCAGGATGTCGGTGGCGGCGCCGGCGGCCACCACCGAGGCCGAGAACGAGCCCGGGTAGCCGGCGCGCGACATGGCGGCGATCATCACCGCGCCGACCGCGGCGGCGCACGCCGGACCCGAGCCCGAGATGCCGCCCAGGAACATCGCCACCGCGATGGACACCAGCGGCAGCATGCCCGGGCCGCGCCCGACGATGGCGATGGCAAAGTCCACCAGCCGCTTGGCCACGCCCGAGCGGTCGAAGATGGAGCCCACCAGCACGAACATGGGAATCGCCAGCAGCGGGTACTTGGCCAGGCCGGCATAGAAATTCTGCGGCACGGTCAGAAGGCCATACCAGGGCGTGTCCAGGTTGGTCAGGACGATCGCGACCGTGCCGCCGATGCCCAGCGCCACGCCGACGGGCACGCCGATCACCATCAGGACGATGAAGACGGCAAAGAGGATGACGGCGATCATCGCTGGGCTTCCTGGCGCGCGCCGCGAGCAAGGCGGCGCAACGTGCCGATCGTGCGCAGCGAGATCGCCGCGGCCATGACCGGCAGCCAGATCGAATACCACCAGGTGGGCACGCCGATGGCCGGCGAGGTTTCCTCGTAGATGTACTCGTCCAGCACCAGTTTCACGGACAGGACGGTCAGCAGCACGAAGAAAGCCAGCACGCAGCCATTGGAGATCATCGCCAGGATGCGCTGGCGGCGCGGCGAACCCGAGTCGGCCACGATCTCGATCCGGATGTGGTGATTGCGCACGAACGCCACGCTGCCGCCGGCCATGGTCAGCACAATCAGCAGGAACACCGAAATCTCTTCGGTCCAGGCGAAGGACTGGTCGGTGAAGTAGCGCACCAGCACATTCAGGAAGGTAATGATCGCCAGCGTCGCCAGCAGGATGACGGCCAGCCAGTCCTCGATGGCCAGCGGCACCTTCACGGCGGGTTCTGTTTCTGCGGGGATGATCGGTTCGACGGGCTCGGCGGGGGCTTCTGAGCGGGACATGTGAGGCAACGGCCAGCGCGCGTAGGGCGCTTTTCTTTTGTTGGATAGGGTCGCTGCATCCTACCGTCGCGTCGCCGGGGCCGGTCTTCGTGTTTTCCCGCAATGCGGGGCCGCTGCAACATGCTGCATTGCATCAAGCCGTCGTCCATGAACCACGGCCGCCATGAGGCGGGAAGGGACGAACTTGGCGCCTACGCCCCGATATTGCTTTGCACCATGAGGGTGCAAACGTCCCGGAATTCTTTTGTAACAATGGCCAGATCGAGCCGGCGGGGCGGCCGATGAAACTCGGCTCCGGGAAAACCCCTTAAACGGGTAAAATCCCATCTTTGCACCCCTCTTTATACGGCGCCCGCATCGTGTCCCTAGTTCAGCATCTGCCTGGTTCCTCCGTCCTGTCCTCCTTTCGACGTGATCGCCTCCTGGCGCAATTGAAGGAAGCCGGCCTGCCGGTGGCCGACATATCCGCCCGCTACGAGCACTTCGTCAGCACCGACGCCGCCCTGACGGCCGAACAGCAGCAGCAACTCACCCAACTGCTGGACTACGGCACGCCCAGCACCTCCGAGGCGCCCGCCAAGAGCGTGTCCCTGCTGGTGATTCCGCGCCTGGGCACGATCTCCCCGTGGGCCAGCAAGGCCACCGATATCGCCCACAACTGCGGCCTGTCCTCGGTGCATCGCATCGAACGCGGCGTGCGCTATGTCATCACGCCAGAACGCGGCCTGCTGGGCGCCAAGTCCCTCGACGACGCCATGCTGGCGCGCGCGGCCGACTGCCTGCATGACCGCATGACCGAAACCGTGGTGGACGCCAGCTTCGACGGCCAGGCGCTGTTCCAGCCGCTGGCCGGCAAGCCGATGCGCACGGTCGACGTGCAGGCGCGCGGCGCCCAGGCCCTGGTCGAAGCCAATACCGCGCTCGGCCTGGCGCTGTCCGACGACGAAATCGAATACCTGGCCAAGTCCTTCACCGACCTGGGTCGCGACCCCACCGACGTCGAACTGATGATGTTCGCGCAGGCCAACAGCGAACACTGCCGCCACAAGATCTTCAACGCCCAGTGGGTGATCGACGGCCAGGAACAGCCCAACACGCTGTTCGGCATGATCCGCGCCACGCACAAGGCGCAGCCCCAGGGCACCGTGGTCGCCTATTCGGACAACGCCGCCATCATGGAGGGCGGCCCCGCGCAGCGCTTCCAGGCCGGCGTGCCGGGCGTGACGGGCGAGGGCGCCGACGGCGCCAAGTACATCCGCCGCGACACCACCGTCCACACGTTGATGAAGGTGGAAACCCACAACCACCCGACCGCCATCGCCCCGTTCCCCGGCGCGTCCACCGGCAACGGCGGCGAAATCCGCGACGAAGGCGCCACCGGCCGCGGCTCCAAGCCCAAGGCGGGCCTCACGGGCTTTACCGTGTCGCACCTGCGCTTCGACGACGCAATGCAGCCCTGGGAGGCCGACCACCACGGCCTGCCCGAGCGCATCGCCTCGCCGCTGTCCATCATGATCGACGGCCCCATCGGCGGCGCCGCGTTCAACAACGAATTCGGCCGTCCCAACCTGCTGGGCTACTTCCGTTCGTTCGAGCAGACCGCAGGCGGCACGCGCTGGGGCTATCACAAGCCCATCATGATCGCGGGTGGCCTGGGCAGCATCGACGCGGGCTTGACCCACAAGGACGTCATTCCGCCGGGCGCGCTGCTGATCCAGTTGGGCGGTCCGGGTTTCCGCATCGGCATGGGCGGCGGCGCCGCGTCCAGCATCAGCATGGGCAGCAACTCGGCCGAACTGGACTTCGACTCCGTCCAGCGCGGCAACCCCGAAATCGAACGCCGCGCCCAGGAAGTCATCGACCGCTGCTGGCAGCAGGCCGAGAACAACCCCATCATCGCGATCCACGACGTGGGCGCGGGCGGCCTGTCCAATGCCTTCCCGGAACTGGTCAACGACGCCGGCCGCGGCGCCATCTTTGATCTGAAGCGCGTGCCGCTCGAAGAGTCGGGCCTGTCGCCCGCCGAGATCTGGAGCAACGAATCCCAGGAACGCTACGTTCTGTCGATCCTGCCGAAGGACCTGGAACGCTTTGACGCCATCGCCCGCCGCGAACGCTGCCCGTACGCGGTGGTGGGCGTGGCCACGGAAGAGCGCCAACTGCGCGTGGTCGACGGCGAAGGCCTGCCCGGCCTGGACACGATCCGCCCGCAAGGCGACGCCGAAGTGCGTCCCGTGGACGTGCCGATCGACGTCATCCTGGGCAAGCCGCCGCGCATGACGCGCGACGTCACCCGCCTGCCCGGCGTGTCCGAGCCCCTGGACCTGGCCGGCATCGATCTCACCGAAGCCGCCTACCGCGTGCTGCGCCACCCCACGGTCGCCAACAAGTCCTTCCTCATCACCATCGGCGACCGCACTGTCGGTGGCCTGTCCAGCCGCGACCAGATGGTCGGTCCGTGGCAGGTGCCGGTGGCCGACTGCGCCGTCACGCTGGCCGACTACGAAGGCTTCCGTGGCGAAGCCATGTCGATGGGCGAACGCACGCCCATCGCCATGCTGGATGCCCCGGCCTCGGGCCGCATGGCCGTGGCCGAAGCCCTGACCAACCTGGCCGCCGCCGACGTGGCGCGCCTTGAAGACATCAAGCTGTCCGCCAACTGGATGGCCGCCTGCGGCGTCGCCGGGCAGGATGCCGCGCTGTACGACACCGTGTCCGCCGTCAGCGAACTCTGCCAGGCCACCGGCCTGTCCATTCCGGTGGGCAAGGACTCCCTGTCCATGAAGACGTCCTGGGAACAGGACGGCGAACAGCGCCAGGTCGTGGCGCCGGTGTCGCTGGTCATCACGGCGTTCGCGCCGGTGGCCGACGTGCGCGCCAGCCTGACCCCGCAACTGCGCACCGACGCCGGCGACAGTGTCCTGATCCTGATTGACCTGGGCCGTGGCCGCCACCGCATGGGCGGGTCGATCCTGGCGCAGACCTACAACCAGGTCGGCCAGACCGTGCCGGACATCGATGCGCCGCAAGACCTGCGCGCCTTCTTCGTCACCATCCGCACGCTGGCCGAAGCCGGCACCATCCTGTCCTACCACGACCGCTCCGACGGCGGCCTGTTCGCCACGCTGGTCGAAATGGCCTTCGCCGGCCGCACCGGCATCTCGGTGAACCTGGACATGCTGACCTTCGATCCGCAATCGGCGGATTGGGGCGACTACAAGATCCGTCCGGAACAAGTCGCCGTGCAGCGCGACGAACTCACCCTCAAGGCCCTGTTCTCGGAAGAGGCGGGCGCCGTGATCCAGGTGCCGGCCTCGCAGCGCGACGCCGTCATGCAAGTGCTGCGCGGCGCCGGCCTGTCGGCCCACTCGCACGTCATCGGCGGCCTGAACGGCGCCGACGAGGTCGAGTTCTACCGCGACGGCAAGAAGGTCTGGAGCCAGCCGCGCGCCGACCTGGGCCGCGCCTGGTCCGAAGTGTCCTACCGCATCATGTCTCGCCGCGACAATCCCGCGTGCGCCCAGGCTGAACTCGACGTCTGGAACGACACCAAGGATCCGGGCATGAGCCCCAACGTGTCCTTCGATCCGCAGGAAGACGTGGCCGCGCCGTTCATCAACACCGGCAAGCGCCCGCGCGTGGCGATCCTGCGCGAGCAGGGCTGCAACAGCCAGGTCGAAATGGCCTGGGCCTTCGACACCTCGGGCTTCGAAGCCATCGACGTCCACATGACCGATCTGCTGTCCGGCCGCGTGGACCTGGCGCAGATGCAGGGCCTGGTCGCCGTCGGCGGTTTCAGCTATGGCGACGTGCTGGGCGCCGGCGAAGGCTGGGCGCGCACCATCCGCTTCAACAGCAAGCTGTCCGACCAGTTCGCCGCGTATTTCGCGCGTCCCGACACCTTCGCGCTGGGCGTGTGCAACGGCTGCCAGATGATGGCCGCGCTGGCCCCGATGATCCCGGGCGCCGAATTCTGGCCTCGCTTCACGCGCAACCAGTCGGAAAAGTACGAGGCGCGCCTGTCCATGGTGGAACTGCCCAAGTCGCCCTCGATTTTCTTTGCCGGCATGGAAGGCGCCCGCGTGCCGGTCGCCGTGGCGCATGGCGAAGGCTATGCCGACTTCTCCCAGCAGGGCGACGCCAGCCGCGTGCTGGTCGCCGCGCGCTTCATCGACAACAACGGCCTAGCCACCGAAGCCTACCCGTTCAACCCGAACGGCAGCCCGGGCGGCCTGACCTCGGTCACCACCGCCGACGGCCGCTTCACGGTCATGATGCCGCACCCGGAACGCGTGACGCGCAACGTCATGATGTCGTGGGCGCCCGAGAAATGGGGCAATGCGGACACGGGCGGCGCGTACAGCCCGTGGATGCGCATCTTCCGCAATGCGCGCGCCTGGTTGAAGTAATACCGTAGCCGCTGCGGGTTCTCCCTGGAGGACTCGCCATATACACCCCGCCGCCTGGGCATCGCGCCTGGACGGTGGGGTGTTTTCATTGGGGCGCCGTCGCGCCCCGAGCCTATTTCCGGGTCTTGAGCGACTTCATGAAGCGCTGTGCGCGCGACACGGCGTCGTGCGCTTCAGCCGCAAGCGCGGCGACAAAACGCTGCGCGGCCAGGCTCAGGGGGCGGCGTGGATGATTGACCACCACCAGCTGGCGCTGCATGTCGGCGTGGATGCGTCGCACTGACAGGGCGCCCGCGTCCAGCTCGTGCGCGATGGCGCTGATGGGCAGGATGGTGGCCCAAGCGCCCGACTTAACGAGTTCCAGGGTCGGGGTCAGTGCATCCATTTCCAGGCGGGGACGCGAGCCGGGGCTGCGTTTCTTCAAGACCGGGTCGATGATCGCGCGCAGGCCCTGGCCCAATGACGGCACGATCAGCGCGTCGATGGGCAGGTCGCCGAATTCGACGTTGCGAAGCGCGCTGTCGGACGCCGTGACCAGCACCAGTTCTTCGCTGACGAGCGGCGTGGTCTCCAGGCTGCGCACCGGCTGGATCAAGTTGACGATGGCGACATCGAGCTCGCCGGCATCCAGCCGTTCCACCAGCCCGGCGCTGTAGGCCTCGGTCAAACGGATGGTGACTTCCTTGTTTTCGGCGGAGTAAAGGGAGAGGGCGCGCGGCACGATGCTGGCGCCCAGCGAAGGCACGGTGCCCACACGGATGAGGCCCGACGTGCCACCGCTCAGGTCCAGCATCCGCTGGCGCACGCTCTCGACCTCCTTGGACAGGGGCAACAGCATCTTGTAGAGGTCGACGCCCGCCGCGGTAGGCGTGACCCCCCGGCTGGAGCGCTCGAAAAGCTGGACTTTCAGCGTCTTTTCCAGCTTGGCCAGTTGCGTGCTCAGGGCCGATTGGACGATGCCCAATTCGGCTGCTGCGCGCGTCATGCCGCCGTTGCGGTACAGGCAAAGAAAGCACTCGATCTGGCGCAAATCCATGGTGTGTGGCGTGGGATGGGAAAAGCGGATTATAGGGAGGCGGACATGCGGCCGGATCCTGTCCTACGGGTTAACGATATGCAGATAATAGATTGTAGGCAGATATATTATTAAAAAAAGAGATGGCTTTGGCGATCCTGCGGCAAGGCCGACATAGCGAGGAGACAAGACGTGGAAACCAGTACGAAAGTGTTAGGTGCCGTCGCGTTGGCGGTCGTCGGCATATGTGGGGCAGGGGGCGCAAGCGCCCAAAGCGACAAGGTGAAGATCGCCTTCGTCACTGACATGAGTGGGCCGTATTCGGACTTTGACGGGGTGGGCGGGCTGGACGCGATCCGCATGGCGGTCGCGGACTTCGGCGGCAAAGTGCTGGGCAAGCCGATCGAGATTCTCTCGTCCGACCATCAGAACCGGGCCGATATCGCGTCGAACCGCGCGCGCCAATGGTGGGACCAGGACAAGGTGGACCTGGTGATCGGCGGCTCGAATTCGTCGGCCTCGCTGGCGATCAGCACGATCGCCGCCGAAAAGAAAAAGGTCTTCATCAGCGCCGGTGCGGGCGCCGACAGTCTTACCGAAGAGGCCTGCACGCCCTACACGGTGCGCTACACCTATTCCACCTCCGCGCAGGCGCGCGGCACGGCGGCCGCCATGGTCGAGCAGGGCGGCAAGAGCTGGTTCATGCTGACCGCCGACTATGCGTTCGGTTACTCGCTGGAAAAGGCCAGCATGGATGTCGTGCAGGCTAACGGCGGCTCCGTCGCGGGCTCGACCCGGCATCCGCTCAATACGTCCGACTTCTCGTCCTACCTGATGAAGGCGCAGGCATCCAAGGCACAGGTGCTGGGCCTGGCCAATGGCGGCGGAGACCTGATCAACTCGATCAAGACCGCCAAGGAATTCGGCGTCAGCGACAAAATGCGCCTGGCCGGCCTGATGGTCTTCATCACGGACATCCACAGCCTGGGCCTGGACACGACCGCAGGCATGTACCTGACCGACGGCTGGTACTGGGACCTGGACGACCGCTCGCGCGAATTCAGCAAGCGCTTCTATGAACGCAACAAGAAGATGCCCACCACGTTCCAGGCGGGCGACTACTCCGCCGTCACGACCTACCTGAAGGCCGTGGAGCGCGCCGGCACGACGGATTCGGACGCCGTCATGAACGCACTCAAGTCCATGCCGATCGACGACATGTTCACCAAGGGCTACATCCGGGCCGACGGCGCCATGGTGCATGACATGTACCTCATGCAAGTCAAGTCGGCCGCGACATCCAAGGGCGAATGGGATTACTACCAAAAGGTGGCAACGATTCCCGGCGAGCACGCCTACGCGCCCACCAAGCCCGGCATCTGCAAGCTCAACGCACGCATCTGATCCGACGCGGCACCAGCCGGCCGCTACCGGCTTGCGCCCCAAGCAGTCTTCATCCCCACACCAGAGGAAGCGAATCATGGCAGAGAGTTGGCCCGAAATGGTCTATCAAAACCTGAAGGAGGCCGGCATCACGCAGATGGCGTATGTGCCGGATGCGGGGCATAGCCAATTGATCAAGCTGTTCGAGGCGGACCCGGACGTGGAAGCGATTTCCCTCACCACGGAAGAAGAGGGCGTGGCGATGCTGGGTGGCGCCTGGCTAGGCGGCGCCAAGGGCGTGCTGCTGCTGCAATCCAGCGGGGTCGGCAACTGCGTCAACATGCTGGCCCTGGTCCAGGAATGCCGCATGCCGTTCCTGTGCCTGATCACCATGCGCGGTGAATGGGGCGAATTCAATCCTTGGCAATGTCCCATGGGCCAGTCGACCGAAGAAGCTCTGCGTGGGGCCGGCGTGTTCGTGCAGCGGGTGGCACACGGCAGCGATGTGCCGGAAGCGGTGCGCGCGGCGAGCCTGCTGGCGTTCAACTCGAACCGCGCCGTGGCCGTGGTGATCTCCCAAAGCATCCTGGGCATCAAGAACTTCAACAAGTAGGACGAGGCAACCGATATGAACGCTAGCGCGACAATGAACCGGCGGGCGGCGGTGGCCCGGATACTCGAACAACGCGGCGATGCCCTGGTGGTGGCAAGCCTGGGCAATCCCACCTATGACACCTCGGCCGCCGGCGACGACGACCGGAATTTCTATGTGTGGGGCGCGATGGGAGGCGCCTGCATGGTGGGCCTGGGGTTGGCGTTGGCGCAGCCGCGGCGCCAGGTACTGGTCTTTGCGGGCGATGGCGAGATGCTGATGGGTATGGGATCCTTCGCCACCATAGGCGTACGCGCGCCGTCGAACCTGAAGATCATCATCATCGACAACGAGCACTACGGTGAAACGGGCATGCAGCCCGCCCATTCGGGACGCGGCGTGGACATCGCAGGCATCGCCCGGGCATGCGGCATCGCCGATTGCGCCACGCTGCGCAGCGAGCGCGAACTCCAGGAGCGAATCCCTGGCCTGTACCAGCCGGGCCTGCAATGCCTGGTGCTGAAGGTGGCGGCGGCGCCCGAGCCCAGCAGCCTGCCGCCGCGCGATGGTCCCTACCTGCGCTCGCGGTTTCGCGAGGCGGTGCTGGGCAAAGGAAAAGGAGGCCATGCATGATCCAACCACGATTCATGACGAGGAGCGGACAGTGATGCAGAAAGCGAATTTCATCGATGGCGCATGGGTGGACGGCGACACCACGCTGGCGAACCTGAATCCCGCGGACCCGCAGGATGTCATCGGCCATTACGCCTGCGCGAGCGAGGCGCAGATGCGGCAGGCGCTGGAGGCCGCCCGGGCGGCTGCGCCCGCCTGGGAACGCAGCACCACGCAGGCGCGCAGCGATATCCTGTTCCGCGCCGCGAACGAGATCCTGGCGCGCAAGGAAGAGCTGGGCGCCCTGGTTTCCCGCGAAGCCGGCAAGACGCAAGCCGAAGGGCAGGGCGAAGTCGTGCGCGCCGGGCAGATATTCCAGTTTTTCGCGGGGGAGGCGGTGCGCTATGGCGGCGAGAACCTGCCGTCGGTGCGCCCTGACATCGGCGTGCAGATCAGCAGGCATCCCGTCGGCGTGGTGTCCATGATCACGCCATGGAACTTCCCGATCGCGATTCCGGCCTGGAAGATCGCGCCCGCGCTGGCCTTCGGCAACACGCTGGTGCTCAAGCCCTCCGAGCACACCCCGGGCGCCGCCTGGGAACTGTTCAATATCCTCGAGCGCGCGGGCTTGCCCCCCGGCGTCGCCAATCTCGTCAATGGCGAGGGCGCGGCGGCTGGCCGCGCCTTGCTTGACGGCGTGGACGCCGTCAGTTTCACGGGCAGCGTGGCCACCGGCCGCAAGATAGCCGCCGTGGCATCCGAGCGCATGATACGGGTACAGCTTGAGATGGGTGGCAAGAATCCGCTGGTGGTGCTCGACGACGCCGATCTGGACGTGGCTGTGGAGTGCGCCCTGAACGGCGCTTTCTATTCGGCGGGTCAGCGATGCACCGCGAGCAGCCGCCTGATCGTCGCCGACGGCATACACGATCGCTTCGTGGAAGCGCTGGCGGGACGCATGCGCAAGCTGGTGGTAGGCGACCCACGGGATCCCGCGACCCAGATCGGGCCGGTCATCAACGCGCCGCAACTGGAAAAGATCCTGGGATACATCGAACTGGGGCGCAGCGAAGGCGCTACCGTGGTTGAGGGCGGAAAGCGGGCCGACGCGCCCACGGCCGGCCACTTCCTCAGGCCGACCCTGTTCACGGGCAGCAGCAACGCGATGCGCATCAACCGGGAAGAAATCTTCGGCCCGGTCGCCGCCGTGATCCGGGTATCCGGTTACGACGAGGCCCTGCAGGTCGCCAACGACACGCCATTTGGTCTGTCGTCGGGCATTTGCACCACGTCGCACAAGCATGCGAACCATTTCCGGCTCAATGTGCGCAGCGGGTTGACGATGGTGAACCTGCCCACCGCCGGCCTGGACTATCACGTTCCCTTTGGCGGCGTGAAGGCCTCCAGCTTCGGCCCGCGTGAACAGGGGCGTTATGCGGTGGACTTCTACACGTCCACCAAGACCGCTTATATCGGCTATTGATCCATCAACCGCAGGATGATCCGGCGCGACAGACGCCGGCAGGAGACAGGTATGGAAAAGATCGGCTTTATCGGCTTGGGGCGCATGGGCAAACCCATGGCGCTGAATCTGCGCCGTGCGGGTTTCGAGCTGGTGGTGCTGGACATCAACCAGAAGGCAGTGGACGAACTGGTCACGGCCGGCGCGGCGGCAGGCGCCAGCGTGGCCGACGTGGCGCGGCAATGCGGGATCATCGTGACGATGCTGCCCTCGTCCAAGGAAGTCGAGCAGGTGGCGCTTGGCAGCGACGGAATTTTCGCTAACGCCGCCAAGGGCAGCCTGCTGATGGATATGAGCACCATTGACCCGCTGGCGACCGATCGTCTTCAGGAACAGGCGCTGGCCCTCGGCTTGACCGTGGTGGACGCGCCGGTGGGTCGCCTTGCCGAGCACGCCGACCGGGGAGAATCGCTGTTCATGGTGGGGGCAAGCGAAAGCGACTTCGCCAGGGTCCGGCCGCTGCTCGATGCCATGGGTACCACCACTTATCATTGCGGCCCGGTGGGGGCGGGCGGGCGCACCAAGCTGGTGAACAACTACGTGGCGGTCACCCTGTGCCAAGTGAACGCGGAGGCGCTTGCGTTGTCGCAGCGCTTCGGGCTGGACATCACCAAGACGCTGCAGGTGCTGTACGGCACGTCCGCCTCGAACGGGCAATTGCGAATGAACTTTCCCAACAAGGTGTTGGTGGGCGACACGGCGCCGGGTTTCACCATCGACCTGGCGCACAAGGACATGTCGCTGATTGTCGCAGCCGCGCACGCCGCCAAGGTGCCGATGCCGGTGGCTGCTGCCGTGCACGAGTCCTTTAGCCTGGCACGGGCAGGCCAGTTTGGTGGAATAGACTTTTCGGGCATTGCGGACGCCATCTGCCATTTCGCGCAGATCGAAAAGCCGCGAGTGCCGGACGGCTGGAAGCCCGGTTGAATTTCATCAGGTCCTGGCCGCACTTGCGCACGCGGTTGCCCGGGCAGCCGCGTGCGGACGTTTGGACGCCGGACGCGTTTGTAACCCAATGAGATATTTAACTTTTCATTTCATCGGGCCGTTAAAGGGATAGCGTTACGCAACCCCCGGAGTGGCTCCAATGTTCAAGAATTTAAGTATCCGCGCAATCCTGACGACCGCCCTGGGCGTCTTCTTCGCACTCTTTCTGGTGACCGGCATCGCGGTCTACCAGCAACTCACCTCCAACCGCACCTCCATCGAGGTGATGCTGGACACCAACCTGGTCCGCGCCAACGCGCTGGACGACGCGGCGTCGGACCTGCTGCGCGCCCGCGTGGTGCTGCTGGCGGCGCACAGCGCGCTGCTGGAAGGCAAGAGCCTGGACACCACGGCCAGCAACATGCAGCGCATGGACAGCTACGTCGCCAAAGCCGCCAGCCAGATCGACGCCGCGCGCAAGCTGCCGGAAACGTCGCCGCAGGGCAAGCCCCTGTTCGAGGGAGCGCTGGCCGCCTACGACGTCTACACGCGCGAAGCCATCGTCCCCTTGATCGGCGCCATCCGCGCCGGCAACGCCAAGGAGGCCGGCCGCATCAACCAGGAAAAGGTCAGCCCGCTGGGCACCCAGTTCACCCAGGCCATCCAGAAGTATGTCGACTTCGCCGACGAGATCGGCCAGCGTGTGGCCCGCGAATCCTCCGCCCGCATCAACGTCGCGATCGTGGTCCTGATCTGTCTGCTGGCGGTGGTGGCGGCGCTGGTCGTGGGCCTGTACGTGGTCTTTGGTCGCGCGGTCTTCCGTCCGCTGCAGGAAGCCGGACGCCTGTTCGACCGTATCGCCAGCGGCGACCTGACCAACCGCATCGAACAGCGCGGCAATAACGAAATCGGCGTGCTGTACGCGGCCGTCAAGCGCATGCAGGACAGCCTGGCGCGCACCGTCTCGGCCGTGCGCCTGGGCGTCGAAGAAATCCATACCGGTTCGCGCGAGATCGCCGCGGGCAACATCGACCTGTCCTCCCGCACCGAGCAGCAGGCGGCCTCGCTGGAAGAAACCGCCGCAAGCATGGACGAACTGTCGTCCACCGTGAAGAACAATGCCGAAAGCTCGCGCAGCGCGGCGCAACTGGCGATGGCGGCATCGGAAGTGGCCACGCGCGGCGGCCAGGCCGTGGGCGACGTGGTCGGCACGATGCGCGGCATCGCCGACAGCTCCCACCGCATTTCGGACATCGTCGGCGTGATCGACGGGATCGCCTTCCAGACCAACATCCTGGCGCTGAACGCCGCCGTGGAAGCGGCCCGGGCGGGCGAGCAGGGCAAGGGCTTCGCGGTGGTCGCGAGCGAAGTGCGCGCGCTGGCGCAGCGCAGCGCCGCCGCCGCCAAGGAGATCAAGACGCTGATCGACGATTCCGTGCAGAAGGTCTCGGTGGGATCGGACCAGGTGGAAGCCGCGGGCGCCACCATGCAGGAAATCGTGGCGTCGGTGCGCCGCGTGACCGACATCATCAACGAGATTTCCAGCGCCTCCGAGGAGCAGTCGCAGGGCATCGAGCAGGTGAACCAGGCGGTGTCGCAGATGGACAGCGTCACGCAGCAGAACGCGGCGCTGGTCGAGGAGGCCGCGGCGTCGGCCGCATCGCTGGAAACCCAGGCGCAGCGCCTGCGCGAGGCGGTGGCGGTCTTCAAGGTGCAATCGGGCCGCGTGATCGACGCGGACGCGCCCGCGCTGGAAAGCCGGGCTGGCGAACCGGCGCTCATCGGCGCCTGATCCTTTCCATGAAAAAGCCGGCCATGAAGGCCGGCTTGCACATCCCGGGATCCCGGTGTTCCGGGAGCCCCGGCAAAGACCCCGCTGCGCAGCACGCCGAGGTCTTTTGCCTTTGGATTACTGGTCGAGCTGGATCTTGGCGTCGCTGGCGACGTGCTTCCACTTCTTCACGTCGCTGGCGATGACTTGCTGGAAGGCGTCCGACGAGCCGGCCACCACCGTGCCGCCCAGGCTGGCCATCTTGGCCTTCACGTCAGGCGCATTCAGCGCCTTGACCGAGGCGTCGTGCAGCTTCGTCTTCACGTTTTCGGGCAGGCCCTTGGGCGCCAGCAGGCCGTTCCAGGCATTGGCTTCGTAGCGCGCCAGGCCGGCTTCCTTGAAGGTCGGCGTGTCCGGCAGTTCCGGCGAGCGCGCGTCGGCGGCGATCGCGATGGGGCGGATCTGCCCGCTCTTGATGTAGGGCAGGGAGGCCGGCACCGGTTCCCAGATCATCGACACCTGGCCGCTGATCACGTCCGTGAACGCCGGGCCTGCGCCGCGGTAGGCGATGTGCATGAGCTTGGCGCCCGTCATCGACTTCATCAGTTCCATCGCCAGGTTGCCCAGGCCGCCCGCGCCGGAGGACGCATAGGTGTACTTGTCCGGGTGCGCCTTCGACTCCGCGATCAGGGCGTTCAGGTCGGCGGCGGGGAAGTCCTTGGTCACGCTCAGCACGCCGGGCACGGTCACCAGTTGCGTGATGGGGGTGAAGTCCTGGGACGCGTCGTAGGTCAGGGTCTTGTAGACGGCCGGGTTGGTGCCGTGGGTGCTGGAGGAGGCCAGCAGGATGGTGTAGCCGTCGGGGGCGGCATCGGCGACGTAGCGCGTGCCGATGGAGCCGCCGGCGCCGGCCTTGTTCTCGACCACCACCGTGACGCCCAGTTCGGTGCCGAGCTGCGCGGCGAAGACGCGCCCGATGATGTCGGCGGTGCCGCCCGGGGCGAACGGCACGATCATGCGGATCGGCTTGCTCGGGTAGTCGGACTGCTGGGCCGATGCGCCGGCCGCCAGCGTGGCGCCGGTCAGCAACGCCAGCGCGATGGTGGTTTTCTTCAGGGTCATCTCTATCTCCACGAGAAGGTTAGTCGAGGCTGCGGTCCAGCCAATCGACGATCAATCCGGCAATGTGGTCGCTGTTGCGATCCAGCATGCAGAAGTGCGAGTTGCCGGCGATGCCGGCTGCGGGCAGGTCCAGCACGTCGGCGCGTTGGCCGGCCGCGCGCAGGGCATTCCAGTACGCATCGGTCTGGGCGCGATAGCGCTGCCAGGTGTCGTCCGCGTCGAAGTGGTCACCCCAGACCAGCAGTTGCGGCGGCAACTGCCACGAGGCCTGAGCCGGCGTGCCGGTGGGTTCCACCGCCACGACGGCGCGCACGGTGGCGGCGTATTCCTGGGCGAGCTGGGTGGCAAAGCCGCCGCCCTGGCTGTGCCCGATCAGGATGCAAGGCCCCACGAGGTCGAGCAGCGCGCGGTAGGCGTCCAGCGCCATGTCGCCGTGCGTCAGCCAGCGCGGGACGAATTGCTTGGAAAAGGTGTCGAAGGCATCGACCGGGAATTGCTGTCCCGGATACGCGCGGCGCGGTTCGCCCGCCGGCGCATAGCCGGAAGCCGGCCCGATGCGGAACAGGCGCCAGGCCTCCTCCTTGGAGCGGAAGATGGGCGCCGAGTCGTAGACCTGCGGGTACATCGCCCACGAGGCGCGGCCGCGCTCCGGCGCGTCGGACACGAACACGTCATAGCCTGCCTGCAGCAGCCGCCACAGCCAGCCGTCGCGGCCGTCGGGGGTGCTTTCCCATTGGGCGCCCGTCATGCCGCCGCCGTGCCACAGCAGGACGGGGTAGGGGCGGGTAGGCTGGGCCAGCCGGTACTCCTGCACATACAACTGGCCGGCGCTGTAGCCGCCGTTCATGTCGATGAGGCGCGGCATCGCGTTGCCGACCACCTTCTGCTGCTGCATCGGCAATTCGCCGGCCACGAACTCGGCGCCGCCCAGGTAATGGCTGCGGATGGACTTGAGCAGGACGGGAGCGTCTGGCATAGGGTTTTCCAGAGGTGGACACGGGGATCTTAGTTGCAAGGTGTTTCCACCTTGTGCAAAATGCGCAATCTCTGTGCTGAATGCGCACAGACGATGAGCCGACGATAAACAGGGATCCAGCCCCGGCAGACAGGTGGCGGATCCGAGGTGGAGGAAGACACGTGGACATCAAATGGCTGGAGGACTTCGTCGCGCTGTCGAAGTCGCGCAACCTGTTCCAGGCCGCGGAGGCGCGCAGCGTGACGCACCCGGCCTTCGGGCGCCGCATCAAGGCGCTGGAGGAATGGGCCGGGGTGCCGCTGGTCGAGCGCGGCCACCAGGTGTCGACGTTGAATGCGGCCGGGCGCAGCCTGCTGGCCGCCGCCATCGACGTGCTGGACATCCTGCGCGAAACGCGCGAAGCGCTGCAAAAGCCCGAGCAGGAACGCGCCCGCAAGATCGTCATCGCGTCAGGCAAGACGCTGGCGCATTCGGTGCTGCCGGGCCTGATGGCCGGTGTGCAGCGGGGCCTGCCGGCGTTCCAGTTGAAGGTGATCACCACCACGCTCAACTACGGCGTCGACATGCTGCAGGACGGCGAGGTCGATTTTCTGCTGTGCCATGCGCACGAGCCGCTGTACGCCAAGATCGACAATCCGAACTATCGGTGCCGGCGCGTGGGCGCCGACAAGCTGGTGGCGGTCAGCGCCCCGGTCGCGCCTGGCGGCCACCATCCCCGGTATGCCGTGCCCAAGCTGGCCTCGGACCCGCCGGTGCCATTCCTGGCCTATGCCGACAGCATGTCGCTCGGCCGCATCCTGCACGACAAGCTGCGCGGACTCTGCGAGGTGCCGCTGCTGCAGACCATGTACGAATCGGACCTGGCCGACGCGCTGCATGCGATGGCGCGTCAGGGCTTCGGCCTGGCGTGGCTGCCGCACACGCTGGTCGATCCGGACCTGCGCGATGGCACGCTGGTGCGCGCCGACGGCGCGCGCAACGACATCCATATGGAGATCCGGCTGTACCAGTCGGTGGGCAACGCCAAGCCGCTGGCGCGCGAGGTCTGGAGCCGCGTCGAGGCCTACGCGGCGCGGTAGCGGCACCGGTTTGGCCGGGGCCGGTCCTTCATGGGGACAAAAGATGCCAGCCGCCCCGCGCAGGCATAAAATAGCTGTTTGCCCCTTTCCCGCACACACAGGAAGCCAGCGCCATGAACGCACGCATCCCCGAAGACGCATTGCCGCCCACCCTCGATCCGAAAGCCCTGCAGGACTTTGTGGACGACAAATGGGACAACGAGATCATCCCCGCGCTGACCGACTACATCGCCATTCCCGCCAAGAGCCCGGCCTTTGACGCCGACTGGGAAAAGAATGCGTTCATCGAGCGCGTGGTGCGCGATGCGGCGCAATGGGTCGAAGCGCAGAAGGTGTCCGGCCTGAAGCTCGAAGTGGTGCGCCTGCCGGGCCGCACGCCCGTCATCTTCTTTGACGCGCCCGCCACCCGCAGCGACAACGGCGACACCGTGCTGCTCTACGGTCACCTGGACAAGCAGCCCGAGTTCTCGGGCTGGCGCGCGGGCCTGGGCCCGTGGACGCCCAAGTACGAAGACGGCAAGCTCTACGGCCGTGGCGGCGCCGACGACGGCTATGCCGTGTACGCCTCCCTGACCGCCATCATGGCGCTGGACAAGCAGGGCATTCCCCGTCCGCGTTGCGTGGGCATCGTCGAAACCTGTGAAGAGTCGGGCAGCTACGACCTGCTGCCCTATGTGGACGCGCTGCGCGACCGTCTGGGCAACGTGGCCCTGGTGGTCTGCCTGGATTCCGGCGCCGGCAACTACGACCAGCTCTGGATGACCACGTCGCTGCGCGGCATGGTGTCGGGCACGCTGGAAGTCCAGGTGCTGGATGAGGGCGTGCACTCGGGCGACTCCAGCGGCGTGGTGCCGTCGTCGTTCCGCATCCTGCGCCATCTGCTGGACCGCCTGGAAGACAGCGCCACCGGCCGCCTGCTGCCGCAAAGCCTGCATTGCGAGATCCCCGCCGAACGCATCGAGCAGGTGTCCGCCACCGCCCGCATCCTGGGCGACGAAGTCTGGCGCCGGTTCCCCTGGAGCTGCGGCGCCGACGGCGGCTTTGTGCTGCCCATGACCACCGAACCCGAACAGGCGCTCCTGAACCGCACCTGGCGTCCGACCCTGTCGGTGACCGGCGCGGAAGGCCTGCCGCCGCTGTCCAGCGCCGGCAACGTGCTGCGCCCGCGCACGGCGTTCAAGCTGTCGCTGCGCCTGCCGCCGCTGGTGGACGCCGTGGCCGCCTCGCAGGAAATCAAGGAACTGCTGGAAGCCGACGCGCCCTACAACGCCAAGGTCATCTTCAAGGCCAACGAAGGCGCCGCCACCGGCTGGAACGCCCCGGCCACCGTGCCCTGGCTGACGCAGGCCCTGGACGCCGCCTCGCAGCAATACTATGGCGCGCCGTGCGGCTACATCGGGCAGGGCGGCACCATCCCGCTGATGAGCATCCTGCAAAAGGGCTTCCCGCAGGCGCAGTTCATGGTCTGCGGCGTGCTGGGTCCCAAGTCCAACGCGCACGGCCCCAACGAGTTCCTGCACGTGCCCTATGGCAAGAAGCTGACGGCAGCGGTGGCCCAGACCATGGCGGCGATGCCGGCATGATTTCCACCTCTGATGCCTACGCCAATGTGGTCGAGGAAACCCGCCACTGGCTCAACCAGGCGGTGATCGGCCTGAATCTTTGTCCCTTCGCCAAAGCGGTTCAGGTCAAGGACCAGATCCGCTTTGCGGTCAGCGACGCCACCGATGCCGAGGGCGTGCTGACCGACCTGCAGGACGAACTGGCGTTGCTGGCCGAAACCGATCCCGAAAAGATCGACACCACGCTGCTCATCATCCCCGACGCGCTGGACGACTTCCTGGAGTTCAACGACTTCGAAGATCTGTCCGACCGCCTGCTCAAGCGCATGCGCCTGGTGGGCGAGCTGCAGGTGGCCACGTTCCATCCGCAATTCCAGTTCGCCGACACGCAGCCGGACGACATCGAGAACTACACCAACCGCTCGCCGTATCCGATCCTGCACCTGTTGCGCGAGGACAGCATCGACCGCGCCGTGGAGTCCTTTCCGGACGCGGCCGAGATCTACGAGAAGAACATCGGCACGATGAACAAGCTCGGCCTGGATGGCTGGAAAAAGCTGATGACCCGTTCCTGACCGGCCCCGCCCGCGCCGGCCCGCGGGCGGTTTCCGGACACGTTCCCTAAATATTTTCTGGTTATATAGGTACGGATTTTTTATACCGGTGCCGGGCGCTGCCGTGCGCCTGCGCAGCGTCATTCTGAGGGGAATAATGGTGCGCCGAGGCCCTGCTGGTCATACCAGCCATACGGCGCAGAAAAATTTCACGAAACTTACGGCAAGGGTTTTCCCCCTACGTCCCCACCCTGTTTGCCGCTAGCATCCCCCCCGAAAATCAATAAGCGCGACAGTTTGTTACCCGCAGGATCGCGCGTCGGGGCTCCACCAATCCGTCCCGGAATCGAGAGAACTTTACCCAAAGTTGGAGAGACTAGATGCAACGCCGTTCCTTTCTGAAAAAAGCCACCCTGGGCGCTGCCGCCGGCGGCGCGACCCTGGCGGCGCCCGCCATTGCCCAGGAGGCCCCCACCCTGAACTGGCGCCTGGCGTCCAGTTTTCCGCGTAGCGCGGATGCCATCTTTTCCGGTGGCGAAAGCGTCGCCAAGTACGTGTCGGAAGCCACGGGCGGAAAATTTTCCATCCGCGTGTTTCCCGCAGGCGAAATCGTTCCGGCCCTGCAAGTGCTGGACGGCGTCCAGAACGGCACGATCGAATGCGGCCACAGCGCGTCGTACTACTACTACGGCAAGGACCCCGTCCTGAGCTTTGACGCGGCTGTTCCGTTCGGCCTGAACACGCGCCAGATGAATTCGTGGATGCGTCACGGCGACGGCCTGACGCTGATGCGCGAAGTCTTCAAGGCCTACAACATCGTCAACTTCCCCTGCGGCTACACCGGCACGCAGATGGGCGGCTGGTTCCGCAAGGAAATCAAGACCGTCGACGATCTGAAGGGCCTGAAGTTCCGCGTCAGCGCCTTTGCTGGCGCCGTGCTTTCGCGCCTGGGCGTGGTGCCGCAGCAGATCGCCGGCGGCGACATCTACCCGGCGCTGGAAAAGGGCACCATCGACGCGGCCGAATGGATCGGCCCCTACGATGACGAAAAGCTGGGCTTCAACAAGGTTGCCCCGCACTACTACTACCCGGGCTGGTGGGAAGGCACGCTGCAGGTGTCGCTCTACGTCAACCAGGACGCGTACAACAAGCTGCCCAAGCAGTACCAGGCCATCCTGGCACAGGCCTCGGCCGCGGCGACCAACGACATGATCGCCAAGTACGACGCCGAGAACCCGGCCGCGCTGCGCCGCCTGATCGCGCAGGGCGCCAAGCTGCAATCGTTCCCCAAGCCGGTGATGGACGCGTGCTACGCCGAAGCGGTCAAGCTGTACGAAGAAATGGGCGCCAAGAACCCTGCCTTCAAGAAGGTCTACGAAAGCATGAAGAAGTTCCGCGACGACCAGCTTCCCTGGTTCCGCGTCGCCGAAGGCAGCTATGACAGCTACATGGGCACGATCAACCGCGGCAAGTAAGCGGCCACTGGTCTTGCCGGCGCGCGCGGATGTGCCGCATCCGCGCGCGCTTGTCGGTTCTCTCCTCTCCCGAGTTGCATATTGACCGCGCGCCATGCGCCGCGCGGTCCCGGAATCCAACATGAATGCCCTTCTAGCCCTATCCCGGTTGATCGATGCGATCAACACGGTGGTCGGCCGGTGCGTGACGTGGCTGACGCTGGTCGTCGTCGTGGTCAGCGCAGGCAATGCCATCATCCGCAAGACATTCCAGACCAGTTCGAACGCCTGGCTCGAATTGCAGTGGTATCTGTTCGGCGCGATCTTCCTGCTCGCCGCCGGCTACACGCTCCTGCGCAACGAACACGTGCGCGTGGATGTGCTGTCTTCGCGGCTGTCGCGCCGCAAGCAGATCTACATCGACATCTTCGGCGTCATCTTCTTTCTCATGCCGGCCTGCCTGCTGATCACGTATCTGTCCTGGCCGGTGTTCATGGACTCCTTCCTGACCAACGAGCAGTCGTCGAACACCGGCGGGCTGGTGCGCTGGCCGGTGAAGCTGCTGATCCCGGTTGGCTTCGGCCTGCTGGTGCTGGCGGGGCTGTCGCACCTGATCAAGTGCATCGGTTTCCTGATGGGCAAGTGCCCGGACCCCGGCGCCCGTCCCACCGAGATGTCGGCCGAGGAGGCCCTGGCCCTGGAGATCGCGGAAGAAGCGCGCCAGCGTGAAGAACGCGCCCTGGGCGCGCACCGCGCGGAAGGGCCCGGCGGCAGCCGCGACAAGAACGGACAGGACGGACGCTGACTATGGAATTTCTGACTGCAAACATGGCCCCCATCATGTTCGCCACGCTTGTGGCGTTCCTGCTGCTGGGCTTTCCGGTGGCGTTCGCGCTGGCGGCCAATGGCATTCTCTTTGCGCTGGTGGGCATCGAACTCGGCCTGCTGAACGTCGCCTTGTTCCAGGCATTGCCGCAACGCATTTTCGGCATCATCGCCAACGACACCTTGCTGGCCGTGCCATTCTTTACCCTCATGGGGCTGGTGCTGGAACGGTCAGGCATGGCCGAGGACCTGCTGGAGACCATCGGCCAGTTGTTCGGCACCGTGCGGGGAGGGCTGGCGATCGCCGTGGTCTTCGTGGGCGCGATGCTGGCGGCCACCACGGGCGTCGTGTCGGCGTCGGTGATCTCGATGGGCCTGATCTCCCTGCCCATCATGCTGCGCTACGGCTACGACCGCAGGCTGGCAAGCGGCATCATCGCCGCCTCCGGCACGCTGTCCCAGATCATTCCGCCGTCGCTGGTGCTGATCATCCTGGCCGACCAGTTGGGCCGTTCCATCGGCGACATGTACCGCGGCGCCATCGTGCCGGGTTTCATGCTGGCGGGCACGTATGTGCTGTTCGTCGTCATCATGTCGTACATCCGGCCGGGCTCGGCGCCGGCGCTTCCCGAGGAGGCGCGCTCGTTCCGTGAAGACAACGGCACGCGCGGCGGCCGGTCCCTGCTGGTGCTGATGGTGATTTCGGCGCTGTCGGCGTACTTCGTCGGCCAGTACATCGAAACCGACACGGCGCCCGTGGACGAGCAGATCGTGCTGTCGCTCCTGATCTGGGGCCTGACCGCCTTCATCATCGCCGGCGTCAACAAGGTGTTCAAGATCGGCATGCTCTCGGCCCTGGCCGAGCGCGTGACCTTCGTGATGATCCCGCCGCTGTTCCTGATCTTCCTGGTGCTGGGCACGATCTTCATCGGGGTGGCGACGCCCACCGAAGGGGGCGCGATGGGCGCGGTGGGCGCCATCATCATGGCCCTGGTCCGTGGCCGCCTGACCCTTAACCTGCTCAAGCAGGCGATGGACACCACGACCAAGCTGTCGACCTTCGTGGTGTTCATCCTGGTGGGCTCCACGGTCTTCGGCCTGACCTTCCGCGGCGTCAACGGCGATCTGTGGGTCGAGCACCTGCTGGTCAGCCTGCCGGGCGGCGAGCTGGGCTTTCTCATCGCCGTCAGCGTGCTGACGTTCGTGCTGGCGTTCTTCCTGGACTTCTTCGAACTGGCCTTCATCATCGTGCCCCTGCTGGGGCCCGTCGCCGACAAGCTGGGCATCGACCTGATCTGGTTCGGCGTCCTGCTCGCGGTGAACATGCAAACCTCGTTCATGCATCCGCCCTTTGGCTTTGCGCTGTTCTATCTGCGGTCCGTCGCGCCCAAGGACCGGTACAAGGACAAGGTCACGGGCAGGATGATCGAACCCGTGACGACGGGGCAGATCTATCGCGGGTCCATTCCGTTCATCGTCATCCAGCTGGCGATGGTCGTCGCGGTGATGGCGTTCCCCGGACTGGTCATGCACTACAAGAGCGATGAGGTCAAGGTCGATGCGACCAAGGTGAAAATCGAGGTGGACACGTCTTACGGGACCAGCACCTATGGCAACGACGATCCGGGAGCCGGCTTCAAATAGCGGGCGATCCGCGGGCATGCAGCACAGGCATGCCCGATAGGAGCGGAAGACGGGTGTGCACGTCAGGTGCGCACCACAGGGAATGCCGGCAGCGATGCCGGCATTTTCATTTGGGGATATCCCTAAATGGCACCCGCGTTGTATCGCATACAGAATACCGTCACCGTGACGGCATCCGCCCGTCAGGTGTCAGGTGGCCTGTGTGCCCGTTGCCTTGTTCGGAGAATCGAATGCGTATGTCCCGCCGCCGCGCCCTGGGCGCGCTCGCCGCCTTGCCGCTGATTTCCCGCCCCGCCTGGGCCCAGCAGAACGCCTTTCCCACGCGCCCGGTGCGGCTGCTGGTGGGCTTTGCGCCCGGCGGCCTGACCGACATCGCCGCCCGCGCGCTGGCCGAGCGCATGGGCAAGACGCTCAAGCAGAACGTCGTCGTCGAGAACCGGCCGGGCGGGCAGGCCATCATCGCCACCGTGGCCGTCGCGCGGGCCGAACCGGACGGCTACACCCTCGGCTTTGCCGGCACCAACGGCATGATCCTCAACCCCTTGCTCTACAACAACCTGCCGTACCAGCCCTCGGACTTCAAGCAGCTCGGATCGATGGGCAAATCCCCCATGCTGCTGATCGTGCATCCCGAACTGGGCGTGAACAGCGTGCAGGAATTCGTCGCGCTGGCCCGCAAAAAGCCCAACGACATCACCTGCGCGCATGCCGGCCGCGGCGTGATCAACCATCTGGCGCTGCTGCACTTCCAGTCCAAGACCGGCACGCAGTTCCAGGACGTGCCCTACAAGGGCAGCGGTCCCGCGCTGCTGGACCTGATGGCGGGCACCGTGCAAAGCACGTTCGACTTCCCCACGTCGGCGCTGCCCCACATCAAGGCGGGCAAGGTCAAGGTGCTGGCCGTCACCTCGGACAAGCGGCTGTCCAGCCTGCCTGACGTGCCCACCATGAAAGAAGCGGGCGTCGACGACTTCGAGCTTTACACCCGCATGATGATCTCGGGTCCGGCGGCGATGCCCGCCGACGTGGCCAGGACGCTGGAGCACGCCGTGCGCGAGGGCACGCGCGACCCCAGCCTGGTGCAGCAGTTCGCGGAGCAGGGCGTGGCCGTCGAGTTCACCTCGTCGGCGGACCTTGACAAGGTCATCGCCGACGAATCGGCCATGTGGGCCCAGGTCATCAAGGCCAACAACGTGCCCAAGACGGACCTGAAGGCTTGAGGCCGCGGCGGCCAAGGAGACGACTGTGACCCAGCCCCGCATCACCGTAACACCCGAACGCGCGCTGATCGACGTCGAGCGCGACATCCGCATCGAAGGTTTTCCCGCCTACGCCTTCATTACCGTCACGGCCAGCATGCGCATGTGCGGCGCGTCGTGGCGCTCGGAGGCCGTCTTCGTGGCCGGGCACGACGGCCGCCTGGACCTGCGCCGCGACTGCCCGGTGTCGGGCTCTTATGCCGAGCCCGCCGCGATGGGCATCGTCTGGTCGATGGTGTGCCAGGACATGGACCAGGTGGTGTTTCCGCCCGACAGCACCGACGCGCTCACCGTGCACCTGCACGCGACGAACGGGGCATTGTCGGCCGACGCCACGTTGATCCAGGAGTTTCTGGCGGCCGGCGTCACCCACCGGTCCGTGCGTGAAGAGGTGGACGGCATGATGCTGTCCGGCGAGCTCTACGTCCCGGTCGGTCCCGGCCCGCATCCGGCCGTCATCTACATGAACGGTTCGTCGGGCGGCGTCAATGCGCCGCGCGCCGCGCTCTTTGCCGCCCGCGGTTACCAGTGCCTGGCGCTGGCGATCTTCAACTACGAAGGGCGGCCGAAATACCTGAACGACATGCCGCTTGAATACTTCGAGTCGGCGCTGAAATGGATCCGCAAATCCCTGCAGCCGCGCGATGGCTTCGTGGCGGTGTCGGGGATCAGCCGGGGCGGCGAGACCTCCCTGCTTGTCGCCTCGCATTTTCCCGACCTGGTGAGCGCCGTCGTCGCCTATGTGCCGTCGCCCGTCATGCATGGCGTGGTCAGCGCCGGTTCGCCCGGAACGGGGCGCGACGCCCAGGTCTGGACCCGCCATGGCGAACCGCTTCCGCACCTGTGGCAGGACAACGCCACGGCAGACTGGAACGCCGCGTATGCGTCCGAGCCGCCGTATCGGCAGACCCTGGCGTTCCTGAGCGCCACGCGCGATGCCTCGGCATTCGAGCGGGCGCGCATCCCGGTCGAAAACTATCCCGGTCCGGTCATGCTGGTCAGCGCGTCGGATGACGGCTTCTGGCCCAGCACCGCCTATTCGGAAATGGTGGTGCGCCAGCGCCAGGCGCACGGGCTGCCGACGTTCCACTACGTGTGTGCAGGGGCCGGCCACCACGTCCACTATCCGTGCCTGCCCGCCACGCTGATCAACAAACCGCACGCCATGTCGGGCCTGCTGCTGGATGCGGGCGGCACGCCGTCGGCGAATGCGGCGGGCAATGAGGGGTCGTACCGGGCGGCGCTGGACTTTCTGGCGCAGGCGCGCCAGAGGCAGGGCGCGGTCGAATAGCGCCGGCGCGGCGGCGCGCGCCGATCAGTTCCGGCGCACCGCCTCGACCTGGATCTTCAGCTTCACTTCGGGCTTGAAGCCCTTGTCCAGCCCGAAGTCCAGGCCGAAATCCTTGCGGCTGAATTCCGTGGAGGCATCGGCGCCGCAGACCTCGCGCTTGACCATCGGGTGGTCGATGCACTTGAAGTCGTCGATCTCCAGTTTCACCGGGCGCGTGACGCCGCGCAGCGTCAGATCGCCTGTGGCTTCTTCGGGCTTGTCGCCGTCGAATTTGGTGAACTTGCCCTTGAAGGTGGCGGTGGGGTATTTGGCCGCGTTGAAGATGTCGGGGGCGACCGCATGCTTGTTCATCTCGTCATGGCCGAAGTCCACCGAGCCGATATCCACGGTGACCTCCAACGTGCCCGTGCGCGCCTGGCGGTCCAGCACGACGACGCCGCTCGATTGGTTGAACTTGCCGCGCCAGGTCGACAGGCCGCCGAAGTGGTCGGCCTCGAAGCTGGGGTAGGTGTGCGAGGGATCCAGGTCATAGGTGACCGGCGCGGCGGTTGCGGCGGTCACGGCGGCGGTCAGCGCCAGCGCGCCGGCGCCCAGCAGCAGGGACGGGATCAACTTCATTGCGGCTCCTTGTGGATGGCGTTCAAGCCACGCTGGGGCAGGCCGCCAGCGTGCAGCGAAAGCACGACAATAACATTCAGTGCATTGTCAGGAACCCGGCCTAAATCAAAAAGCCAGGGGGAGCTCGCGTACCCCGTTCCCTCGTATCGATCCGCCTTGCCCAGCCAGGTTGCCTACTCGTCGTTCGCCCATTCGACCTGCACGCCGAGGCTGCGCAGGTTCTCGACAAATTGCGGATGGGCGCGGCGGATCGGGGTGGCGTTGCGGATTTCGGAGCGGCCTTTGATGCTGCTGGCCACCATGAAGAGCGCGATCGCCACGCGGATGATGTAGGGGCTTTCCACCACCGCGGGCGTCAGCGGATTGCCGCCGAAGGTCACCACGCGGTGCGGGTCCGACGAGAACACATGCGCGCCGAACTTCGAGAGCTCGCCCGTCCAGCCCAGCGCGCCGTCGTAGACCTTGTTCCAGAACATCGCATTGCCTTCGGCGCACACGCCCAGCGCAATGAAGATCGGCAGCAGGTCCACTGGGAAATACGGCCAGGGCGCCGCCTCGACCTTGGTCAGCACGTTGCTGGTGAAGGGCGTCTGCACCTTCAGCGGCCCCGAGCGCAGCGCGCGCGACCACCCGTCCTTGTGCTCGATCGTCACGCCGAACTTGGCGAACGTGCGGTCGATCAGGGGGAAGTTGCCCGGCGTGCTGTTGCGCACCACCACGTCTCCGCCCGTGATCGCGCCCAGTGCAAGAAAGGTCGTGATCTCGTGGAAGTCTTCCTCGAAGGTGAATTCGCCGCCGCCTAGTTGCTTGCCGCCCCGCACCGCCAGGCGCGACGTGCCGATGCCGTCGATCTCGGCGCCCATCATCGCCATGAAGCGGCAGAATTCCTGCACGTGCGGCTCCGAGGCCGCATTGGTCAACGTGGACTCGCCCTCGGCCGCGGCCGCGCACAGCACGAAATTCTCGGTCGTCGTCACGGACGCATAGTCCAGCCAATGGTGCGTGGGCTTGAGCGGGCCGCCCGCGCGAACCAGCAGCGACCCGCTGGCGCGTTCCACCTCGCCGCCAAACGAGCGGAAGATGTCCACGTGCGGATCGATCTCGCGCACGCCCAGCGTGCAACCCTTGACGTTGTCCTCCAGCCGCGCCACGCCAAAGCGCGCCAATAGCGGCGGCACCAGCATGATCGACGACCGCATCTCCTCGGGCAGCCGGTGCTGGGCCGCGTCGAACACCGTGTTCTTGTGATGCAGTTCCAGCGTGCGCGTCGCGTCGTCCAGCCGGACGTCGCTGCCCAGCGTGCGGAAGATGTCCAGGATCTTGCGCACATCGGTGATGTCCGGCACCCCATGCAGTTTCAGCGGCTGATCGGTCAACAGCGTGGCGCACAGGATCGGCAGCACCGCGTTCTTGTTGGCCGAGGGGACGACGCGGCCGCGCAGGGGCGTGCCGCCGTGGACGATGAGGTTGGACATGGGGATGGACGCGCCAGGAAAGAAATAGGGGAGAGCGCCGCGATTGTACTGGGGTCTCCCGGGCGTCATTCCCCACCAAACACCCCAAGACATTTCAATCTGAAAGCGCCCGCGGCACCCGGGCGTCCGCGGATGTCGCCGCGCGGCATTGGCCAGCGATCGTCAGGGTCGCGTCGTCGCTGCGGCCAACGGGGACACGGTATTCGGGTTTTCACATATATGGACAAATACGATAATTATAAATATGATTCTTGCACATAAAGCGGAAGGCGTTCCGACGCTGCGATCCGCTGGGCCGTACGGGTGAAACCTCAGCATTACCAGACGAAGGCCTTCACACAGGAGGAGGGGAAATGGAAGCTACCGCAACTGCACCACGTTCTTCATCGATGTCAAAAAGGGACAAGCGCGTCATCGTCGCTGCGTCCCTTGGCACGGTGTTCGAGTTCTACGATTTCTTTCTGATCGGGCTTCTTGCCGCCGAGATCGCTCGCGTGTTTTTCTCGGGGGTGAATCCGACGGCGGGATTCATCTTCACGCTGCTCGGGTTTGCGGCGGGTTTCATGCTTCGCCCGTTCGGCGCCATCGTCTTTGGCCGACTGGGCGACCTGGTGGGGCGCAAGTACACGTTTCTCGTCACCATTGTGCTGATGGGCGGCTCCACGTTCTTGATCGGCGTGCTGCCCTCCTACGAGTCGGCCGGCCTCATCGCGCCAATCGGTTTCGTCGTGATGCGCATGGTCCAGGGCCTGGCGCTGGGCGGGGAATTCGGCGGAGCCATGATCTACGTCGCCGAGCATGCCCCGACGAACAAGCGCGCAACCTGGACGGCGTGGGTGATCCTGACGGCCGCGGTCGGTTTCCTGTTGGCAGTGGCCGTCATCATCCCGCTTCGGCTCACCATGGGACAAGAGACATTCGCCGCATGGGGCTGGCGCATTCCGTTCATCATCTCCATCTTGCTGCTACTCATCTCGCTGTGGATCCGCCTGAAGCTGGACGAGTCTCCCGAGTTCAAGAAAATGAAGGCGGAAGGCCGCGCGTCGAAGTCTCCGCTTGCCGAGACCTTCGGCACCTGGAAGAACGTACGCCTCATCCTGATCGGCGCGCTGTGCATCCTGCCAGCGCAGGCGGTGCTCTGGTATACGGGCCAGTTCTACTCGCTGTTTTTCCTGACCAAGGTGCTCAAGGTCGAAACGCTGACGGCGAACTTCATGTTGATCGTCGCGACGCTGCTTACCGCGCCGCTCTACATTGTCTTTGCCAATCTTTCAGACCGCATCGGCAGACGTCCCGTCTACATCGGCGGTTACGTGCTCGCGGCGTTGCTGACGATTCCGGTTTTCCAGGGGCTGACGCATTTTGCCAACCCCGCGCTGGAACGCGCCCAGCAGGCCGCGCCTATCGTGATCGCGGCAAATCCGGCTGATTGCTCAGTCCAGTTCAACTTGCTGGGAACGAGGAAATTCACGTCGTCATGCGACGTTGCAACCAATGCCATGACGACGCTGGGGCTGAACTATACGAGCACGCCAAACACGAACACGAACCTTGCCGAAATCCGGGTAGGTGACAAGGCGATCGTGTCTTATCGGGGAGACGCCTCGAATGCGGCGCAGGAAAAGCAACGGTTCGATGCCGAGTTGCGCGCCGCGCTTGTCGATAAAGGCTACCCGCTTGGCACCGCCAATCCCCAGGACGTCAATGCCCCCGTCATCGTTGTGCTGCTGATGGTGCTGCTCAGTTTCGGAACCATCACATTTGCCCCGTCCACGACATCGCTGCTGGAAATGTTCCCGTCGCGCATCCGTTACACCGCAATGTCTTTTCCGTACCACCTGAGCGCGGCCTGGTTCGGCGGATTTCTGCCTGCGACGGCCTTCGCGATCGTGGCGGCCACGGGAAACATCTACGCGGGCTTGTACTACCCGGTGGGCATTGCGGTGGCCTGCACGGTGCTGAGCCTGGTGTTCGCGCGCGAAACCAAAGGGACGGACATCTCCCGAGGGTGAAGGCAACGGCCGAATGCCGGATTGCAGGCTTACCCAGGACGAGACATAGAGAAGGAGACAACCATGAAAACACGGGAATACAGCCCGCTGATAAGAAGTCGGCTTGCGGACCTCATCAACGCCTACCGGGCAGACGATGCGTGCGCGAGTTACCTGCTGTGCGACCGCCACGACCCGCAGACAGTCGCCTATCGCATCGTGACAAGCGATGGGGAGGCCGCCGCCGTCACCTATGGCCGGCTGCGTGAGCGCTCCGAAAGACTGGCCGCAGGCCTGAGAAGCCGGGGCTACGGCGTGGGAGACCGCATCGCGTCGCTGATGTCCAAGGGCGAGGATTACCTCGTCACGCTGCTTGCCATCTGGCGGCTGGGCGCCGTGTACGTACCGCTTTTCACCGCGTTTGCGAAGCCAGCCATTGAAATGCGGCTGGCCAGCAGCGGTGCGAAGCTCGTAGTCTGCGACGAGGCCCAGAGGCCGAAGCTCGATGGGCTGGTCGGTGCGCTTCCCGGGCTGGCGCTGGCAATCGCGGGCGCCGGGGGCGGAAGCGACCTCACATTGGCCGACATCGAGATGAGCGGAGACAGCGAATTTCGAGCTCACCGTACTTCGGGCGACGGCGCCGTGATCGAGGTGTACACGTCCGGCACCACCGGAAAGCCCAAGGGAGTCGTCGTGCCGCTGCGAGCGGTCGCGGGCTTCCAGGCATATGGCGAATTCGGTCTTGGCCTCGTCCCGAGCGACATTTTCTGGAATGCCGCTGACCCCGGTTGGGCATATGGCCTCTATTTTGGCGTGCTGGTTTCGCTGTCGACGGGGGTCGAATCCATTATGCATGTCGAGAAATTCACGCCTGACGGCACGCTGGCCGTGCTCAAGCGCGAAGGCGTGACCAACTTTACCGCGGCTCCCACCGTTTACCGCAGCCTGAAGGCGCACGGCGTCCCTGATGGTTATGTCGCCTTGCGGTGCGCATCCAGCGCGGGAGAACCGCTCACCCCGGACGTGAACCAATGGGCGCCGGCCAGTCTGGGCGCGCAGGTTCACGACCACTTCGGCCAGACGGAAGCGGGGATGCTGCTCAACAATCATCACCACCCCGACCTCTCAATGCCAATCAAGCCGGGGTCGATGGGGCGCGCGCTGCCGGGCTGGGACATGACCGTCATCGACCCGGCGACGCATGAAGAACTGGGCCCGGATCAACCCGGATTGCTCGCAGCCCGCCTGTCTGACAGTCCGTTGGCATGGTTTGAGGGATATGCCCATTCTCCCGAAAAGAACGGTGACCGGCTGACGCCCTGCGGGCGGTGGTATCTGACGGGAGATCTTGCTTCGTATGACCCCGAGGGATATTTCCGCTTTTCGTCGCGTGATGATGACGTGATCATCATGGCGGGTTATCGCATCGGGCCCTTCGACGTGGAGTCGGTCATCGCGTCGCATCCCGCAGTGCGCGACGTGGCGGTCGTTGCCGTGCCCGACCAGATCCGAGGCGAAGTGCTCGAAGCGGTCGTCGTCTTGAACCAGGGCTATGCCCCCACTGAGGAACTGTCCGAGGCGCTCAAACAGAAAGTGCGTAAGGATTACGCGGCGCATGCCTATCCGCGTCGCATTCACTACCGGGAGGAACTGCCCAAGACACCGTCCGGAAAAACCCAACGTTTCGTATTGCGCAGAGAGCTGCGCGACTGCGCGGAGGTCAAGGCATGATCATTGCAGGTGCGGCTGGAATCGTGACGGGCGCGGCGTCCGGGCTGGGGCGCGCTACCGCAGAGTTGCTGGCGGAGCAGGGCGCCAGGCTGGTCCTGCTGGACATGAATGGACAGGGGCTGGAGCGCGCCAGATCGGACCTGCCCGGCAATCACCTGGCCCTTCAAACCGACATATGCAATCCGGAGGAAGTGAAGGCAGCGGTGCAAGCTGGCGCGGCCGCGTTCGGCGAGTTGCGTTTCGTCGTCAATTGCGCCGGCGTGCCGTCGGCTGCCAAGACGGTCTCGCGGGGAGTGGCCCACGACCTGGAGCTATGGAACCGCATCGTTGCCATCAACCTGACGGGATCCTTCAACGTGTTGCGCCTCGCGGCCGAAAAAATGATCCATAACCCCGTCGACGCGCAAGGCGAGCGCGGCGTGATCGTGAACACAAGTTCGATCGCCGCGTTTGACGGACTGAAAGGACAGGCCGCATACAGCGCAAGCAAGGCCGCGATCGCCGGCATGACGCTGCCGATTGCACGCGACCTGGCCGAATACGGCATCCGCTGCATGGCAATCGCGCCGGGGGTCTTTGAGACGGAACTCACGATGAATGTGCCGCAAAAGGGCATGGAGGCCATGGAAAAGGGCTTTCTTTGTCCGAAGCGCAGCGGCCTTCCCGCGGAATTTGCCGCAATGGTGCAGACCATCCTGGCCAATTCCTACATCAACGGGACGTGCTATCGGCTGGATGGCGGCACGCGGTTCGCCCCGTGACGGGGCCCTATGCAGGCGCGATAAGAAATGTGGGTGCGGCGCGATGGGGCGCTGCAACGTAAATGCCGATGACGAGTGAGGTGATGTGATGGACAACGCAGGATTGAATGGGAACGGGCATCGGCTGACGCCTATTTGCATCGTGGACGCCGGTATAGCCTGGATCACGCTGAACCGGCCGGAGAAGGCGAACGCGGTGAGTTCCGATCTGCTGGATGACGTGCTCGAGGCGCTGGACGCGGCAGAGTCTGCGTCAGATGTGAAGGCAATCGTATTCTCTGGCGCTGGGCGAAATTTCTGTGCGGGCGCGGATCTCGGCGAACTGCTGGAAGGCGGACGAACGGCTGTTCGGGCCTTGCTGGACCGGTTTCGTGAGGTGGGCCGCCGATTCGAGGCGTCTGTATTGCCTGTCGTGGCCATGGTTCAGGGCGCGGTGCGCGCGGGTGGCTTGGAATTGCTGCTGTGTTGCGATGCGGCGATCGCGTCCGACGACGCCACGATTGGAGACGCGCATGCGCTGCGCGAACTGCTCCCCGGCGGCGGCAGCAGTGTCCGGTTGCCGCGATGCATCGGAATGCAAAGAGCCAAATGGATGATCCTGTCCGGCCAATCCATCACGGCGGCGCAGGCGGTGGATTGGGGAATCCTGCATTCCGCCGTGCCCGCAAACCGCTTGAAGCAAGCCGCCATCGCGCTTGCGGGCGAGATGTCGGTCGCCCATCGGGACACGCTTGCAAGGGCGAAGTCGTTGCTCGTCGCGTCTTTTACGCTAGGCAGGGCGGACGCGCTGGAAAACGAGATCAGGACACTGGAAGCGCATGCCAGTACCCCGGCCATGCAGGCGGGACTGGCTCAGTTCATCGGCCGCCGGCACGCGTCAACGCCGCGCAACGCCTCGGACGCAAAACTCGGCAATGTCCCGGACGCGGTCTAGTCGCTGGCGCTCGCCGATGTCGTTGTTTCGAGCAAGCGGTCCCACGAGCGCTTCAAAGAGGGATCCGACGATGCACGCCGACGAGACTTCCGGGTTCTGATCGGCAAAGTCGCCGCCGCGGATGCCGCGCTCGATGATGGTCTGGAACACGCGCATCAGCTTGCTCCGGTACTTGAGCCGCTCGATCTCGATTGCCGAATCGACGGGTTCCGCGACCAAGGCATAGCCAAGCTGTTTGGCGCGGATGGCGCGGCTGCCGAAGGTGTAAGCGCATTCTTTCAGCAGATCGGCGGGCGTACCGTCGCCCATTGCAACGCCGGCCACGACATTCACTTCGTGTTGCGAAACATGGGCGACAACCTCCACCAACAGGCTTTCGCGCGACTTGAAGTATCGGTACAGCGTCGCCGGCGACATCCCCGCGTGCTCGGCAATGGCATTGACCTGTGTTTCGCGAAATCCCACGGATGCGACAAGATCGATGGCGGCCGCCAGAAATCGCGCGCGCTTGTCGTGCTGAGGCAGGTTATAGGTGGGCCGCTCCGCTCGCGGGCCGCTCCTCTGTCCCGAGGGTTGCCCCAAAGCGACCGACGGGGCATCTGTCTTGGCCAGATACCAGTTTTCCGCAAAGTGCCGCGCCTGGGTCAGATCGTCAGTCTTGGTGCTGACACGCTGGCTCTTGCCGTCGAAGGTGCCTTGGCATTGCCAGAATCTGCTGTTCGGCCGGCGATAGATGCTGATCCGACCTCCGACAGCAGAATGCCGTTCATCAGCCATGGGGTTAGCGCTCCCTGTGTAAAAGATAAAACCCGGCTCCAATTTTTGCACAATTTGTGTGTCGGCAGGGGGCGCTGGCGCGCCTGTCAATCCGCCGGCTCAACCCGCGTCATGTGAAACTGCTGCCGTAGGCGAAATCCCAGCCGCTCATACAACGCGATCGCGCCGGCGTTACTGCTCAAGACATGCAGGAACGGCGATTCACCGCGTTTCCAGATCTGCGCTTCCAGTCCCTGCACCAAGCGTCCCGCCAGGCCCTTGCCGCGCCACGCCGCGTCCACACAGACGGCGCTGATCTCAACGTGTCCGCCTGGATGCATCCGTTCGCCGGCCATCGCGATCAACCGCCCCTCTGACCGGATGCCGATATACCGGCCCATTTCGTGCGTCCGCTTGCAGAAGGGCCCAGGCTTGGTCATAGAGGCCAGTTCCAGCATTTCGGCCGCATCGGCCGCGCCAAGCGTCACGATGTCGGCGTGGTCTGCAAGGCAGGTATCCCTCTTTGTCGCAACCATCTGATGGATCCTGCCGACCGGCTGCGCGCGTAGCCGGGCAGGTGGCTTGAGGGGGCTGCAGGACAGGAGCGCCACCTGGTCGCCCGCAGACAGCAGCTGGGCCAGTGCCAGCCAGGCGTCGGGCGAGTCGTCGGACGCCATCGCGGCAAACGGCGCCACGTCGGGACAGTAGCGGCGGGCAAGCGGCCCGCCTACGCTCAGATGGGCGTGGTGGGTCGTCAGTGCTGTCCAGATCGGGTTGTCCAGACTGTGTGCTTGTTGATCCATGCCGGTTCCAGTTTGATCCGCGCCATGTTGCGCGTGAGGCCAATGTAGACAGGAACTCACGCGGGCTCTATTGTCGCGAGTGACATTTTTGGAGTCATTTCCGCCATGAAACTCTCCGTGCTGGCCCTGGACGGATGCTTCGATACGGGGCTGTCGGCCATCCTGGACGCCTTTACCACCGCCAACGAGCTGGCCGAAATGCAGCAGCCCGGCGCCGGACCGCGTTTTGACATCAGCGTCATCGGCGTGCGGCGCGAGGTGCGCACGGGACTGGGCATGCGCGTGCCGGTCAAGCCGGCGAGCGCGATGGGCAACCCCGACTGGGTGGTGCTGCCGGCCATCGCCACCAAGATGCCGGAGCAGTTGCTGCCGGCGCTGGAACGCCGCGACGTCAAGGATGCGCTGGCCCTGCTGCGCGACGCGCACGCTGGCGGCGCCCGGATCGCGGCGGCCTGCATCGGCACCTTCGTGCTGGCGGAGTCCGGCTTGCTCGACGGCCACGAGGCGACGACGTCGTGGTGGCTGGCGCCGCTGTTTCGCCAGCGCTATCCGCAAATCCAGCTGGACAGCGCGCGGATGATGGTGCCGTCCGGCGACTTCACCACCGCTGGCGCGGCAATGGGGCACCTGGACCTTGCATTGTGGCTGCTGGGCCAGGCGAGCCCCGCGCTCGCGGCCGTGGTCGTGCGATACCTGCTGGTGGATGCGCGCCCATCGCAGGCGCCGTACATGATCCCCGACCACCTGGCGCGCGCCGACCCGCTGGTCGAGCGCTTTGAACGTTGGGCGCGCGAGCGCCTCGCGCAGGGCTTCTCGCTGGACGCCGCCGCGGATGCGCTGGCCACCAGCACGCGCACCCTGCAACGCCGCATTGAGGCGGTGCTGGGCAAGTCGCCGCTGTCGTACTTCCAGGATCTGCGGGTGGAGCGCGCGGTGCATCTGCTGCGCACCAGCCATCTGAGCATCGACGCCATCGCCGCGCAGGTGGGCTACGAGGACGGCGCAACGCTGCGAACCTTGCTGCGCCGCCGGCTGGGCAAGGGGGTGAGGGAATTGCGGAGGGGGGCAGTCCGATCCGGACCTGCCGCGCTCAGGCCGCCGGCTTGTCCCGATTCTTCCGAACCAGCACCGCCCCGATGATCGTCAGCAGCAGGCCGCCGCCCAGGTAAGGCAGCCCGAAGATAAGCAGGAAGAAGAACAGCGCGGTGTTGGCATCGCGCGCGTCCGCGCCGCCGCCCGTGTGGAGGGCGGGGTCCATCTGCAGCAGGGCGACCGGCACGGTCAACAGCAAGATCACGCCCAGCACCGCGCAGCCCCAGCCCATCAGCCGCCGCAGGTTGGAAATCCGCGCCAGCACAACGGCCGCCACGACCGCGATCACGCCATACAGGACCGCGCCCGCGATCTGCATGCGTTCCAGCGCGATGGGGTCCAAGGGGACGTACGGCTCGCTGGCGGGTGGGTTCAGCCCGAAGACGACCTGCAGCAACGGGTTGGTGATGCCGAAGCTCGCGCTGCCGATGAGCAGCCCGAACACAATGCTGGCAAGCCACTTGAGCGCGGTAGGGGGCATGGGTCGCGGGAGATCAGTAGTAGATGTCGACGTAGTCCGTCAGGCCGCCGCAGGCTTCCATCTGCTGAAGACGCCAGTACTTGCGCTTGCCAGTGGCCTTGAACTCGTAATCGCCGGTGCGCTCGCAGCGGCGGCCCTTGTCCGGCGCATCCAGGATCAGGATCGTGCCGCGCAGCACGAAGCGGTCGCGGTCGATCGAGACGACCTCGCCTTTGACCTTCAGCGTGCCTTCGTGGTTGGCCTGCGTGCCCTCCAGGCGCACCACGTCGTTGTCGTCGATCGCGTTCATCTTGCCGCGCTTGGCGGACCACAGCCATTGCAGCGTCACGCCGCTGTTGTTCAGAAGGCGCTCGTAAGCGACCTGGTCGTTGATGCGGGTCTTTTGCACGGGCGCGAGCGCGCCGGCGGGGGACTGCTGGGCCGCGGTCGGTTGGGCGGGCGCTTGCTGAGCGGGCGCTTGCTGGACGGGCGCCTGTTGAACCGGCGCCGGGTTGTTTGAACCCGCGCGCGGAGGCAGGATGGCCGCGCCAGGATCCTTGGCCGCCAGGGCGGGCGCGGCGGCGGCAAAGGCCAGGCCCAGCGCGAGAATCAGATTTCCGGACTGGCGTTTGATACCCGAGACGCCGGCTGCGCCGCGATCAACGTTGGTTTGCATGGTCTGTATCAAGAAGGGGAAAGGGGATGCGCCGTCTTTCGATCTTGATGGGACCGGGCCGATTGGCCCTGACCCCGATTTACGGCACGGGCGCCAACTTAGCATGGGCCCGCGCGCAAATAATTGCCGTCTTTCGCACAGGTGTATCGATTCGTGAAACGAAAGACAGATTGCTTCAAACGCCGGCGCCGCGTCCCCACCCCTTTTTGCGGACGTTCTCTTCATGCAGCAGGCGCACCTGTTCGACAAACTCCGGCACCGGCCCCACGGTCTCGATGCCTTCGACGACCTCGGCAATGGGCAAGGACCGCACCGGCGAGGGCGGCACGCCCCAGCCCCGCATCCACGCCGCGTATTGGGCCGACGACACGGCGTAGACGATCCGGCCCAGGCCCACCCAGCCATGCGCCGCCGAGCACATGGCGCAGTGCTCGCCCGAGGTATAGACGGTGCACGCCGCGCGTTCGGCCTCGGGCACATGGGCCGCGGCCCAGCGCGCGATCTCGAACTCCGGGTGCCGCGTGCGGTCGCCGGAGGAAACGTGGTTGTGGTCCTCGAACAGCACCCGGCCGTCGCCGGACACCAACACCGATCCAAAAGGCTGGTCTCCGGCGTCGAGCGCCTGCCTGGCCAGCTCGACGCATCGGGCCAGATGCTGCTTGTCCGTTTCGGTAATCACACGCGATCTCCTTGTAAAGAATGGGCCGGCGCCCACCGGCCCCGACCTGCTTATTGGACTACAACACGACAACCGCAGCGGCAGGCGATTCCCCCAGCTTGGCGCAACCGGGCAGCGGCTGGCGAGGGCGTCGTCAAATATAGGCCGCCCCGCACGGTTTAACATCGCGCGATGCTATTCATCCTCTTTCTCTGGATCGCGCTGGCCATCGTGGTCGGCGTCATGGCCAAGGGGCGCGGCCGCAATGGAGTCGGCTGGACCGTGCTGGCCGGCCTGATCAGCCCGCCGGTGGCGGGCGTGTTCCTCATGTCGATTGCCAACCGGTCACCGCATGCGAGCCAACCCATCCCGGCCTCGCACATCGATTGCCCCTTGTGCGGCGGGCGGATCCTGCGCGAGGCGCGCGTGTGCCGGCACTGTGGCGGCGACGTGACGCAGGCGTTGAGCCAGGCCGATCCTGCGGTTGTACGCGAGGGCTACTGGTTCGACGACCTGAACCCGTCGGTCGAACTGAAGCGGACCGCGGGCCGCGTGGCCCGGGCGCAAGCACAGCCGCCCTGGCTGGTGGTGGATCAAGCGCTGGATTCCATCGTGATCGGCAGCCGTTGGCCCGGGCAGCTCTGGCGCGTGCGGGTCGTCAAGCTGGGCGACATGTCGGGCCTGGTCGCCGACCCCGGCTACTGGCGCGCCGTGACGGTGGAATTGCTGGACGAGTTGCCCTTGTCCGTCCTGTTCGGGCCGCAAGGCGAGGCCGTGCTGGACATCATCCAGAAGATCGACACGCTGACGCGCGCCCAGGCGCAGGCGCTGGCCGACAACGTGCCGCGCGACGCCTGGATGGCCTACAGCCGGGCCTGGATGCGGTGGTCGCGGCAAAACGAAGCGGGCGAGCCGGGCGCCGGCGACGCCGACGAATGGCGCGGCGTGCTGGCCGCCAGCCGGCGCGGCGACAAGGCCCGCTCGCCGATCCATTCCGGTTTCCTGCTGATCCACAGCCAGTTGCGGCAGCGCGCCGCGCGCGTGGAGGGCGACGGCGCTTTCATCCTGGTCGAGGAAGACGGCGAGACCGAACAGACGCTCAATCCGCTGTGGCAAGGCGCCTGCGATGCGCTGCTGTTTGCCGCGATGGCGCGGGCCGCGCCGCAGTACGTGTCCGATGACGACGCGCTGACATTGACGCAGGCCTGGAACCGGGTGTTCGACGCAGCCCCGCCGCGCGCGTGAGGCTCACCACATTTCTTCGTGCAGGATTTTCCGGGCTCGCTTGAAAGTGATCACCGCCAGCCAGGCCGCCAGGATCAACGCGATCCAGCCGGTCATGTTGTGCTTTACCTTGCGAGAATGGTTCCAGTCATGGACCTGCTTGGCGTCGACCAACGTTTCACCGTTCCTGCGCACCCCATAGACCCGGACGGGTATGGCCATGTTGTACTGAAGCGCGATCTTGCCGTCGGTAAGCTGCGCCTCGTCTTCGAGCACCATGAATTCCACGTGCTCGCCCTCGGTGTACCGGACGTTGTAGGTCGCGTCGAAGAACTTGAACACCATGTAGGGATAGTTGCCCGAATACACGCAAGGCACGCTGTAGGATTGCCACCGTCCGCGTATCCGAGCCTGGGCGTCGCAGCTTGCCACCTTGTCCACCCGCAATTGAATCGTGTGCAGCTTCGCGGGGTCATAGGGCAGGCGGATGTCGCTTGCCGCGTTGAAGCAGAAGATGGCGATGCCGATGAGGACGAGCGCACCCAACGCAGGAAGGCGGCAAGGCCGGAAGGCGCGCTTCCAGTCAGCCAGTTCGCTACTCATGCGGGCTGACTCGGGTACGTTGCGGGCGGTTGCGTGGGCCTTGGTCGATTTTCATGACGCGCGCTGCAGAATTTGCGAGCGCGTATCTTAAGACATGCGCCTTGCCGCCGTATCCGCCTACGTGGGATCGCAGTGGTTCCGGAACGCCTTTTCGCCCGCGTCTGACACCTCTACCCACTTCTGGTCCGGCGGCGCATCCGGCTCATAGCTGTCGTGCCAGTTCCACCATTTGTAGGTGGGCGTCTGCGGATAGCCTTCCGGAGAATCCTCCCAAAGCTCCTGCCGGCCAAGCGGCGTGATGTCCAGGTAGTTCCACGTGCCGCCCATCTGCTCGTCGCCGCGGTTGTTCAGGAAATACGTGCGGAACACGCGGTCGCCGTCGCGAAAGAACACATTCGTGCCGTGCCATTCGTCCACCCCGAAGTCGGCGTCGAAACGGTCGGTGATCGTGAACCAAGGCATCGTCCAGCCCATGCGGGCCTTCACGCGTTCGATGTCCGCCTGCGGCGCGCGCGAGACAAAGACCAGTGTCGTGTCGCGCGCATTCAGATGCGCCAGATGCGCGACCTGGTCGGCCACCATCGAGCAGCCGCGGCACGCGTGATCCGGCCAGCCGAACACGCCCGGTTCGTGGAACGCCCGGTAGACGATGAGCTGGCGGCGGCCGTCGAACAGATCGCGCAGGGTGACTCTGCCGGCCGGACCTTCAAAGACATATTCCTTGTCCACCGCCGTCCACGGCATGCGGCGGCGTTCCGCGGCCAGGGCGTCGCGCGCGCGGGTAAGGGCTTTTTCCTTGATCAGCAGTTGTTGGCGGGCGGCTTCCCAGTCTTCAGCGGATACGACCGGGGGCGTTTGCATGGCGGGCCGGGCGCCATTGCCGGCGGATGCGGGGGGCGTGGTCATGGCTTGATCCTCTTGATGGCTTCGATCCCGAGGGCGCAGCGATGCGGCGCGGGGAGTGGGAACAGTGTGGCACCGGGAGGGGCACAGCCAGGAGTAACAAATCTGGCGTGTAAAGGCGTCACGTGCGTCACGTGCGTCAGCCCCGTCAGGCGGGTATCGGCGCGGCCTCGCGCGGGGTCGCCTGCGCGGTCCACCCTCGCAGGCTTTCGCGCAGCAGCGCGACGGCGGCCTGGCCGCTCTCGGTCAGCCGATGCGCCGCGTACAGCCCAAACTGCGCGCTCAAAGGCAGGGCGCCCTCGTCGCCGATCGAAATCACGCGCATGGTGTCGGGGCGCAGGCACTCGGTCGTCAGCAGGGCGACACCCAGGCCGTTTTCGACGGCGGCGATCGTGGCGCCCACGTTGTGGCTGGTCAGCGAGACCCGGAAATCACGTCCCGACGCCGTCAGCGCATCGAACGCCAGCCGGCGCCAGGAGCAGGGTTCGGCGTACACGATCACGTCCAGCGGCTGGTCCGGGGCCACGGTCTCGTCGATGCCGCATGCCCAGTGCAGGTCCACGGTCCACGTTTCGATGGGTTCATCGACGAACCCCACGCAGGCGCCCACGGCCACATCCAGCGTGCCGTCCTGCCAGCGTGCGGCCAGGCGCTCGCCGTCGTCGATCACGACCTCCAGATGCAGATTGGGACACGAACGCCGCAGCCGCCCCAGCGCGGCCGGCAACGCCGCCACCGCCACGTCTTCGGACAGTCCGATGCGCACGCTGCCCGCCACCGCGCGCTCGCGCAGCCGCGCGGCGGCGGCCTCGCCCAGCGCGAGGATGCGGTTGGCGTAGCTCAGCAGCAATTCCCCCTCGGTCGTGGGCGCCATGCCCCGGCCGGTGCGATGCAGCAGCCGCTTGCCGACCATTTCCTCCAGGCGGCGGATCTGGGTACTGAGCGCCGATTGCGCACGGCCGGCCTGGTCCGCGGCGCGGCTGAGGCTGCCGTAGCGGCAGACGGCGACAAAGGTGCGGAGCAGGGCAGGGTCGAAGTCGGCTGACATTATCAATCCATGAAATCTGGTTTACGAGGTATCAGTCTAGTTGTAACTCTCCGGCGTGCCTAGGATGACCCTTGTCGCGAAATGTCCGACTCAATTCAAGGAGCCATCCCCATGACACAACCCCAAAATCAGCGCGTCGTCCTCGCGTCCCGCCCCGTTGGCCGCCCCAAAGCCAGTGATTTCCGCGTCGAGCACGCACCCATTCCCGAACCGGCCGAAGGCCAGGTGCTGCTGGAAGTCCAGACCCTGTCGCTGGACCCCTACATGCGCTGGCGCGTCAGCGAAGAGAAGTCCTATGCCGCGCCCATGGCAATCGGTGACGTCATGGTCGGCGGCACGGTCGCCCGGGTCAAAACGTCCCGCCACCCTGATTGGCGCGAGGGCGACATCGTGCTGTCCGCCGCCGGTTGGCAACGTTACGCGCTGTCCGACGGCAGCGATCTGCGCCGCCTTGATCCGGCCATTGCGCCGCCGTCCACCGCGCTGGGCGTGCTGGGCATGCCCGGCCTCACGGCCTACGTGGGATTGCTGAACATCGGCCGGCCCAAGCCGGGCGAAACCGTCGTCGTCGCGGCCGCCAGCGGCGCGGTGGGTTCGGTCGTCGGCCAGATCGCGCGCATCCAGGGCGCTCGCGTGGTGGGCATTGCCGGCGGGCCGGAGAAGTGCGCCTTCGTCAAGGAAGCGCTGGGCTTTGACGTGGTGGTGGATCACCGCGCTCCCGATTTCGCGCAAAAGCTGGCCGAGGCCTGCCCCGACGGCATCGACGTGTATTTCGAGAACGTCAGCGGCCATGTGTGGGACGCCGTGCTGCCGCTCTTGAACGACTTTGCCCGCGTGCCCGTGTGCGGAACGATCGCCAACTACAACGACGGCCCGGCCGACCGAAACGGTCCGGACCGCCTGCCCGCGACCATGCGCGAGATCCTTTCCCGCCGCATCACCATGCAAGGCTTCATCGTGTTTGACTTCCCGAAAGAGCAGGAAGACGAGTTCCTGCGCGTGGCCGGGCAGTGGATCCGCGAAGGCAAGCTGCGCTGGCGCGAGGACGTGGTCAACGGGCTGGAGCGTGCGCCCGAAGCGCTGATCGGTTTGCTGGAAGGGAAGAACTTCGGGAAGCTGGTGGTGCGGGTGGGCGACTGACGCCCGGGGCGCCTTACTGGCCGACGGTGCGCGCCTTGCTGCGCCGCGCCTTCGGCTTGGGCGCCACGCCCAGGCGCGGGTCCCGGGCCACCGCCAATCCGGCCAGCGCGGCCGCGGTCGCTTCGAACGCGTCGTCGGTCTGCGGCAGGTAAAGCCATTTGCCCAGCACAGGATGCGGCACCAGGGACGGCATGTCGGCCATCAAGGCCGCATGCCGTTCCTGCGACGTGCAGACCATCACGCCATTCCAGGGATCGTCGCGGTCCGCGACGATCAGGTACAGCAGGCCATCGAGGTAGGCGGCATCGGCGCCGAACATCTTGCGGTGCATGTAGCCTGCGTCCCGCTCCAGGGGCTCAAGTATCCACACCAGCGAATTCAGGCGCGCGGCGCGCTGCTTGCTGGGCGGGGCGAAGGGATCGGACCTGTTGCGCATAAAAGGCAGTGTAGCCAACGGCCAGCCGGCACGGGCGGGCGGCTATTGCCCAGTGCCCTCGAACAGCGGCGCCAGCGGCATGAGAGGACCGTATTGCTTGAACTTGCGCCAGTTCTCCGCCGCCTGCCGCAGTTCCTCGTTTTTCTGCGCTTCCTCCAGGATCTCCGAGACGCGAGGCGCCAGGGCGACTGCCATATCGATAATGTCGTTTGCCGTGTAGCCGCGCTCCCAGCGCGCGCGCAACGTCATGTCGTCGCCCTTGGCCCGCATCGCGCGCGTCGCCTCCTTGATCATGGCCTTGCGCTGATCGGCGGAAAGACGCTCCGCGAACGAAATGCCCGCCACGAGGCCCTGGATAAAGCCCTTCTCGCGATACCCCGTCGTGGCGGCCACCTGGCTGGCGACGCTGCGGCTGATGACCTTGGGCGCCAGATTGTCGCGAATCCAGCCGCGGCTCAGCCGCAGCAGCCCCGCGCACAGCCCCTGGCCAAACCCCGAACGCATGCCTTCCGCGCGCGCGGCCTCCTGCGCCTCGGCATAGGTCATGGCGAACTGGACCATCAACATGATCGCGTCCTGCGGCCCGGGCATCAGGAAGTCCGCCACCCAGCCCGCGGCGCTGCCGATCTTGCCCAGCGCCGAGGCGGTGCGGCCCGAGACCTTCAGGACCGATGTCGCTTCCTCGGCCACCACGGTGCTGGCGGCGGTGGCGGGCACGGTCGCCGGCGTCTTCCCATAGCGCTGCTCGAATTCCGCCATGCGCGGGGGGCCGGCGCCTACCTTCGGCGGCTCGCCAGGGACGCGCGGCTTGGTGGCCGGCTGTTCGACCGGGAGCTGGGGCAGGGAAGTCTTCGGGCGCGGGCGCCCGGCGGTCTCGGGATGCTGGACAAACTTTTCGTCGGGAAGCCCGGCCTGCACGGCCGGTTGCCGCATGCTGGACAGGGATCGGTAATGTCCGGAGCCGTCGTTCCAGGACTTGACCTTGCCCCCCTCGAACTCGACCTGTCCCGCCCAGTTGACGCGTTCGCCCCGGGCGGCCTCGGTGTGGCCGATCGCGCCCATCCTGTTCTTGGCCTTGACCGCAAATATCTCGCCATCCTTCACGACAAAGTCATAGTTGCCGCGCGCCGTCCTGCCATACCGGCCGCCGACCTCTTTCCATGTGCCATTGACGTTCTTGAGCCGGATCACATCGCGCGAAGATCCGAACGCGGGCGCGTCCCTGGGCAGATTGCCGTAGGTTGGGCCGCGCGGCTCGCGCTGCAGCAGCATCGCGCCGCCGGCCGGCAAGGAGGACTGCTGGATGACGTGCACCAGTTCGTGCGCAAGCAGGGCCAGGCCCGCAGGCGTGCCGGGCGCATATTCGTGGGCGCCCAGGACGATGTGATGGCCGATGGTGAATGCGCGGGCTTGCACGGCGTCCGCCGACGCGATGGCCCGCTTGTCCGAATGCAGGCGCACGCCGCTGAAATCCGTGCCGAATCGCGGTTCCATGAACGACCGCGTGTAGGCGTCAAGGGGATGTCCGGGCGACGCCAGGACCTCGCCCAGAAGGGGCGATCCGCTCTCCCTTGCCGCGCCGGCCACGTCAACCGGTCGAAGGGAGCGCATCGCACGACGCGGCGCCGGGTCGCCGCGCGGCATGTCCGGCCGCGGATCGGGGGCTTGCATAACCTGCATGGAGAGCCGGTGCGCTTGCTTCTCGGACGGGTCGCTCGCTTGGCTGATCGAGAGGGGCTCGCTCGGGGGATGCACGGATATCCGCTCCAGCGCGTGCACAGGGGGCGCGGCCGTGGGCGGCGCGGTGATCGCTTTGCGATCCTCCGAGGCCGCGCCATCAGGCGTACTCCATGCCGCCCGGCTGGCCGCGCTGCCTCGTCCGCCGCGCACGGCCGTTGCGCGGGGGGAAGCTGCCTTCGACTGCTGTACGAAAGTGCGCATGGTTTCGCTCCGTTCGTTCACACGTCTGATGCCGGGATATTGTCCATCTTAATGGATGACCCGCCTATCGGGGCGGGTGAATTCCAACGCCCATCTTTCACCCCGGCAAGGCGTCCACGAGCCGGCAGGCTGACGGCCCAAACCGACGGCGACACCGGAATCAGACCGCAAGAACCGGATGGCTGGGCGGGCAGCCCCCGCAGAGAATGGCGGCTCACTACGCACACCGGAGAGCCAACATGGGCCTGCTGCAGGGAAAAATTGCCATCATCACGGGGGCGTCGTCGGGAATCGGCCGCGCCGCCGCGCTGTTGTTCAGCGCCGAAGGGGCCGCCGTCGTGCTGAATGCCAGGGGCGAATCCGCTTTGGAAGACGTGGCCGCCAGCATTCGCGGCCGGGGTGGAAAGGTACGCACCGTTGCGGGCGACGCCCGCCAGCCCGCCACGCACGAGCGCCTGATTGCAGAAGCGGTGGGGGCATTCGGCGGCCTGGATATCGCATTCAACAACGCCGGGGCGACGGGACCCATCGCACCGCTGGCGGACCTCAGCTTCGCCGATTGGCAGGAGACGATCGCCGTGAACTTGCATGCGGCATTCCTTGGCAGCGCGCACCAGATTCCCGCCATGCTGGCGCGCGGGGGCGGCGCGATCCTCTTTACCTCCAGTTTTGTCGGCACGAGCGTGGGGCTTCCCGGGATGGCGGCCTATGGCGCCGCCAAGGCCGGATTGATGGGGCTGGTCAAGGGAATCACGGCGGATTATGGCCACCGGGGCATCCGCGCCAACGCGCTCATGCCGGGCGGCGTGGACACAGCCATGGCGGGCGATAGCGCACAGAAGGAATGGGCGGCAGGTCTGCATGCGATGAAGCGGATCGCGCGACCGGACGAGATCGCCAGCGCCGCCTTGTTTCTGGCAAGCCCGATGGCAAGCTTCGTCAGCGGGTCCGCCTTGTTTGCCGACGGGGGGAATTCCGCGGTGAAGTGACGGCTGGCCGTTTCTGCAATACTGCGGGCTTCGCCGCCAGGCGGCGCGTCCGTCATCGCGTGACGCCGCGTCGCCGGATTATCGGCCTTCGGATAGACCGGTCATGTCTGAACACCACCAATTCATCTTTCCCCGCGACTTCCATTTGCCGCCGCCGGACTGGCCGGCCCTGCAAGCTCGGCTATTGGAAGGCGGCTATGTGCTGGCCCCGCAAGGCGAAAACATCCCCTACAGCGCCATCCGGGGCGATAGCGCCGACGCGGACGACGCATTCTGGCACAGCCCGCAATACTGCCTTGGTCCCGCGGCCAGGCCGTATCTGAGCGAGCACGTCAGAGCGGACTATGACGCCGATCCCAGAAACTTTCCCCTGCAATTGCTGGCTTACGACGGTCCTCATCCGCGCGTCATGGTTGGCGAAAATCTCTGCGAGCCCCAAGTCCCGGGATCGGACGAGCTCGCGCGTCCGATGGCGTCCGAGGCCTACGTGGACCTCATCGGCCAAGCCTACGAAAACCCGGCGGTGCAATGGCATTGCGAACGGAACGGGCAGTATTACCGGATCCTTGAGCTGGATTGGCACTACAGCCTGGCGATGGGGTTTCGGATGGTGCGATGCGAGGGGCTGGATCGAGAGAGCGCAGAAGGCCTTGCGTCATTGATCGGCGAGCTGGCGGGGCAGGTCATGCGATGCAGCCATCGGCACTTGTGACGGCGTGCATCGGCGCGAGCGCCGCCGCCCTACAGCCAGAGACAATTTGACACGCCGCGTGGGGCGCAAGCTGTCATCTTGGACCATCCTGGAAAAAATCCCGACACGAGACCGATCACGAAGGAGCGATATGTCGATTCAAATGTTAGGCCGATGCGGTGTCATGCTGTTCCTTGCTGCGCTGAGCGCAGGTTGCTCAACGGTAGCCGGTGAATGCGGATGGCTTCGCAGCAGTTGCATGTATGAAGGGCAGTACGAATCGGGCGAGGAAGACTACGCCGAAGACGAAGCGAAGCGCTTGAATCAAGAGTCGTCGGATCGGTTGCGCCGCAGTTCGGGCAATTGATTCGCAGGAGACGGCGTGCGCCCGGCACGCCGTTTCTTGTGCAAGATGTTGTATGCCTACGCCTTGGCTGCGCCCGCAAAGCGCGCCGCCAGCTGATCGCAGTGCCGCGCCAGGATCGCCGCGTCGACGCCCACCGCCGTGTACACGCTTCCCGCCGCCATGTACCGCCGCGCCAGTGTCTCGTCCGGCGTCAGCACGCCCGGCGCCTTGCCCGCGGCGCGCACGCGGCGGATGGCCTGTTCCACTTCGGCCACGACCTTCGGATGCTGCGGCTCGCCGGGATAGCCCAGGCTGGCCGCCAGGTCCGCCGGCCCGATGAAGACGCCATCCACGCCGTCCACCGCGATGATGGCGTCCAGGTTCTCCAGCGCCTCGCCGGTCTCGGCCTGCACCAGCAGGCACAGTTCTTCTTCGCAACGGCGCATGTAGTCGGGCACCCGGCCGTAGCGCGTGGCGCGCATGGTGCCGCTCACGCCCCGCACGCCGCGCGGCGCGTAGCGCATGCCTGCTACGGCGCTTTCGGCTTCAACGGCGTTCTGCACGTAAGGCAGCAGCAGCGTCTGCGCGCCGATGTCCAGATACTGCTTGATCTGCACCTTGTCATTCCAGGACGGCCGCACGACAGGATGGCTGCCGTACGCGGCCGCCGCCTGCAGCTGCGCCATCACGGTGGGCAGCAGCACGGGCGTGTGCTCGGTGTCCAGCAGCAGCCAGTCAAAGCCGCTGGCCGCGACCAGTTCCGTGCTGTTCGGATGGCCCAGCGTGACCCACAGCCCCGTCTGGTGACGCTGTTCGCGCAGCGCGCGCTTGAACGTATTGATGGGAAGTTCCATGCGGCGTCCTAGGAAAAGTGCACCGAAATGCTGCCGAGCTTGCCGTAGTCGGCATGCAGCGTGTCGCCGCGCTTGACCGCGACGGTGCGGGTGAACGACCCGGCCAGCACGATCTGCCCGGCGGCCAGGCCCGTATCGTGCTGCGCCAGCTTGTTGGCCAGCCAGGCAATGCCCAGCGCCGGATGCCCCAGCACCGCGGCCGACACGCCCGATTCCTCGATCACGCCGTTCTTCAGCAGCAGCGCGCCCACCCAGCGCAGATCGATGTCCAGCGGCCGCACCGGCCGGCCGCCCAGCACGATGCCCGCGCACGCGGCGTTGTCGGCGATGTTGTCCACGATGCGGCGCGGATACTTGCTGCGCCCGTCGATCAGTTCCAGCGCGGGCACCACATAGTCGGTCGCGTCCAGCACGTCGAACAGGCTCACGTCGGGACCCCGCAGCGGCTTGCCCAGCACGAAGGCCAGTTCCACTTCCACGCGCGGCACAATCAGTTTGTCAGTCGGAATGGTCTCGCCATCCTGATAAAACATCGTGTCCAGCAGATGCCCGTAGTCCGGCTCGTCGATGCCGACCGTGCTTTGCATGGCTTTGGACGTCAGGCCGATCTTGTGGCCGCGCAGCTTGGCGCCCGCGGCGAGCTTCTGGTCGATGATGCGCTTCTGGATCGCGTAGGCGTCGGCAATCTCGATGCCGGGAAAGGCCTGGTCGAGCTGCGTGGTGGGCACGCCGCTGCGTTCTGCTTCCAGCAGCAGGCCGGCGGCGCGGTCGCGATCGGCTTCATTGAGCATGGCGGGTTCCTTGTGCGGGTGCGGCCGTTTCATCGGCCACGGAGTTGGACAGGACGCCGATGCCGGCGACTTCCACCTCGACCACGTCGCCCGGTTTCAGGAAGCGTGGCGGCGTGAAGCGCACGCCGGCGCCTATCGGCGTGCCGGTCGAGATCACGTCGCCCGGCTTGAGCGTGGTCCAGATGGAGATGTAGCGGATCAGTTCGGCGAACGGGAACATCAGGTTGTCGGTGGTGTCCTGCTGGCGCAGTTCGCCGTTCACCCGCGTGCTGACGGTGAGCGGCGCGGCCGGGTCGAACTCGTCAGCCGTCACCAGCCACGGTCCCATCGACCCGCTGGCGTCGAAGTTCTTGCCTTGCGTCACATTGAATTTGCCGTGTTTGAGCCAATCGCGCACCGTGCCTTCGTTCAGGCAGGTCAGGCCCGCGATGTGGCTCCAGGCGTCTTGCGCGGCGATGCGGCGGCCGGCCTTGCCGATCACGATGGCGATTTCACCTTCGTAATCCAGTTGTTCCGATTCCGGCGGGCGGAGCAAGGGTTCGCCATGCCCCACGAAAGACCCCGGAAAGCGCGGAAACACGCTGGGATAGGCGGGCGGCGCGCTGCCGTCCTGGTATTCCTCGTTGCGCTTGCCGTAGTTCACGCCCACGCAGATGATTTTTTCAGGGGCGGGGATGGGCGGCAGCAGGCGCACCTGGTCCAGCTTGTGCGTGACGGGCAGCGTCTCGGCCAGACGCGCCAGCGCGGGCAGGTCGCCCGCTTCCAGCGCGGCACGCAGGCTGTCGTGGCCCTGGCCGTCCAGTGCAACGATCTGGTCCTGGCCGCGCAGCGCGCCAAACCGCGCGCGTCCTTCATGGGTGAAGCTGAGCAGTTTCATTCGTCGAATCCAAAAAGGCGGGTAGGGTTGTCGACCAGGATCTTCTTGAGCGTGGCCTCGTCGCCCGCATAGCGCGCCAACTGGTCCAGCAGGCGGCCCTCGTTGGGCGTGGCTTTCACCGACACCGGATGGGGCCAGTCGCTGCCCCACACCACGCGGTCCGGGTTCGCGGCGATCAGCGCCTGGGCCAGCGGGATCACATCGTCCCAAGGCTCGCCCGCGCGCGAGATCTTTTCCGTCAGCGACAACATCACCCAGAAATTGCCGCGCTTGAGCAGCGACTCCAGCTTGCGGCGCGTCGGATCGGCGGCGCCCGCCGTCGGATCGGCGCGGCCCATGTGATCCAGCAGCACCGGAATATCCAGGTTCTCGAACTGCGCCGCCTGCGCCATCATCCCGTCGGGCTCGGGTTGGAACTTGGCGTACCAGCCCAGCTCGCGGATGCGGGCGATGGCGCGGTCGAACACGTCGGGCGCCATGCTGATGCCCAGCCCCTGGCGCGTGAAGCGCGCGCCGCGCACGCCCGCGTCGTGCAGCTTCTGGATGTAGGCGTCGTCGCGCTCGGCCAGCACCACGGCGTTGGCGCAACCGCGATACGACGGCCCGGCGGCCGCCAGGCCGTCCAGCACCACCTGGTGATCCGCGCCGTACGTCGTGGCCTGCACGATCACGCCGCGCTCGATGCCCAGCAGCCGGTGCAGGCCCAGCGCCGTCTCGATGGTCGCGCTGGGCATCTCATAGGCCGCGCCCGGGCGCACCGGATAGCGGTCCGCGGGGCCGAACACATGAAACTGGCTGTCGCACGAGCGCGGCGGCAGGCGATAGCCCGGCGCGGTCGGATTGGGATTGAAGGGTTGGTATTGCGCCATCGTCAGGCTCCTTTAGCCGATCACGGCCACGAAATCGCACTCGATGAGCTTGTCGCCATCCAGGTCCGCCTGCATGGTGTGGCGCGCCGGACGGTTCTGCGCATCCGGAAACGCGCGCAGCCACACCGCATTCAGCGCCGCGCGCTGGCTGCGGTCGCGCATCCACACCGTCATCTTCGCGATGTGATCCAGCGAGCCGCCGCCCGCTTGCACGATGCGGCGCACGTGGTCGAACATCAGTTCGCACTGGCGTTCAAGGGACTCGCCGTAGGCGCCTGTCGCCGGGTCAGTGCCCTGGATGCTGCCGGAATACAGCATCGGGCCGATCCGGCAGGCGGCGGGGATGGGGTTCTTGTGGCTGAAGCCTTCGGCATAGATGCTGCGTCTGCTCATGGGGTCTTCCGTGTGGGGTCGATGTGTCGGGGGAGGGGGCGCGTCGTGTTGCCGCGCTCCGGGGATTTGGCTGGCCGCTGTTGTGGCAGATCTCGTGGCTATTCAGTTGGCCGTGATGCCGGCGCGCTTGATGATCGGCGTCCAGCGCGCGTCCTCGGCGGCCAGGTAGCGCGTGAATTCCTCGGGCGAACTGCCGCGCGCCTGCGCGCCCAGGTCGTCGAAGCGCTGGATGATCGTCGGCTCCGCCAGGATCTTGGTCAGCGCCGCGCTCAGCTTGTCCAACACCTCCTGCGGCGTGCCCTTGGGCGCCAGCAGGCCGGTAAACGTCGCCGCCTCCATGCCCTGCACCCCGGCTTCCGCAAACGTCGGCACATCCGGCATCGACGGCACGCGCTTGGCCGTCGTCACCGCCAGCGCCCGCAGCCGGCCTTCCTTCACATAAGGCAGCGCCACCGAAATCTGGTCGAAATTGAAATCCACCTGGCCGCCCAGCAGATCCGTCGTCGCCGGCGCGTTGCCCTTGTATTGCGCCGTCGTCCAGCGCGCGCCCGTCAGCGACTGCAGCAACTCGCTCACCAGATGATTCGTCGTGCCCGCGCCGGGCGAGGCCATGTTGAGCTTGCCCGGCTCCTTCTTTGCCAGCGCCAGCAGCTCGGCCAGGGTCTTCGCCGGCAGCTCAGGACGCACCTGCAACACGAGCGGCGTATAGGACACCGAACTGATCGGCGCGAAGTCCCGGTCCCACTTGTAGGCGTCGCGCTTGAAGATCAGCGGAGAGAAAAGCAGCGGGCCATTCGCCGCCATGAACAATGTGTAGCCATCCGGCTCGGACCGCGCCACCTGCTCGCCGGCAATCATCCCGCCCGCGCCCGGCTTGTTCTCCACGATGAACGGCTGCCCCAACGCCGCCTGCAACCCCGGCGCGATCAGCCGCGCCGCCACATCCACATTCCCGCCGGGCGGGTAGGGCACAACGATCTTCACGGGCTTCTCGGGCCAGGCGGCGTGCGCCATCGAGGTAAGGACAGTCAGCGCCACAGTGGCGCAGGCGCGGAGCGCGGTGCGGTTCATGTTTAGTCTCCTGTGCGTGTCATCGCGTTTTGTTTGTTTGATGACACTCTAGGAATTTGCGTGGTTTGGAACAACGGCAATTTCGCGAAAAGTTCCGGATATTGGACTCTTTAGGCCTGTCGATTTAGGTGCCACTTTCGGATTGGCCTCGCTAGGCCGGAAAATCAGGCTTGGCGCACTATGTCCGCATTGATGTGCCCCCAATCTGATGTTCAATATCCGGACTACCGAGCGAGACAACCATGCACTTCCCCGCAAGCGACCTGAACCCCGAACAGACCTACCGCTTGATGAGCGGCATCATCGTGCCGCGCCCCATCGCCTGGATCAGCACCATCAACGCCAACGGCGTCGTCAACCTGGCGCCCTTCAGTTGCTACACCTTCGTGTCCAACCAGCCGCCCATGGTCGGCATCAACATCGGCAGAAAAGCCGGCGAGCGCAAGGACACCGGACGCAACATCATCGAAAACGGCCACTTCGTCGTGAACATCGCCGACGAGACGCTGCTGGATCCCTTGCATGAAAGCGCCCAGGAACATCCGCCCGAAATCAGCGAGGCCGAATTGCTTGGCCTGGAGGTGCTGGCGGGCGAGGTAATCGCCACCCCCCGCCTGGCCGCAGCGCCCATCAGCCTGGAATGCCGGCTCCATAGCGTCACGCCTTTCGGAAATACCGGTGCGGAGTTTTTTGTAGGCGAAGTTGTCATGTTCCACATCCGCGACGGCCTGATGCAAGACGGCAAGATCGACACCGGAAGGCTGCGCCCCATCTGCCGCATCGGCGGGCCCAACTATGCGTCGCTGGGCGAAATCATCACCAAGCGCGGCATCGCGCAGACACCGAAATCCGTCATGAAACCGGAGGTCGCATGAGCGATCCCGAAGATAAAAGCGCGTCCGGCGCGCAAACCGTTCGGCGAGCATTGGCGTTGCTGCGCCTGATTGCCTGCGGTCAGGAGCGTGGCGTGCGCCTGGTGGACCTGGAACGCATGTCTGGCCTGAACCGGCCAACCGTGCATCGATTGCTGAAAACCTTGGTGCAGGAAGAAGCGGTCGAACAGGATCCGGAAACGCGCCGGTATCTGATCGGGCAGGAAATCACGCTACTCGGATTGGCGCGCACGCGGCGCTTTCCGTTACTGACGCTGGCGGATCCGTATATGGCGGAGCTGGCGGATCAGGTGGGGGATACGGTGTTTCTCAGTATCCGGCATGGGCATGATTCGATTTGCATCGGGCGGCGGACCGGGCGGCATCCGATACAGGTGTTGTCGATTGAGGTTGGTGTTCGTCGGCCGCTTGGGGTGGGGGTGTCCGGGGTGGCGTTGTTGGCGAGTTTGGATGCGGAGGAGAGTGTGCGCCTAGTGCGGAGTAATGCGGCGCGGTTGGAGGGGGAGCGGGTGGAGGATGTGATTGCGCGGGTTGAAGTGGCACGAAGGGATGGGCTGGCGCATGCGCCGGCGGGGTTAATGCCGGGGACGAGTGCGGTGGCGGTGCCGATTATGTCGGCTCGAGGGGAGGCGTTGGGGGCGATTACGGTGACGGCGATGGCGGAGCGGTTGGGGGTGGAGCGGTTTGAGGGGGTGGTGGAGAGGATGAGGGCGGCGGCGGGGGGGATTGCGGGGAGGTGGGGGCAGGTGTCGAGCCGGGGGTGAATTTATGAGCGACTGCTGGCGCGGGAGAGGACGAATGCCCGCAGTCCGAAGACGACGGGCAGGACAAGCATCGCGAGCCAGCCCGCCAGCCACGCGGCCCATGCCCAACGATATTGCCAGGAGATGAATTCTGGCGCGCCGTTGTCGTCGTACCAAGGGTCCATGGAGATCAGTATGAGACTCAAGGCATAGCAAAAAACCAAGGCCAGGAGCGCCGTGGTGATCGCGGATGGAACCGACTTTACCGAGCGATTCTTCCAGACGTAAGCAAGCCAGAACGCCAGGACGCCAAGGAATACAAGGGGGAAGAAAAGAACCATCATCATGGGATACGCTTGGCCTAGGCCTTATAACTCCCGGAAACTCGATGCAGTATCGCCTCCGACTGCGCAACGCGGCTGGAAGCGGAAACGGTCTTGTTAATAGATGCTGTTCAGCCGGTCAGAATTCTCTTCAGTTCCTCAAAGAACTCAGGGGTCGTGTATCCCAACCCTGCGGGTCGGAGCCAACCCCATCGTTGTTTGAACGCGGTTTCAATCTCAGGACCGTATTCAGCGATGAATTGGTTCATCTCCAAGCAGACCTGATCTACCCGCTGGTCATTGACCACATTTTCATAATCTTGGACCACGTCCTCAACGGTATCGCCAAAGGCCGCCCAGTCCTGATGGAACCATCCTGCGATCAGGACTTCGAGCTCGGGATATTTTTCTTGCTCAGTCATCAGAAATCCAGATACGCAGTCAATACGAAATACGGCATGGCGTTGTAGGTCTGCATCTTGAGGGTCACAACAATCTTTGTGCCCGCGACGACTTCAGTCGCGCCGTGAGCCAATACAACGCCCAAGTCCTCAACGAAGGTTCTTCTTAGCGGCAGCCGTTCGCCATTGGACGCAAATTTGGCCCAATTGCCCACGCGCTTAACCCAGGCCCTAATACTCCCCCAGAAACTCCTCCGGATCATTTTCAATCTCGACAATCGACCCCATTAGCAGCGCCGCAAAGCTCGGCGCCACCCAAGTGATTTGATCCGGATCATGCGTAAACGCGATGATCTGTCCCATCGTGCCCCCATCCCCCGGCGAGTGGTCGACCATCAGCAGCAGCGTTCCCGCGCCAAAGCTGGCGAAGGGCAGCCAGCCCTGATGAAACCAGCCTTCCCTGATGCGCGGATCGGCCGACGCCGGTTCATCGTAGCCGGCATATCGCGGCGCGCGATCGGACATGCGCGCCCGTTCGGCAATCGCTTCTTCCAACGACAGAAAATCGTAGCCGGTCAGATAACCCGGCCGCATGAACACCGGCACATCGCTTTCGCCCCCATCGGCCAGGAGCCAAGCCTGCGTGATGTCCGCAGAAATAGGGAAGCCGAGTTGTGCCTCTACCGCTTCCACCGCCGCTTTTGTCGCGCCCGGGTTGAGCTGTAGCGCGGATGCATGCGTGTCGTAGACCGTATGGACACGGTCCAGGTAGTTGGAGAAATTCATTGACGCCTGCGGTCCTTTTGTCAGATCTATGCAGCTTGGGGCAGGAAAAACCGGTCCTTCAATTCCTGCAAGCCAATCCGCTCCAGCATCTCCGTCAGCCGCTCCGCAGGCTTCCTGGTCGGTAGATTCTTGTACTGCGCAATGATCAGCTCATTCTTCATCGAATGCTCCCACCCGACGAGCTCGGTCACGCTGACCTGATACCCGTGGGCTTCCAGTTGCAGACAGCGCAGTACGTTGGTGATCTGGCTACCAAACTCCCGCGTATGCAGCGGATGCCGCCAAATTTCCGCCAATGGATCCGCCAAGGCCTTCGCCTTGTTCTTCCTTAGCACCGAAGCCACCTCAGCTTGGCAGCAAGGCACGACCACGATGTATTTCGCCTTCTTCTCCAGCGCAAAATGAATCGCGTCGTCGGTGGCGGTATTGCAGGCGTGCAAGGCGGTGACGACGTCGATGGACGCGGGCAGTTTGTCCGACGTAATCGACTCCGCAACCGACAGGTTCAAGAACGACATCCCCCCGAAGCCCAGCCGCTTGGCCAGTTCCTCTGACGACTTCACCAGTTCTTCCCGGGTTTCGATGCCGTAGATGTGGGAGCCGTTCTTCAGCGCCTCGGGCTGTTCCTTGAAGAACAGGTCGTACAGGATGAACCCCAGATACGACTTCCCCGCGCCGTGGTCGGCCAGGGTGACGGCGCCGCGTTGTTGTTGGACGTCCTTGAGCAGCGGTTCGATGAACTGGAACAGGTGGTAGACCTGCTTGAGTTTCCGGCGGCTGTCCTGGTTCATCTTGCCGTCGCGGGTCAGGATGTGCAGGGCCTTGAGGAGTTCGATCGACTGGCCGGGGCGGATGTCGTGGGTTTTTTCGGACATGGGGAAAGGCAAGCGCCCCGCTGGGGCGGGGCGCGTAGAGGTGCGGGAAGGGGCATTTTACCCCTCCGCGTGTCAGACACCAGGGCGCGTCAGACCGTCACGAGGACCGGTTCGCCAAGATTCAGCATCAAGCGGTTCGCCCACGCAAAGATCGCGTCCGAATGCAGCAGATCCAGGATCTCGCCGTCGTTCAGGCCCACATCCTTCAGGGCCTGGATGCTGTCCGCGTTCACGTCGGCCTGCGCCTCGGTGATCTGGATCGAGAACTTGCCGATGGCCTGCTCACGCTTCGTGGTGCCCGCCGTGGCCGGATCCTCAAACACCTGCCCTATCACGTCATTGCGCTTGGCCAGTTGCTCGAACCGCTGCGCATGCACCGATGCGCAGTACACGCAGCCGTTCACGCGCGACACGACGGTGGCGCCCAGTTCGCGTTCGGCGCGCGACATGCCGCCCGGGGCGTACATGATGGCGTTGAAGGCCGTGGAGCGCTGGCGCAGGATTTCCGGCTGGTGGACCAGGAACAGGTAGTAGTCCGAGACCTTGGCCTTGGGGTGGCTTTCTTCCAGGACGGCGATCTGTTCGGGCGTGGCGGTGTCGACGTTCACCACATCCAGCCAGGCCTTCCATTCCAGGACTTCGTTGGTGAAGCCGTGGGCCTTGATGACGGCGCCGGGCTCGGTGTTGCCGGGGTTGATCACGGCGGTTGCGTCGTCGGCGGCGGCACCGGAACGCTGTCCTTCAGCAGCCTTCATCGCGACCAGCCCCGCCACCAGGCGCGTCTGGTACGACAGGAAGGCGATCAGTTGCGACAGGGTGACCACGGCAGGCGTGGAGACGCCGGCGGCGGGCAGGGTTTTCAGCGCGGCTTCGTCGCCTTCGACCGGCTTTTCGATCAGCTTGCGCGTGTATTCCAGCACGGCGGCCAGTTGCGGGTTGGCGGCGTCAGTCGGCTTGCCCGATTCCGCGACGGCGATGTCCGCCGCCGCAACTCCCGCTTCCACCGCGCGGGCGCGGTAGTGAGCCGCCAGCAGCGGCGACGGCGTGATGCGCGTGGCATACAGCGCAACCAGCAGGCGGTCGGCCAGCGAAAGGCCGGGCAGGGCCGGATCAAACAGGGCGTCGTAGCTGCCTTGCGTGGCGGCGGCGACCTTGTCGCGCTTGTGGCGCACGTCGAAAGTGGGGTTGCCGGGCGCAAGGCCCACGAGCTGGTCGACGACGTCCTTGCTGATGTCGTAGACGATGGGTTGTTGTGCCATTGAGGAGGTCTCCTTGAATGTCATTTGGCGGGCGCTGCCGCCGCGCCCTTGGCCTTTACCGCGGCGTCCAGGAACGTCTTCACGCCTTCCCAGGATTCCTGGTCGGCGCGGGCGTTGTCCTTGGGATTGCCGCCGCTGGTGCTGATCTTGCCGGACACCGGATGGGCGTAGACGAGCTGCGTGGTGGGCACGTAGGGGAACAGGATGGAGTGTCCGCCGTTCTCGTAATCCAACCACTGCACCGGATACGGGTGCTGCACCTGAACCAGCTTGTCCTGCACCATCTTCGAGTACAGGCTGGACGGCCACGAGCCGTCGTCGGTGCCGGACAGCAGCATGACCGGGCCTTCGATGTCTTCCACGCGGATGCGGGCGCGGGCGACGGCGTCGGGGTCTTGCAGGGCGGTCAGGATGGCCCTTTCGTGGCGATGGGGCGCGGGGCCTTCATCGAACGGGGCCCAGGTGGCCGTGCGGTTGTTTTCCCAGACGTGGGGGATGGGCTTGCCGCCCAGCAGCCACGTGGGGCCTTCGCGGCCGATCTTGGGGTCGCAGGCGTTCTGGCCGCTGTGGACGACGGCGCCGGGCACGTAGGCGACGACGGCCGACACTTCCTTGGGGAAGGTGGCGCCCAGCAGCAGCACCAGTTCGCCGCCGCGCGACTGGCCGCTGATGGCGACGAAGTCGTGTTTGGGCTGGACCTTCTTGCGCAGCCAGCGCAGGCCGGTCTGGAAGTACTCCAGCGGGGTGTTGGAGATGTAGTCGGACAGGCCCGGTGCCTTGAAGTACGCCAGCGCAAAGGCGGCGTAGCCGCGCGAGGCGTACAGGGCGGCGCGCGGTTCGTTGATGCCGCCGCCAGAGCCGTTGAGGATCATGACGGCGGGATGCGATCCCGGGGCGCTGCCGGCGGGCAGGTACAGGGTGCCGACCAGGCCATCCTCGCGGACTTCCACGCGCGTGACGCCTTCAGCCGCCAGGCGCTGTGTGAAGCGGGCGCGCGCCTCGGCGCCCGCCACGCGCGCCACCACGTCGGTGACCAGGGCGTCGGTCACCGGCTGGTTGAAGTATTCGCGGCTCTTGCCGTCCTCGGGAGATTGCGACCAGACCAGGCCCATCGGGGACAGGCCGGCGTAGTCGCCCGAGACGGGCGCGTCGCGGGTCAGGTCGACGACGCCGTCTTCGCCTGCCGTGTAGGTGGCCTGGGCTTGCCAGAGCACACCGTTGCGGCGGGTGAGGGCGGTGATGTCGACGGTCGCGCCGGGCGCGACGTGTTCGACGCGGATCTGGCGCGGGACGTCGATCAGGGCGTCCGCGGGGGCGATGGTCAGGGTCGGCGCCATGGCTTACTTGTCCGAGACCTTGGTGACCATCATGGCGGCCGTGCGGTCGCTGGTCATCGGGGTGACCTTCAGGCCCTTCTTGGTCGCCCAGATGTTCTTGTAGTGGAACAGCGGGATGATGCCGACGTCGTCGGACACGATCTTGACGGAGTCGCGCAGGATGGCTTCACGCTTGGCGACGTCGAATTCCGAGGTGGATTGCTCCAGCGCGGTGTCGACCTTGGGGTTGCTGTAGCGGCCCCAGTTGGAAGCGCCCAGGCCCTTCTTGGCGTCGGCGGTGGCCAGGATGTTGACCAGCGCGTAGCTGCCTTCACCCGTGCCGTTGCCCCACGCCAGCATGCTGACGGCGAATTCGTTCTTGTTGGCGCGGCCCGAATACACGGCCCACGGCACGACTTCCACTTGCGTCTTCACGCCCACGCGGGTCCAGAACTGCGCGACCGCCTGGGCCGTTTCCGGGCCTTGCGGGTAGCGGTCGTTGGGCACGTGCATGGTGAGCTTGAAGCCGTCGGGAAAGCCCGCTTCGGCCAGCAGCTTCTTGGCTTGCGCGACGTCGTTGGGGATGTCCTTGACGTCGGGGTTGTAGCCGAAGGTGCCCTTGGGCATCCACTGGTTGGCTTCGGTGGCGGCGCCTTGCAGGATGCGGTCGGCGATGGCCTTGCGGTTGATGGCCAGGTTCAGGGCCTGGCGCACGCGCACGTCCAGGAGCGGGTTCTTGTCCAGCGGCTTGCCGTTGTTGTCGGTGATGTACTGGTTGGGCGCGGGGTTGAAGCTGGGTTGCAGCAGCATGACGCGCAGGCCGTCGTACGGGTAGACCGAGATGTTGGAGGCCTTTTGCAGCTTGGCCAGGTCGGACACCGAGACCTTGTCGATCACGTCCACGTCGCCGGCCAGGAGCGCGGCGGTGCGGGCGGCGGCGTTGTTGATGTAGCGGTAGTTGACCTTGTCCCAGATCTGCTTGTCGCCCCAGTAGGCGTCGTTGCGTTCCATCAGGACGCGGTCGCCGGGGGTGTAGGAGACGAACTTGTAGGGGCCGGTGCCGACCATCGCCTTGCCCGAGTTGTAGTCTTCGGTCGAGGACTTTTCGCCGACGTGCTTGCTGACGACGTGGACGGACGCCAGGTTCAGGGGCAGGTCGGGGTTGGGCGCCTTGGTTTTGACGATGAGGGTCAGCGGGTCCTTGGCGGTCATCGTGTCGATGGTGCGCAGGTAGCCGGCGTAGGTGGCGACGCTGCCCGGCACGGCGCGGGCGCGGGTGTAGGAATAGATCAGGTCGTCGGCGGTGAACGGGGTGCCGTCCTGCCACTTGACGCCTTCACGCAGCTTGAATTCCCAGGTGGTGTTGTCCAGCGGCTTCCAGCTCACGGCCAGGCCAGGCTGCAGCTTGTTCCACTTGTTTTCGATCAGCAGGTCCCAGAAGTGCAGGGCCACCGAGCGGTCGCCGGCGTGGTTGTTCAACTGCGGGTCCAGCGACGACAGCGGGTCGGCGAAGCCGATCGACAGGTTGTCGGCGGAGGCGGCGGCCGAGGCGCCCAGGATGGCGGCGGTCAGGGTCGAGAGAATCAGGCGTTTCATTGTCCGGGGTCCTTGGTATAGGGGGGAACGGTGTGGGTCCAGCGGCTGCGGCGGTGGGGCCGCAGCCATTGATCGTCAGGCCATGTCGTTCAGGTGACAGGCGCTCAGGTGGTTGATGGCGATTCCCTTGAGCGTGGGAACTTCGGTCTTGCAGCGCGGCATCGCATGCGGACATCGCGGATGGAAATGGCAGCCGCCGGGCGGGTTGAGCGGGCTGGGGATCTCGCCCTTGATCGCGGTGAAGGTCTTGTGGCGCGATTTCAGGGTGGGGATCTCGGCCAGCAGCGCCTGCGTGTACGGGTGGTTGGGACGGCGGAAGACTTCTTCCACGGTCGCCGTCTCCACGACGCGGCCCAGGTACATGATGACGACGCGGTCGGACAGGTGTTCGACGACGCCCAGGTCATGGCTGATGAAGAGATAGGTCAGGTTGAGTTCTTCGCGCAGGTCCATGAACAGGTTCAGGATCTGCGCCTGGATCGACACATCCAGCGCGGCCACGGCTTCGTCGCAGACCAGCATGGACGGCTGCACGGCCAGCGCGCGGGCGATGCCGATGCGCTGGCGCTGGCCGCCACTGAACTGGTGCGGGTAGCGTTGGCGCAGGGCGGGGTCCAGGCCGGCGCGTTCCAGTTGCGCGCTGACGTAGTCATCGAAGTCGCCGTTGCCGACCAGGCCGTGGATGCGGGCCGCTTCGCCCACGATCTCGTCCACGCGCAGGCGCGGGTTGAGGCTGGCGTAGGGGTCCTGGAAGATCATCTGCACTTTCAGGCGCGCGGCGTGGGCCTCGGCGGCATTCATGTCAGCGGGGCGCACGCCGTTGACGCGGACCTCGCCGCCCGACGGCGTGAGCAGGCCGGCGGCGATGCGGCCCAGCGTGGACTTGCCGCAGCCGGATTCGCCGACCAGGCCGACGACTTCCCCGGGATTCACGATGAGGTCCACGTGGTCCACCGCGCGCGTGATCGCGGGCGGCTTGGACAGGCCCAGCGACTGCATGGCGCGGCCGGCGGCGCCGATCTTGCGTTCGGCGAAACGCTTGCTGACCTGGCGCAGGTCGATCAGCGGGGTGGGGGTGTGGGCGGTCGCGCTCATGCCGCCACCTCGCGGTGGATCTGGATGGAAGGATGGAAGCAGCGCACGTTGTGTTCGGGTAGGGCTTGGGTGATGCCGGGTTGCTGGCCGCAGGCGGCGGTGGCGCGCGCGCAGCGCGCCGCGAACGCACAGCCGGCCGGCAGGTGCAGCAGGTTCGGCGTCATGCCGGGAATCTGGCGCAGGCGCTGGCCGCGCGCGTTGTTGCTGGGCAGGCTGTCGATCAGCCCCACCGTGTACGGGTGTTGCGGCCGGTCCAGCACGTCGTCGACCTTGCCGTGTTCGACGATGCGCCCGGCATACATGACGGCCACGTCGTCAGCCAGGCCGGCGACGACGGACAGGTCGTGCGTGATCCAGATGAGGCTGGTGCCGTGCTGCTGCGCGAGCTTCTGCACTTCGGACAGGATCTGCGCCTGGATGGTGACGTCTAGCGCGGTGGTCGGCTCGTCGGCGATGATGAGGTCCGGGCGGTGCAGCATGGCAATCGCGATGGCCACGCGCTGACGCATGCCGCCGGACAGTTGATGCGGATAGGCCCGCAGGCGCTCCTCGGGACTGGGAATGCCCATCATGCCCAGCGTGTCGCGCGCCAGGATGCGGGCCTGCTCTTTGCTCATCTTGTTGTGGGCGCGCACCGTCTCGATCATCTGCACGTCCACCCGCAGCACGGGGTTCAGCGTCATCATCGGATCCTGGAAGATCATGGCGATGCGGTTGCCCTGCAGGCGGCGCAGTTCGCGCGGGGGCAGCTTGGTCAGGTCGCGGCCCTTGAACAGGACTTCGCCGCCGACGATGCGGCCCGGCGCGTCGACCAGACCCATGATGGAAAAGCCCGTCACGGACTTGCCCGAGCCGGACTCGCCGACCAGGCCCAGGATCTTGCCGCGTTCCAGCGTAAAGGAGACGCCGTCCACGGCGGGCAGCACGCCCGCGCGGGTATGGAAATGGGTGCGCAGGTCGCGCACTTCAAGCGTGGCCGGCGCGCCAGCCGGGGCGGAGCGGTCGGTCATTTGTGGGTCCTCGGGTTCAGCACGTCGCGCAGGCGGTCGCCCACCAGGTTGATCGCCACGATGGTGATCAGCAGCGCGATGCCGGGGTAAAAGCTGATCCAGTATTCGCCGGACAGCATGTATTGGAAGCCGTTGGAGATCAGCAGGCCCAGCGACGGTTCGGTCACGGGCACGCCCAGGCCCAGGAAGCTCAGCGTGGCTTCCAGCGTGATGGCGCGCGCGATCTGCAGCGTGCCGATGACGATCAGCGGCGGCAGGCAGTTGGGCAGGATGTGCTTGAGCATGATCCGCCAGTTGGGGATGTCCAGGCAGCGGGCGGCTTCCACGTATTCGCGGCGGCGCTCGACCAGGGCCTGGCCGCGCGCGGTGCGGGCGTAATAGGCCCATTCCAGGATCACCAGCGTCAGCACCACGTTGCCCACGCCCTTGCCCAGGTAGGCCAGGATCATCATGGCCACCAGGATCGACGGGAACGACAGGATCAGGTCCACCAGGCGCATGATGAAGGCGTCGACCTTGCCGCCGGCGTAGGCCGCCAGGAGGCCCAGCAGCGTGCCGATGACGCCGGCGATCAGCGCCGAGCCCACGCCCACCATCAGGCTGATGCGCAGGCCATACAGGATGCCCGACAGCAGGTCGCGGCCCTGGCCGTCGGTGCCCAGCCAGTAGTGGAAGGTCTCCAGGCCGTTCATGGTGCCCGGCGGCAGGCGCGAATCCAGCACGTCGATCTGCAGCAGGTCATAGGGGTTCTGCGGCGAGATCCAGGGCGCCAGCACGGCGGCCAGGATCAGCAGCGTCGCCACCACCAGGCCCAGCACGGCCGTCTTGGACGACAGGAACTCGGCCAGGTTGCGGCGCCATGGCGACTCGCGGCGCAGGACGGGCGCCTGCGCGGTTTGGGATACGGAACTCATGCCGTGGCCTCCAGCCGCACCCGGGGGTCCAGCACTTTGTACAGAATGTCGACGATCAGGTTCAGCGTCACGAACAGGCACACCACCACGATCAGATAGGCCACGATCACCGGCCGGTCCAGCGCGTTCAGGCTGTCCAGGATCAGCTTGCCGGCGCCGGGCCACGCGAAGATGCTTTCGGTGATGACGGCGAACGCGATGGTCGAGCCCAGTTCCAGGCCCAGCACCGTCACCAGCGGGATCATGGTGTTGCGCAGCACGTGCACACAGACCACGCGCAAGGGCGACAGGCCCTTGGCGCGCGCGAATTTCACGAAGTCCAGCGGCATCACGTCGCGCACGCCGGCGCGGGTCAGGCGGATCACCAGCGAGATCTTGAAGAGCGACAGGTTGAACGCCGGCAGGATCAGGTGGCGCCAGCCGTCGGCCGTCAGCCACGACCACTGGAAGCCCAGGAACTCCACCGTCTGGCCGCGGCCGCTGGCCGGCAGCCAGCCCAGCGACACGCTGAATGCCATGATCAGCATCAGCGCCACCCAGAAGGTGGGCAGCGAGAAGCCGACGATGCTGCCCGCCATGATCGTCTTGGACACGCGGCTGTCGGGATACAGACCGGCGAAAAGGCCCAGCGGCAGGCCGATGATGACGGCGAAGGAAAGCGCGGTGATGGCCAGTTCAAGCGTGGCCGGCAGACGCTGGATCACCAGCTCGATCGCGGGGATGTTGTAGACAAAGCTGTTGCCCAGGTTGCCGTGCAGCGCCCCGTTCAGGAAGGCCAGGTACTGTTGCCACAGGGGCTTGTCCAGGCCAAGTTCGGCGATGATGCGCGCGCGGTCCACCTGGTCCACGTCCTGGCCGATCAGGATGTCCACGGGGTTGCCGATGGCGTGCAGCCCCACGAAGACGATCAACGTCATCAGGAACACGACCACGGCGGCCTGCGCCACGCGGCGTAGCAGCCATGCGGTCATTGCGCGGTCTCCGCCTGCGCGGCCGGGGCGGGGGCCGGGGTCCACTCGTCGCCGAACACCTCGGGCTCGGAGAACGCTTCCATGTTGGCGTAGTGCGTGGCGACGTCTTCGCGGTAGAAGAGGCCGGCAATGCCTTGCGCCAGGCGCTTGGCGCCTTCGCTGATGGCGGGGATGTCGCCCGAAATGGTGCCTTGCGTCAGCGCGGCGGGGTACGAGAAGCAATGCACCCGATCCAGGCCGGGGCAGGCGCCGGGGACCTTTTCCTGCAGTTCGAAGACCGCACCCAGGTCGGGCGAGTCATGCAGTTCCTGGTCTTCCTCGCCGGGGGGCGGGGTGTAGCGGTCGCCCCAGGCGCGCACGTGCGGGGCCAGCGGCGCGAATTCCGGGCGCACGGTCCAGTCGATGCGAAAGCCCGTGGAGAAGATCAGGAAGTCCAGCACGAACACGCCTTTGGGCGTGGTGACGTGGATCTCGTCATCGATCAGCGCCAGGTCCTGCACGCCGCAGCCCAGGTTGAAAAAGGCGTTCGGATGGCGCGATACGCGCAGCGTGCTGCCGCGCGGCGGCGGGACTTGCGCGGCGTTGATGTAATGGCGGATCTTCCACTTCCATTCGTCGGGCAGCGTCAGGTGGCCGTGGGTCAGGCCGGGGTTGCCGGCGCCCTTGCCTTTGTTGATGCGGGGAATGTCGTTGCGGCGGATCAAGAGGTCCACGCTGGCGGCGCCGGCTTCCAGCGCGGTCGCGGCGCTGTCCATGGCGGATGCTCCCGCGCCCACGACGCCCACGCGCTTGCCGGCCAGGGTGTTGTAGTCCATCACGTCGGACGAGTGCGCCCAGCGGTCGCGCGGCAGTTTCTTCGCAAAGTCGGGCACGTACGCGCCGCCCAGGCCGTCGCGGCCCGTGGCCAGCACGACGCGGCGGGCCAGCACGGTGCTGCGTCCGGCGGGCGATTCGATGTCCAGCGCGACCAGCCTGTCGGCGCGCGGCTGCACCGACAGGATGCGGTGTTCGTTGCGCACGTCCAGCGCCAGCACGCGGCGGTACCAGCGCAGGTAGTCCATCCATTGCAGGCGCGGGATCTTGTCCAGCGCTTCCCAGGCGTCCAGTCCGAACTGCGCTTCGAACCACGCGCGGAACGTCAGCGCGGGCAGACCCAGCGCGGGGCCGGTCAACTGCTTGGGCGAGCGCAGCGTTTCCATGCGGGCGGTGGTGGCCCAAGGGCCTTCATAACCTTCGGGCGCCTGGTCGAAGATCGGCGCATCGATGCCCAGGTGCTTGAGCGACGCGGCGGCCGCAAGACCCGCCATGCCGCCGCCGATGATGGCCACGTCCAGCACCTGATTCCCGTCGACCAGGCGGGGCGTCACCCAGTTCTTGGCGGGCAGTTCCAGCCAGGACAGGTCTTGCCGAAGGCGCGCCTCCAGGGCGGGCAGGCCTTGCGGCGGGGTGGCGAGGGGAAGATTCATAGTGCGGGTGTTTCCATGACAGGGGCGTCATCGCCGTAGATCGACTGCAACAGCGCCGAATGCTCGGAGGCATCGTGCAGCACGAAGCCCGGCAGCAGCGCGGCGGCGGCGTCGGCCAGCGCGTCCGCCATGGCCTGGCAGGCCGGCGTCAGCGTTTGCGACTGGGGGGTGATGACCCCGAAAAAGAAGGGGATGTCCAGGTCGATGGGCCGGATCGCCACGCCCGTCATGGGCGAGCCGTAGGCGGTCACGGGTTCCAGCACCGACACGCCCAGGCCGGCGCGTACCGCGGCCAGGGCGTTGATGGACGAATTGGTTTCGATGGTGCCCAGGGCCCGCCCGTTCTGCGCCAGCGCGGCGTCCAGGCGGCGGCGCAGGCGATAGGGGTTGGCCATGGTGATGAGGCGGCGTCCGGCCAGGGCCGACACCGGCACCACGGACTGTTGCGCGACCGGATCGTCGTCGGGCAGGGCGACCACGCAGGGCGCCTGCCCGATCCAATGCACCGTCAGGCCGCGATGCTCCAGCGGCAGGCTGGTCGCGCCCAGTTGGGCGGCGCCTGACAGCACGGCGTGCACCACGCGTTCGGGCGATGCGCTGCGCAATTGGATGCGCGCGGCGCCGACCCGGTCTTCGATGCGTTTGAGCGCGGCCGGCGCCAGTCCCGCGGCCAGGGCGGAGGTGGCGGCCACCAGAAGCGGCTGGGCATGGCCGCGCGCAATTTCTTCCGCGCGGCTGCGGATCTGCTGCAGGCTGGCCAGCGCGCGTTCAACGTCGTCATACAACAGAAAGCCCTGCTCGGTGGGCGTCACGCGGGGACCGCTGCGCGCAAACAGGGGGTAGCCGATCTCGGCCTCCAGCTCTTGCAGCAAACGGCTGATCGCGGGCTGGGAGCGTCCAAGCAGCCGTCCCGCGGCGGTGACGCTGCCCGTGGACATGACGGCCGCAAAGGCCTCGAGTTGACGAAGTTCCATGGGTGTTGATTTATGCCAAGGACGAATTCTGGCGGGTCAAGTATGCGCTTTGCAAATAATTAAAGCGCATAAGCAAATTCCCTAATGGGGTTTACCTTAGGGAATTTCATAACGCCGAGTTATTTCAAGCGGCTGGCCGGCCCATGGGTGCCGGCGCGCTGGGGCGGGCTACCCTGGGCGCGTGGCGCAGACCCAGTACTGGCCGCCCAGCGGCAGCCAGCCCAGGTGCTTTTCCATCCAGATGAGGGCCGACAGTTTCGGTGGAATGAAAAGGCAGTACGCCAAGGCGGTCAGGTCCAGGTCCGCCTTCCGGATCAGGGACTTAAGCTCGGCGGGCTTGAGCAGGACGGCGTCGGCGTCGTAGATGCAGTTATTCACGATGCGCCGCGTCACCGGGTTGTAGGGGTTGTGCTCGAAGACGTAGACCGACCCGCCCGGTTTCAGGCGCTTTGCCAGACTGTTGGTGGTGGCCTGCCGCTCGGACGGGGGGATGTGGTGATAGACGCTGGCAACGAAGATCAAGTCGTAGCCTTCGCCTTCGTACGAACCGTCTTCCAGGAAGAAGGTGTTGTCCGGGTGTTCCTGGCGCGCCATGTCCAGGCTGGCGGGCGACACGTCCGAGCCTTCGATGACGGCGTCCGGAAAATACTGCTTCAGGAAGGGGATGTTGCGGCCGATGCCGCACCCGTATTCCAGGATGCGGGCTGGCGGCGCCGGGATGGCCTTGTGGACCAGTTCGACCTTGTATCGCGCGAAGTACGCGTCGTTTTCCGAAAAGAAGCCGACGCTTTCGCGCAGAAGCTTGTTGTAGTTTTCGGTGTGCTCATCGAAATCAACCTTCCCGCTCATCGCCTGGCGCTCCTTTCGAGGACCTGAAAATGCTACAGCCTCGCCGGGACCCCAGGAATGGGAGTTGTCCCAGGGGGCGGGCTATTTCCCCATCAGCATCGCGCGGCCTTTGGCGGTCAGCACCACCACGGACTCCCCGCGCACGGGGCTTTCTTCCTGGGTCATGTCGATGAGCCCGTTGGCGGTGGCGTCCTCCCAGGCCGACAGCCGCGGGCAATTGGTGCGCCATGCCTCCATGGTTTCGGAATAGGTGCGAGGCCGCGCCGCGATCCACAGCAGGAACTGCACCAGGTTGCCCATCTGGGACGCGCCGGGCTCGATGTCTGTGTTCGGGGCTATCGCTGGGGCTATCGCTGGGTCTACATCCGGGTCTACGTTTGGAACGTCAGGCATGGGGCGCCTCCAAGAAAGGGCCAAGAATGCGTCTTGACGATACTCCTGGATATGCGCGCAAGCCAGTTCTTGCCGCCCGGCCATCGCCGGGATCTGCCCCGGCCCGCGCGGGGCCACCGGGATACGGGAAAGCTAGCGCGGCGCCATCCCCTTGCGCAGCTTGTCCGGTGATTCCATCAGCGAGGCCGTCAGGTCGTCGCGTTCAAGCACGCAGGGCTCGGTGCGCAGGTCTTTCATGAATTCGTCGTAGAGTTCGCCCGTGATTCCCGCCGGGCGCTTGAAGTCGCCCGACAGTTGATAGGCGCGCAGCAGCACCGACCGCAGCCGCTTGACCTCCCAGAGCAGGGAGATGACGTCGGTGTTCCAGGGCTGACGTTCGCGGATGAGGCGCAGGTCGGCGTGAGAGAGGGGGGCTTTGAACGGCATGACGGAAAATACTGTTTATATATACAGTATAGTCCGTCTAAAACGGTGACGTGTCATCAGGGGTTTCGTCAGCTTGCGGCGTGGGGCTTGCGTACGGCATCCGGTCATCTGACGGTGATGCACCGAAGCGTATTCAACCGCAGTACGATACTTGCGTGTTTCTGGCGGAATGCTGCCGCAAGCGGCAGCCGAAAATTTCGATTTGGCCCGATTTCAAGCCCTGCAGTTTGTCGTCGCCGGCACCGGGAGACATGTCATGGCCACCCATTTACATGACTGCGACACTTTGATGCTGGCCGCCCAGACGGAAGACCAGGCTGCTATTTCCCGTCTACTTGCGGTGTGTCAGGCCGACCCGCGCCGCTATGCCCACAAACATAGCCTCCATCGCGCTTTCGAAGCGTTGACCATCGCTGAAATCGCCGCCTGCGAGACGGCGAAAAAATCAAGTAGCTGACTGGCCGCGTCGTTGCCGCTCACGGCAAACGTCATCTTTCACTGCCTTGTTTGGATGATCTTCATGACGGATCTCCCAGAGCCAAATTCGTACCTGATCGCGACAAATTTTTTGGAGTCTTCCGAACCATTCGGCTCGCTTCCCACCTCCTAGAAGTTGAGGCTGGCAATTGCCGGCCCCTGACGCACGGCCGCTGTCGGCTGCTTTCATTCACCCAGGAGACAACCATGTCCAACCGCATTCTGTCCGCCACCATTGCCACGGCATTCGCTGCTGCGCTCGGCACTGCCGCCGCGCCTGTCTCATCTCAGAGCATGGGCAAGACCGAGATGGAGAAAAAAATGCAGGAGAATCAGGCCAAAAGCATGGAAACGATGAAATCCGGCAAGTTTGAAAAGTGCTATGGCGTCGCCCTCAAGGGACAAAACGACTGTTTCGCGGGTGCCGGCACAAGTTGCGCGGGCACCAGCACCGTCGATTACCAGGGCAACGCCTGGAAACTGGTCGCAAAGGGAACATGCACCACTATCTCGACGCCGGCCGGCAAGGGCAGCCTGACATCCAAGTCCTGAGACACGCGATCAACCGGGGGGGGGGCGGCGGCGGCATCCCTCCCGCTCACCGGGTTTGCGAAGCAGAGGTTTGCCATGGGCGCTAACCAGACCGCGCATACCGTCGGGCCGGCTTTTTATGCTCGCGCAGGAGTCGGCCTCAAGGCCGACCACTACCAGGCCATCATCCAGACGCGGCCGGATGTGGGCTTCTTTGAAGTCCATGCAGAAAACTACATGGGTGCCGGTGGGCCGCCTCACCGCTATCTGACTGCCATCCGGGAACGATATCCGCTGTCGCTGCATGGGGTTGGCCTGTCTATTGGCGCCGACAGGCCGCTCGACACGGATCATCTGCAACGCCTCAGAGCGCTGAATGACCGCTACGAGCCCGTCCTGTTCTCCGAACACCTGGCCTGGTCTTCGCACGGCAACGGATACCTCGACGATCTCCTGCCGATTCCCTATACCACCGAGGCCCTGTGCCACGTCTGCAGGCACATCGACCAGGTCCAGGCCGCAATGGGTCGGCAAATGCTGCTTGAGAACCCGGCGACGTACCTCTGGTTCGTGGAAAGTACTTGGCGCGAGACAGATTTCATCCGGGAGATCGCACGACGAACCGGATGTGCGCTGTTGCTAGACGTGAACAACGTCCACGTGGCATGCGTGAACCAGCAATGGAGCGCACTTGACTACCTCAATGATTTTCCCCTCGGCGACGTACGGCAGATTCACCTGGCCGGTCATACCCGCCAGACGGATGAGCGGGGGCGTCCCTTGCTGATCGACTCGCACGACCAGTGCGTGGACGAGCGAGTTTGGGAGCTTTTCAGGTTGGTCATCCGCCGTACAGGGCCCATGCCCACGCTTATCGAGCGGGACGCCAACATTCCCGCCTGGCCCGAATTGCTGGCGGAAGCAATGATGGCCGAGGCCCAGATGACGCTGTCTACCGCCCAGGAGCGGAGCCATGGAAAGTCTGGCTGATCGGCTAGAGGAATTCGCTTCGGCGCTGCTGAACGCCGATCGCGCGGTGCCGCCGGGCCTGGTCGGCCCCGATGGCGTGCCGTGCGTCCGTCGGTTTGCCGTGTACCGAAACAATATCTTCGTGGGGCTGACCGAGGCGCTGCGCGCTGCTTTCCCCTGTGTCGTCAGGCTGGCGGGGGACGAGTTCTTTACGGCGATGGCCCGGATCTTCGTGGCAGCCCGACCGCCCAGCACGCCTGTGCTGCTGCATTACGGCGCCGATTTTCCAAACTTCATTGCGTCTTTTCCTCCCGCTGACTCCTTGCCGTACCTCGCCGATGTGGCCCGCATCGAGCGCGCTGCGACCGAGGCTTATCACGAGCGGGAGGCGTGCCCCTTAACGCCGATCGCGCTTGCGAACATATCGCCTGGGCAGACGCCTAGGCTGCGGTTCAAGCTTCATCCTTCCATCCGCCTCGTGCGCTCGCGATTGCCAGCCTTCACGATCTGGCGGATGAACATTGCCGATGGCGCACCGGCGCCGGTGGATCTTTCCGAGGCGCAGGACACGATGGTGCTGCGCCCCGACGCCGTGGTGGACGTACGCTGCGTACAGCCAGCCAGCCATGACTTCCTGGCCGCGCTCGGTCAGGGGCTGACGCTGTCGCAGGCGGTGGAATCAGCGCTGTCTGTCGACCTCGATTTCGACCTGGCGGAGAATTTGCGGGAACTGATCCTGATGGGGGCCTTTGTCGGCTTTGAGTTGGAGGCCGGGGAGAACGATCATGAATAACACGAAAACGACGAAAGGTTGGTCAGGATTGCGGGGCGCCGCGAACGGCATGATCGACACAATGACAAAGGTCGCGGGCATGGTCGCGCCGCTCTTTCTGCGGGTGGCTTTGGCATTGCCCTTCTTCAAGTCGGGCCTCACCAAATGGGACGGGTGGCTGGTGCTGTCGCCGTCCGCGACCTATTTGTTCCAGGAGGAATTCAAGCTGCACATCCTCGGGCAAGTCTATGACTTACCCGCCCCGGGCGTGCTGGCGTTTGCCACCGGCTTGGCCGAAATTGTCTTTCCGATTTTGCTGATTCTGGGGCTTGCGACGCGCTTCAGTGCGCTCGGCCTGCTGGGGATGACGGCGGTGATCCAACTCATCGTGCCGGATGGGTGGGCAAACTTTCACCTGCCGTGGGCAACCTTGGCGATCGCGTTGATCGCCATCGGGCCAGGCCCGCTTTCCGTTGACCATTGGATTCGCGGACGCTTCGGATGACCCTGCTCGCATTGCGCGTCGCTTGCGCCGGATCGCGAAAACCTACCCCACCCGCGTATGCACCCGTCCGTCCTGGAACCACCCGTCCAGGTTCGCGCGCATCAGGTCCGCCATCGCGCGCCGCGTTTCGTGCGTGCCGCTGGCGATGTGCGGCAGCATCACCACGTTGTCCATGCCATTCAATTCAGGGGGCGTGGCGGGTTCATGCTCGAAGACGTCCAGGCCTGCGCCGGCAATGCGCTTTTGCTGCAGCGCGGCCACCAGCGCCGCTTCGTCCACCACCGTGCCGCGCGCGATATTGATCAGCCGGCCGTCGGGGCCCAGCGCGTCCAGCACCTGGGCATTCACCATGTGCCGGGTCGCGCCGCCGCCCGGCACGGCCAGGACCAGGTAATCGCATTGCGACGCCAGCTCCACGATGTCCGGGCAATAGCGGTAGGACGCGGGCGCATCGGGTCGCGGCTTGCGATTGGTGTACAGGATTTCCATGTCGAACGCCTGTGCGCGCCGGGCGATCTGCAGCCCGATGTTGCCCAGGCCGACGATGCCGCAGCGCTTGCCGCTCATGCGCGACCCAAGGCCGAATCCCTCGGCGGGCCAGCGGCCGGCGCGCACGAAGCGGTCGGCTTCGGCAATGCGGCGCGAGACCGCCAGCATCAGCGCCAGCGCGGTGTCCGCCACGCAGGCATCCAGCACGCCCGGGGTGTTGGTGACCACGACATCGCGGGCCTTGGCGGCCGCGATGTCGATGGTGTCGTATCCCACGCCGAAGCTGAAAATGCCTTCCAGTGCGGGCAGGGCGTCGATCAGTTCCTTTTTTGCGCCGAAGCGGCCGCTGGTGGCGATGCCGCGGATGGCGGCGCCATGTTCGCGCAGCAGCGCCGCGGTGTCGTCGGCTTCCCAGAGCCGGTGGACGCGGTAGCGGGATTCCAGGTCGGCCGTCAGCTCGGGCAGCAAGGGGCCGACCATCAACAGGTCGGCGGCGGAGGCGGGTAGGGATGCGGTCATGGATACGGCTTATAGGGGTAAGAGGAGGCCCGCCGAGGCGGGCCGGACAGCGAGGTCAGTTGGTCTGGATGTTACGGGACTTGATGATCTGCCCATAGCGTTCGCGCTCGCGGGCCGCCAGATCCTGCAATTCCTTTGGCGTGGAGCCATGCGCGACCGCGCCCTGCGATTCAAGCTTGGTCTTGACCGCGGGGTCGGCAGCCACCTCGCGGATCGCCTCGGAAAGTTTGTCGATCACCGCTTGCGGCGTGCCAGCGGGCGCCAGCACCGCCGTCCACGAGCCGCTTTGCGCGTTCTTGACGCCCGCTTCGTCGATCGTGGGGACGTCCGGCATGGCGGGCGAGCGGGTGGCGCCCGTGACCGCCAGCGCGCGCAGCTTGCCAGCGGTCACGTAGGGCATGGTTTCCAGAACCGACGCGAACAGCATGTCGACGCGGCCGGCCATCAGGTCGGTCATCGCCGGGCCGCCGCCCTTGTAAGGCACGTGCACCAGATCCACGCCGGTGGCCTGTTGGAAGATCTCGCCGGACAGGTGCGGCGCGCCGCCGGTGCCCGAGCTGGCAAAGGTGTGTTTGCCCGGCTGGGACTTGGTCAGCGAGACCAGTTCCGCAACGTTCTTGGCCGGCAGGCTGGCGGGCACCACCAGCACGAACGGCAGGTCCGAGAACAGCGATACGGGCGCGAACGCCTTGACCGGGTCGGAATGCAGCTTGTAGATCCAGGGGTTGATCGCCAGCATTCCGGAGTTGGCGAACAGCAGCGTGTAGCCATCGGGCTGGGAGCGGGCGACCAGGTCGGCGGCGATCTGGCCGCCGGCGCCCGGCCGGTTGTCCACCACCACCGATGACGAGAATTTTTCACCCAGGGCCGCCGCCAGCAGGCGCGCCGATATGTCGGTGCCTCCGCCCGGCGAGAAGGGCACGATGAGATTGATCGGGCGCTCCGGATAGCCGGCGGCGCTGGCCGCGTGCGGCAGGGCGGCGGTGGCGGCCAGGGCCAGCGCCGCGGCGAGGAGCCGGACGCGGATCCGGGCGGTGTGCTTTGTCTCCATGGATTTTCTCTTTATGGCGTTGATGGCGGCGGGGCCGCAAAAGTGGGTGCTGCGGGGCAGGCTCCTGAGGCGTTGCAGGCCGCATTCCGACCCTGCGGCCGAGTATAGGGAGGTGTGTCCATGGATAGCCGTTCGAGCTATAAATAGCATCAATCAATTCAAGGATTGGATCGATGGAATTCCGCCAGCTCGAATGCTTCATCGCGGTCGCCGAAGAACTGCACTTCGGCCGCGCCGCCGAGCGCCTCTGCATGACGCAGCCGCCGCTGTCGCGCCAGATCCAGTTGCTGGAGCAGGACCTGGGCGTGACGCTCTTCGAGCGCAACAGCCGTCAGGTCCTGCTCAGCGCCGCGGGCCGGCGCTTTCTGCGCGATGCGCGCCATCTGCTGGAATTTTCGGCGCAGGCCGCCGCCACCGCGCGCCGCACGTCCGGCGGCGAGGCCGGGCACATCACGTTGGGTTTCACCGCCGTGGCCGCGTATCGGCTGATGCCGTCTCTCATCATGCAGGCGCGCAAGCTGCTCGGGGGCGTGGAGATCCAGCTGCGTGAAACCGTGACCACGGATCTGAGCCGACTGCTGCTGGCACACGAACTGGACGCGATCCTGGCCCGCAGCGTGCCGCAGCAGGCGGGTATCGAATCCCGGCTGGTCGAACGCGAACCGCTCGTGCTGGCGCTGCCTGCGGACTCGCCGTTGTGCGAGCACGCCACGGTCCCGCTGCGCTTGCTGCAGGGGCAGCCGTTCGTGCTGTATTCGCCCCGGGAAGGGAAGTACTTCTACGACCGCATCGTCGGCGCTTTCGGTCTGGCCGACGTGCAGCCGCAGTACGTGCAGCGCGCCGGACAGACGCACACGCTGCTGGCGCTGGTCCGGGCGGGCCTGGGCGTGGGCATCGTCCCGGACTCGGCGCGCGAACTGCGCTTTGAAGGGGTGGCGTTCCGGCCCATCGGACAACGCAATCTCTACGCGGACATGTATCTGGCCTGGCATGCGCAGCACGACAATCCCGCGCTGGACGCGTTCCTGCAGCGCGTGGTGAAGGTGGACGGGCCGGGCGCTGTCCGCATCGGCGGACCGGCGTGATGCCGGTCCGGCCCTAGCGGCGCTTCGGGCGGTGTGGCGGGGTCAGCGGCGCGCCAACGTGGCTGGCCAGCCAGTGTTCGATCTTGTCATCCCGGCGGGCGGCCCAGTCCTTGCCGATTTCAAGAATGAGCAGGTTGCGGGTGTCGCCGTAGTCCTGGCCCGGCGCCTTCTGGAACATCTCGCGCCAGATCTCGGAGGCGACCAGTTCCGTCGTCACCAGCACGCCGATTCCCTTGGCGTCTATCCATAAGGGCGCGGCGCGCTCGTCCACGTGGCTCTTGAGGTTCTCAAGGATTTTCTGCGCCAGCGCGGCATTGTCTTTGGACGCCGCGATCAGGACCAGATACTGCCGATGGTCGCCAGCCGGCTCGTCGGCGTCGCCGAATGGATTTTCCATGATGTGTTCCTTTTGGTCTTGGGTGGGCGTTGTGCCTGGACAGACTGTAGTGCATCGGTGAACCCGGGCGGAGTGATCCCCCGCAGATTTCCCGCTTTGTCGGCCGGTCAGGCCCGCGGGATCAAGGCGGATCTATCAAGTTGAAACATCCATAGACCATCCAAGTGGATGGTTTTATTCTCCGTTTATGCCGCCTCGCACCTCTCAACTCGCCTCCGTCCCCAAGCCTGCCGACGAGAAAATCACGATCAACCTGGGTTACGTCGACCTGGGCCAGATCGATCTGCTCGTCCAGGAAGGGTTCTACGCCAACCGGACAGACCTGATCCGCACCGCGATCCGCAACCAACTTGCCACCCACGGCGACGCGGTGCGCCAGGCCGTCAGCCGAAAAACGCTGGTGCTGGGTATCCAGCACTACACCGCCCAGGATTTGCTTGCGGTCCAGGCCGCGGGCGAAATGCTCCAGATCCGCGTATTGGGCCTGGCGACCATCGCGTCCGATGTCACGCCCGAGCTTGCGCTTGCCACCATCGAATCCCTGACGGTATTGGGCGCACTGCATGCCAGCCCCGCCGTCAAAGCCGCCCTGCGTCAGCGCATCCGCTGATCCCACACGCCGCAAACAGGACACACCATGCACCCTGAATTCCAGCAACTCATGCATCAGGCCACCCAGCTCACCCGATCCGGCGATCTGGCGGCAGCCACCGCCGCGATCCAGGCCGCGCTGCGTGGCGGTCCCCCTGCCGTTCTGCGCAGGCAGGACGATGTGGACGCCAGCGACGTCATCGACGTCGAAGCCTGGGAGGTCCCGGATTCCGCCCGCGCGCCCGATAAGGCGCCGGACATTCCTGGCGATGCCGCCCGGCCCGCGCCCAGACCCGCCGTCTCGGCCGATACGTTCACGGCGGGATCCTTCCGCAATTCATCCGGCCAGCGCGCCTACAAGCTGTACGTGCCGCCCAACCCCAACCCGGATGGCGCGCCGCGTCCGCTGGTGGTCATGCTGCATGGTTGCACGCAGGACGCCGACGATTTCGCGGCGGGCACCGCCATGAACGAGGCCGCGCGCGAGCAGGGCTTCTACGTGCTCTATCCGGTTCAATCGCGCAACGCCAATCCCCAGAAATGCTGGAACTGGTTCAAGCACAACCACCAGCAGCAGGGCCGTGGCGAACCATCCATCCTGGCGGGCATGACGCGCGAGGTCATGGCGGCTCATCCCATCGATCCGGCGCGCGTGTATGTTGCCGGCCTGTCGGCGGGCGGGGCAATGGCCGCGATCCTGGCCGGCGCCTATCCCGAGCTCTACGCGGCGGCGGGCGTGCATTCGGGTCTGGCCGCGGGCGCTGCGTCGGATCTTCCGTCGGCGCTGTCCGCCATGAAGGGCGCGGGCCTGGCGCCCGCCGGGCAAGCGGGCAGCGGCGTGCCGACCATCGTCTTCCACGGCGACCGCGATGCCACCGTGCATCCGGGCAACGCCGAAAGCGTGATCGCGGCCAGCGCCGGGGCGGGGGCGCGCGCCGAGACCCAGCGGGTGGCGGGCGCAACCGGCAAGCGCCACAGCACGCGGCACGTGTACCGCAATGCGGCGGGCGACATCGTCGCCGAACGCTGGGACGTCCATGGCGCAGGCCATGCCTGGGCCGGCGGGACGCCAAACGGCTCCTATACGGACGGCGCCGGTCCGGACGCCACGGCGCAGATGCTGCGATTCTTCTTCGAGCGCGGCGCTGCCGGAAAGCACTGACCCGCTGACCCCGCCACCGCGGCGCGCGGAAACACGCCGCGCCTTCGCCGCAACGGAACCGGGCTAGCGAGCCGGCGCGGGCTTGCCGTAGAGCAGCCGGGCGCACGCCAGTCCGGCGACGGCGGCGGGCACGGCGCCCATGTACAGGGGAAACAGCGTCGAAGACCAGGACAGGTCGCGTCCGCCGAAGGTCAGCAGAAACGCAAAGGCGTACACCGCGCCAATCGCGCCCATGCGCAGAATGGCAAGCCACGAGGGCGTGAGCGGCTTGAGGGCGCCCGCGGTCAGCCCGCAAAACATGGCCGGCACGATGCCGAAGATATAAGCCCAGGGCAGCCCGAAGATCCCGAACATCAGGCCATCCGAGCTCCAGGCGACGACGGCCATGAACAGGGCAATGACAGCAATGCCCACGGGCGGCCCGACGAACGCAAAGATGGCGGCGCCGGCGGCCATGTCGCGGCCGATGGCGCGGGCCGTATCCCCGTCCCTGCGCTGCCTGCGGCGATAGACGACGGAACCTAGCGTAAGCGCAAGAAGCACGGCGCCAGTGATGTAGAGCATCGGGTCAATTCCAGATTGAAGGGATACAGAAGCGTTGTCCGCGCATGACGCGCGGCCGGCACGATGCGCGCATCAGGGCATTTTCTTCTTGCCCAGCAGCGTCAGCGTCAGGCTGCGGCCCGTGCGCATGAAGGGGTAGAGCGCCTTGGACAGACAGGCGTTGCTGAAGATGGCGGCGTTCACGCGGTTGAACAGGTCGTTGCCCGTGCTGAGCAACGCCAGCCGGTGTATGGCTTCCGAGCCCCAGTAATCGCGGCCGTCCAGGTGCAGGATCATGCCCTGGTTCAGGTCATAGCCCTGCGCGCGGTACCGTGCGGCCAGGTCGGGATGGTCGCGCATGTTCAGCATGGCGATGGGGCCCGCCGCCTTGCGCAACTGCACCATCCGCACGTAGTTCGAGCAGAAGGGGCAATCGCCGTCGTAGAGGAGGTAATTGTCGTCGGACTGCATCATCGGGATCCGTCGGTAGTTCCAGGAACATACCTCATAAATCCGGTTTGACGGTTTGGCAGTCCGGAAAAGGGGCGATTCCGCGGCCCGGAAATCCGGTATTCAGGCAGTTCCAAGGTCTGGAGATACGCGGGCGCCGTGCGTCCCGGGCCCGACGCGCGTGCATCGAGCCCGAAGAAAGCGCACGGCACATAGCGCGGGCGCTGCGGGCCGCTGGTTATCCGCCCCGGTGTCCGTGATAGCGCGGCGCGGCCACGGCGCGCGTGTTTTCCTTGTGCTGCGAGCCGACCAGCGCCTTGCGGCGCGCGTCTTCATGCTGATGCTCGGCTTTGGCGCGCGCCTTGTCCGCCTGCGGCGGCGCATGGGGGTCGGGCGCGGCGGCGGGCGCCGCGTGGCGGGAGTCGGGGCGGGGAGTGTTGGGCGTCATGATGCGTACCTGCGAAGGCGACGCGGCATATGCCGCGCTTTCACGTTACGCCCGGTCCTGGGGATTCTCCAGGGATCAATTGCAACAGCCGGACGGGCGGTTCAGGTCCGCGGCCGGCGCGCCGGCGCTTCCTTGTCCTGCGCCCGCCAGCTTTCGCGCAGTTCTGCGATTCGGCGCAGCGCGCTCTGCGACATCTTCCACCAGCCGAACGGCCGCGGGTCGGCCAGCATGCTCATGGCGCGGGCGTAGTCCAGGGTCAGGCCCGGCGTCCAGGCCATGGTCAGGGCGCGCTTGCGGATCTGGGAGGCCACCCACAGCTCCGGCGTCAGCAGCAGCCGGATCAGCACCCGCCAGCCGGCCTCGCCGCCATGTAGGCGGCCCACGACGCCGTCCAGCGCGGCGTCCAGCGCGCCCGACACCGTGCTGGAGCAGTTGCGGTGCGTCAGGTTGTAGGTCGAATTCTTGCGGTATTCCTCCCAGAACGCCGCCAGCTTTTCCGCGTCGTAGTTCCGGATCCGCACGCGGACGGTCGACGGGCACCAGGCTTTGGATTCGGTGGCGTAGTCGGGCTGGTAAACGCCCGGAATGTCGTTTTCGGCGGTGGCGCGAAGCAGGGCGCTGAAATCGTCGGGCGACCGGTCGATCTCTTCTTGCGGATACAGGCTGATGTAGATGCCCTCGGGCGACTCCAGCGCTGCGTGGCCCGTGGAAATGACGCCATTGACGTCCACCGCGGCGATGTAGCGGTCCACTACCGGATAGCTGCGGGTCTGCGTCTTGGCCGAACCGGACGGCGTCCAGACGTGCACCGTCAGCGCCCGTTCGGAATCGGCCGGCGGGCCGTCCCAGACCCGCGGCGCGGCTTGCTCCGGCGCGGTCGGGGCAAAACCCATCGACTGCGTGGCGGCGAAGGCGGGATTGGAGGAAAGGTGCCGCACGCGGCGCGCCAGCCACAGGAGCTTCATGCCCGCGATCCCCAGGAAGAGGCCCAGGCAATACGGCACGGTGCCCAGGTAATTGGTGGGATAGGGCTGGAAAAAGAAGATGGCCAGCAGGATTTCCGCCACGCCGCCGGCAAACGCATAGCGCCAGCGCTCATAGCGCACCACGTAGCCGGCGATACACTGCAGCAGCCCGTCCACCAGGAACAGCGCGCCGAAGATCATCGACAGCACGAAGTGGCCGTGGTGATGACCGGCCAGGATCAGGCCGCCCGCCAGCAGGACGAACAGGCCCTTGGCGTAGCGCAGGACGCGCTGCCCGCCCACGCCGCTGGAGGCGATCAGCAGCGTGCCCAGGCCTTCGATGATGAAAAGGATGGCGAAGGCGTTCAGGGGGAAATAGGCCGCGCCGTCCAGCGCGTCGATGAACACGACGATCCCCGCCAGCAGGAAGACCGCGCCGGCGATGGCCAGTGCGCGCCAGCGCTGGCGCAGGTACGTCACTCCCAACAACAGCAGAACCAATTGCGGCATGGCGCGGCCCCGGCAAAAGTCGATAACGTGTACATGAAAAATAAAAGCTGCCGGGGGAATGCGTCAATGCGCGCGAGGCTTCTTCGAATCCGGGCAGATCGCCGGCCATGCTGGACATGAACCGATAGGCGGCTTCCTGGCGCTGGCGCTTCGCATCCTGCGCCTCGTTGTCGCGCCGCGCCTGGTCCACCAGTTTGCGCAGCACCACACCCAGCTTGGGCCGGCCTCGGCCGCGGGGGGGGGGGGGGCGCTTGCCGGCTTAATTAGGGACAGATTATGGTGCTGCCCGGGCGATAAATTTCAGCCCGAAACCTAGGGTCAACACCTAGGCAAATCAGGCTGACGGCGTATAATCTTGCTTTGCGCCCGGAGTTACCCATGCGTCTCGTTCAAAAAGCGCTCACCTTCGACGATGTGTTGTTGGTGCCTGCGTATTCCGAGGTGTTGCCGCGCGACACCTCCCTGGCCACGCGCCTTACCCGCAATATCAGCCTGAACATCCCCCTCGTGTCCGCCGCCATGGACACCGTCACCGAATCGCGTTTGGCCATCGCCATGGCGCAAGAGGGTGGCATCGGGATCATCCACAAGAATCTCTCCGCCGACGCCCAAGCGCGTGAAGTGGCTCGCGTCAAGCGCCACGAGTTCGGCATCGTGATCGATCCGGTCACCGTCACCCCCCAGATGAAAGTGCGCGACGCCATTGCGTTGCAGCGCCAGCATGGCATCTCGGGCCTGCCGGTCGTCGAAGGCCGCAAGCTGGTCGGCATCGTCACCAACCGCGACCTGCGTTTCGAAGAAAACCTGGATCAGCCCCTGCGCAACATCATGACGCCGCAGGAACGCCTGGTCACCATGAAGGAAGGCGCCACGCTCGACGAAGCGCAGGCCCTGATGCACAAGCACCGCCTGGAGCGCGTGCTGATCGTCAACGACGGCTTTGAACTGCGTGGCCTGGCCACCGTCAAGGACATCGTCAAGAACACCGAACACCCGATGGCCAGCAAGGACGCCCAAGGCCAGTTGCGCGTTGGCGCGGCGGTGGGCGTGGGCGGCAACACCGAAGAGCGCGTGGAAAAGCTGGTCGCCGCTGGCGTCGACGTCCTCATCGTCGACACCGCGCACGGCCACTCCAAGGGCGTGCTGGAAGGCGTGCGCTGGGTCAAGCAGAACTACCCCAAGGTTGAAGTCATCGGCGGCAACATCGCCACCGCGGCTGCCGCGCGCGCGCTTGTCGAGTACGGCGCCGACGGCGTCAAGGTCGGTATCGGCCCCGGCTCCATCTGCACCACGCGTATCGTGGCCGGCGTCGGCGTGCCGCAGATCCACGCCATCTCCGAAGTCGCCAAGGCGCTGGAAGGCACGGGCGTTCCGCTGATCGCCGACGGCGGCATCCGTTACTCGGGCGACGTCGCCAAGGCGCTGGCCGCCGGCGCATTCGCGTGCATGATGGGCGGCATGTTCGCCGGCACTGAAGAAGCCCCGGGTGAAGTCGTGCTGTTCCAGGGCCGCTCGTACAAGTCCTACCGTGGTATGGGCAGCCTGGGCGCCATGACGGACGGCTCGGCCGACCGCTACTTCCAGGATCCGTCCAACAACGCCGACAAGCTCGTGCCCGAAGGCATCGAAGGCCGCGTCCCCTACAAGGGCAGCGTACTCGCCATCATTTACCAACTGGTCGGCGGCATCCGCGCCTCCATGGGGTACTGCGGCGCCGCCACCATTGACGACATGCGCACCAAGGCCGAATTCGTGGAGATCACCTCCGCGGGCGTGCGCGAGTCCCACGTGCACGACGTGCAGATCACCAAGGAAGCGCCCAACTACCGCGCCGACTGATCCGCACAGTCAACTACAATGTCATGCATCGCGCACCGGCAGAACCGCAACGAACAGCGGGTCTGCCGGTGCGGTTTTATTTCCAACGGGTAGAGTTTCCATGCACCAGCGCATTCTTATCCTCGACTACGGTTCGCAAGTCACGCAGCTGATCGCCCGCCGCGTCCGCGAGGCCGGCGTCTATTCTGAAGTCCACCCTGGCGACGTCGACGACGCCTTCGTGCGCGAACAGATGGCGCAGGGCCTGAAGGGCATCATCCTGTCCGGCAGCCACGCTTCAGCCTACGAAGAGGGCTCGATGCGCGTGCCGCACGCCGTGTTTGAACTGGGCGTCCCCGTCCTGGGCATCTGCTACGGCATGCAGTCCATGGCTCAACAGCTAGGCGGCGTGGTCAGCTTCTCCGACCACCGCGAATTCGGCTACGCCGAAGTCCGCGCCCACGGCCACACCAAGCTGCTCGAAGGCCTGGAAGACTTCAGCACGCCCGAAGGCCACGGCATGCTCAAGGTCTGGATGAGCCACGGCGACAAGGTCACCGAGCTGCCGCCCGGCTTCAAGCTGATGGCGTCCACGCCGTCCTGCCCCATCGCCGGCATGGCCGACGAAGACCGCCGCTTCTACGCCGTCCAGTTCCACCCCGAAGTCACGCACACCGTCCAGGGCAAGGCCATGCTGGCCCGCTTCGTGAACGAAATCTGCGAATGCTCGGGCGACTGGAACATGCCCGACTACGTGTCCGAAGCCGTCGCCCGCATCCGCGAGCAGGTCGGCACCGACGAAGTCATCCTCGGCCTGTCCGGCGGCGTGGACTCGTCTGTTGCCGCCGCGCTGATCCACAAGGCCATCGGCGACCAGCTCACCTGCGTCTTCGTCGACCACGGCCTCCTGCGCCTGGACGAAGGCAAGCAGGTCATGCAGACCTTCGCCGAAAACATGGGCGTGAAGATCATTCACGTCGACGCCACCGCCCAATTCATGGGCAAGCTGGCCGGCGTGGCCGACCCCGAAGCCAAGCGCAAGATCATCGGCCGCGAATTCGTCGAAGTGTTCCAGGAACAGGCCGGCAAGCAAAAGAGCGCCAAATGGCTGGCCCAGGGCACCATCTACCCCGACGTCATCGAATCCGCCGGCGCCAAGACGGGCAAGGCTACGTCCATCAAGTCGCACCACAACGTGGGCGGCCTGCCGGACACGCTGAACCTGCAGTTGCTGGAACCCCTGCGCGAACTCTTCAAGGACGAAGTCCGCGAACTGGGCGTGGCCCTGGGCCTGCCGCCGCAGATGGTCTACCGCCACCCGTTCCCCGGTCCGGGTCTGGGCGTGCGCATCCTGGGTGAAGTCAAGCACGAGTACGCGGAGCTGCTGCGCCGCGCCGATGCGATCTTCATCGAAGAACTGCGCAACACCAAGGACGAGGCCAGCGGCCTGACGTGGTATGAGCTGACGTCGCAGGCATTTGCGGTGTTCCTGCCGGTGAAGTCGGTGGGGGTGATGGGTGATGGGCGGACGTATGAGTATGTCGTGGCGCTGCGCGCAGTGCAGACGTTTGACTTCATGACGGCCGATTGGGCGCCGTTGCCGCATCCGTTGCTGGCTCGGGTTTCTTCGCGGATTATTAATGAGGTTCGTGGGATTAACCGGGTGGTGTACGACGTGTCGAGCAAGCCGCCTGCGACGATTGAGTGGGAGTGATCCTGCGGCAGTTGAGTTCGCGGTAATGAAAAGGCGCTTCGGCGCCTTTTTTTACGGCGAAAAGATATCTGCGCTTACCCGAACTCAAATGACGGGATACGGTTCATGCCTAAAATGGATGACCGACGGAGACCTCCGGCCGACCATATTGGTGGCCGAATGCATGGTCGAGTTGGATTGGCGACGATGAACACAAAAGGGAACCCAATGGCTCGGATGTGGATGGTACGTGGCGACGGTGGAAGCTTGTACGACGCTTTTCGTGAGCGTGGCGTGGCCGCCGTGGGCTGGAATCAGTTGGCCGCGCATGCCAAGCCCGGCGTGGGACGTAAGCAGTTGATCGCTGTGTACCAGTCCGCCGAGCCGCAAATAAAGCAAGGAACGCTGGTCTCGGGCGCATCCCAAGTCTGGCGCTTCGTCAACGATATTCACGAAGGCGATTGGATCATCACCTATTCGCCCGCCAATCGCTTGTACTCGATCGGCAAGGTCACCGGTCCGGCTGAGCATCACCCGGAATGGGCCGAACACGGCATGCCGCTGGTGCGCAAGGTGCAGTGGCAATCGCAGGAACTCCCACGCGATAGCTTGGCCACGAGTACTAAAAACAGCTTGGGTTCGACGCTCACGTTGTTCGAGGTGCCATCCAATGCGGCAGCCGACGTGCTGGCAGCGCTGAAGGGGAAACCGGGGCCCGCAGTGGAGGACGAAGCCGAGGAGGTCATCGCCGATCCACTCGCGGAGATTGAATCGCAGGCATTGGAACGCATCAAGGACCGAGTCAACGAATTGGACTGGGACGAGATGCAGCAACTGGTCGCCGGCATCTTGCGTGCCATGGGCTATAAAACTCAAGTATCTCCACCTGGTTCAGACCGGGGGAAGGACATCGTTGCTTCGCCTGACGGCTTTGGTTTCGAGCACCCGCGCATTGTCGTCGAGGTCAAGCATCGCAAGGGCCAGATGGGCAGCCAGGAAATTCGCAGCTTTCTTGGCGGCCGTCACAAAGATGATCGTGGGCTGTATGTCAGTACCGGCGGTTTCACCAAGGATGCTCAGTACGAAGCTGACCGCGCCTCCATTCCGTTGACGTTGTGGACGCTGGACCATGTAGTGCGCGCGCTGATCGAACATTACGACTCCACTGACGCCGAAACCAAGCGAATCGTGCCCCTGAAACGGCTGTACTGGCCAGCCTGATTAAAAAGAGGCCTGTTCAACAACTATTAGGGATGACGCCCAGCAACGCATGAATTCATCGCCTAGTTGACCAGCCTGTCGCGTAAGCGTTGCTTCAAAACTCACCGGCTTGGTCGACTCGCCTCGAAACTGATGATCCGGTCGCCCTTGCAGGGTTGGCGGCCGTGCTGATAATCACCTGATACCACCACATCCACAAAACCCGCTTCGCGCATTGCGAATGCCAACTCATCGACACCCCACCAGCGCAAGCGAAACAGATCAATCTCTGCGGACTGCAAAATGCCGCCTTGCCAGTGTTGATAGTGCAGATGGGAGAGCGTCGTTTGTTTGACGTAATCGATCTCGGCTCGGTGACTGGTCAACGTGAGCAGACTGTCGCCGTCCTCCTTCCAACTGCGTGCAGCATTTGCCTCTGCGATGATGCTTTCGACGGGGTCGATGTCCATGATGAGCCTTCCGCCGGGGAGCAGGTGATCCCAGAACCGCCTGAGTACGGTCATCGCCGAGGCGGTTTCCGTGATCAACTGAAACGATCCAGCAGGCATGATGATGGCCGCGAAACGTTGGTCGTAGCTGAACTGCTCGAATGTCTGAAGTGTAGGGGTATTGAGAAGCCCCCGGTTCCGGCATTCCTGCTGACAATATTCAAGCATGTCTTGTGAGCCGTCGAAGCCTTCGATGGCGAAGCCCATTTCAAGCAAGGGTATGAAAATGCGGCCATTGCCGACCGCCGGCTCCAATGTGGGACCTTCACAACCGGTCAGACGCTGCTGGTAGTACTCGAGATCGCCAAAGGAGTGGCCAATGGGCTTATCCAGGTGATAGATCCACGAGGCGAGTTTTCCGTACCTGTTTTGCATTCTTACGCTCCATGCCAAGTCGGGGATGCTACCGCAAATGCCTTGGGCATACCGCGCATCTGCCGCGATCAACGATGGGGCTGGTGTGGTCGGGAAAGAGGGAATGGAATAAGGCAGACTTATTGATCGTCACTGCGTAAAGGATCGAGCAGGCGATTATCGGGAGGTGGTCCTGATTCGTCGTAGTGGCTGCGCCCAATCCTGCCCGCTGTGTAAAAAAAGAAAAGGCGCATCAGCGCCTTTTCCTTTTCAGATTTTCAGATCGGCATCAGCCCGCAAGCTCTTTCCGGACGATCTCCGCTCCCGCGCTCAATGCGCTCAGCTTCCCATTCGCCACCCGACGCGACAGCGGCGCCATGCCGCAATTCGTGCACGGATACAGCTTGTCGGCATCCACAAACTTAAGCGCCTTGCGCAAGGTATTGGCCACTTCCTCCGGCGTTTCGATGGTATCGGTCGCCACGTCAATCGCGCCCACCATCACCTTCTTGCCACGAATCAGTTCGATCAGATCAATGGGCACATGCGAGTTGTGGCATTCCAGCGAGATGATGTCGATGCTGGATTGCTGCAGCTTGGGGAAAGATTCCTCATACTGGCGCCATTCGGAACCCAGCGTCTTCTTCCAGTCGGTGTTGGCCTTGATACCGTAGCCATAGCAAATATGCACGGCGGTTTCGCACTTGAGCCCTTCGATTGCGCGTTCCAGGGTGGCGATGCCCCAGTCGTTCACTTCGTCGAAGAAGACATTGAATGCCGGCTCGTCGAATTGGATGATGTCGACGCCGGCAGCCTCCAGTTCGCGGGCTTCCTGGTTCAGGATCTTGGCGAATTCCCAGGCCAGCTTTTCACGGCTCTTGTAGTGGGCGTCGTACAGCGTGTCGATCATCGTCATGGGGCCGGGCAGCGCCCATTTGATGGGCTGCTTGGTCTGCTGGCGCAGGAACTTGGCGTCTTCGACGAAAACCGGCTTTTGGCGGCTGACGGCGCCGACGACGGTCGGGACGCTTGCGTCATAGCGATCGCGGATCCGGACGGTTTCACGCTTTTCGAAATCGACGCCGCTCAAATGCTCGATGAACGTGGTGACGAAGTGCTGACGGGTCTGTTCGCCGTCGCTGACGATATCGATGCCTGCATGTTGCTGTTCTTGCAGCGCCAGGCGCAGGGCGTCCTGTTTGCCCTCGACCAGTTCCTCGTCCTGCAGTTTCCAGGGCGACCAGAGTTTTTCGGGCTGGGCCAGCCAGGAAGGTTTCGGCAAGCTGCCGGCGGTCGAAGTGGGCAGGAGTTTTTTCATGATCAGTGTTCCGTGTATGTCGAATGTTTAGAGAGCGGAGTTGGCTGCCCAGTTGTCGAGCACTTTCTTGTAGGGCTTGATGAAGTGCGCTTCCGTGAATTTCCCTTGCTTGACGGCGAGCTGGCTGCGCTCTTCGCGGTCATAGACAATCTGCGTCAAGGAGTAGTCGGGGTTCTTCAGGCTCGGTCGATAGAGCCTGCCTGCCGCGGAATTGGCGTTGTAGATTTCGGGGCGGTAGATCTTCTGGAACGTTTCCATCGTGCTGATCAGGCTGATCAGCTCCAGATTGGTGTAGCTGCCAAGCAGATCGCCTTGGAAATAAAAGGCGAGGGGGGCGGCGCTGCCCGGGGGCATGAAGTAGCGGACCTGCAACCCCATTTTTTCGAAGTACTGATCCGTCGATGAGAACTCATCCTGCCGGTACTCGACGCCCAGGATGGGGTGGTGGTTTTCGGTGCGATGGTAGGTCTTGCTGCTCGACGCGCTGATGCAGATGACAGGCGGCTTGCTGAAGCGCTCTTTATAGGCGCTTGAGTTCACAAAATGCTTGAACAGCTTGCCATGCAACACCCCGAAATCGTCCGGGGTGCTGAACGTGGATTTGTCGTTGTTATGCTCCGGCAGAAGCACGCTGAAATCGTAGTCGCGCACGTAAGAGGAGAAATTGTTCCCCACGATGCCCTCGATGCGTTCGTTGTGCTTTTTGTCGACGATATGGGTTTGCAGTATTTCGATCAGCGGAAAGGCGTCGTTGCCGCCTTCGGCGCCCATGTTCATTTCAACGGAAATGATCTCGAGTTCGACCGCGTAACGGTCCCCGGTCGGGTTGTCCCAATGCGCCAGGTTGTTGAAGCGCCTGTCGATCATCCGCAAGGTGTTGCGCAGATTCTCTTGGCGACTTGCTCCCCTGGCCAGATTGGCGAAGTTGGTCGTGATGCGCGTGCTGTCCGACGGCTGATAGTTCTCGTCGAAACGGATGCTCTTGATATTGAATGTGAACGCGTTGCTCATGGTGGTCTGCTGCGCTGATTTTGCGAAAAGTGTGCGGAGAGTTAAGGCCGTTTTCTGAACGGACGCGACACGCGGGACGCGCGCCTGCGGTGGGTGCTCAGGGGCATAAGTCGGATTGGAAGACCCTGCAACCGCCGCCGGCGGGGCTGCGTGGGCCGGGATGGCTTCAGGCTGCGACCGCTTCCTCGGCGTCGGCCGTTGCCGATTGGCGCGCCAATTCGATCAAAGGCATTGCGCGGTGGACTGCGAGTCTGGCCCGCTCGATCAGGGCTGCGTCCTGCAGGCGGTAATCGGCGAAATCCTTGTCCGTCGCGTAGACGCCCAGCGGCAAGGTGCGGGCCTGGAAGAAGCTGAACAGCGGCCGCAGTTGGTGGTCGATCACCAGGGCATGGCGTTCGCTGCCGCCGGTGGCAGCCAGCAGGATCGGCTTGTCGACCAAGGCGTCCTGATGAATGAAGTCGAAGAAGTGCTTGAACAGGCCGGTGTAAGAGCCGCGAAAAACCGGGGTGGTCACCACCAGGACGTCGGCCTGCTCGACCGCCGCAAGCTCCCGCTCCACGGTCTCGGGCAGGTGGGAGCGCCAGACCGCGCCAGCAAGTTGCGGCGCAAGCTGGCCCAGTTCCACCAGGCGTTGTTCGCACGGGAGTTCGTCAGCGATCAGGTCCAGCAGGTGATCCGCCAGGGCTGCGGATTTGGAGGGGCGTTGTAGTCCGCCGGAAACTGCGACTAGACGGAGGGGACGTGTCATTCTGGGCTTCATGAAGATGGATCCACGCGCCGCTGCGGCAATGCCGTATGCGTGTGCGCCGCCGGAAGCGGCGCGGGTGCTCGTGAATTCAAGTCTTGATTAATGGCAAGGTCCGCTTGCAAACATGCGAACGATCAATGGGAACGGATACTAGGGGACGGGAGTGATGAAGTAAAATGGTTTTATTTCACAAATCCATGAGCGGAATTCATCTGAATGCTTGAGCGCATCCATCTCAGCATCGTTCAGCAGGTCGAAAAGCAGGGGTCGTTGACGGCCGCCGCTGGCGTGCTGAGCCTGACCCAGTCGGCCCTGAGCCACAGCATGAAGAAGCTGGAACAGCAGCTGGGCACCGACATCTGGCTGCGCGAAGGGCGAAGCCTGCGCCTGACGCAGGCCGGCCAATATCTATTGGCGGTGGCGAATCGCGTGCTGCCGCAACTGGATCTGGCCGAAGAGCGCCTGGGGCAGTTCGCGCAGGGCGAGCGCGGCGCGCTGCGCATCGGCATGGAGTGCCACCCTTGCTACCAGTGGCTGCTCAAGGTGGTTTCCCCTTATCTGGCCGCATGGCCCGACGTGGATGTGGACGTCAAGCAGAAGTTCCAGTTCGGCGGGATCGGCGCGCTCTTCGGTTTTGAGATCGACCTCCTGGTCACGCCCGATCCGCTGTTCAAACCGGGCCTCAAGTTCGAGCCCGTGTTCGACTACGAGCAGGTGCTGGTCGTGCCGAAGGGCCATCCGCTGGCGTCTGTGGCGTACGTGAGGCCGCAGCAGTTGACCCAGGAAGTGCTCATCAGCTACCCCGTCGACATCGAGCGCCTGGACATCTACAACCAGTTCCTGTTGCCGGCCGGCGTTACGCCCAAGCGTCACAAGGCCATCGAGACCACCGACATCATGGTGCAGATGGTGGCCAGCGGACGCGGCGTGGCAGCGCTGCCGCGGTGGCTGGTCGAGGAATACGCGGCCAGGATGGACGTGGTGCCCGTGAGGCTGGGGGTGCGCGGCATTGCCAAGCAGATCTTCCTGGGCGCGCGGGAGGCGGAGACTGGCATTGACTATGTGCGGGCCTTCATTGAATTGGCTCGCCAGCCGGCAATTGCCCCTGCCATTGCGCAAAAAGCCAATGGATGAGGCCCACCGTCAAACGTCCACCGCCTGCCGAGCCGTTCGGCGTGCCCTTCAGTCATGTCCTTGATTCATCCCAGCACATACCAGTCCCCCGGCAACATCACCGACGCCTATTCGTTGGAAGTCAGCGCGAGGGACATTTCCGCGCTGGCCGCAACGGCGTCGCGGATACCGCCAGGGTCGACCATTTCCATTCCTTACCTGCCAGGCCAGGACAATGACGCGCGACTGGCCGCAGCGCGAGCCGTGCGGGCGCTGGGCTTGGAGCCGATGCCGCACCTTTCCGCGCGCCGTATCGCGTCGCTTGCCGAGCTTGATTCCTTCGTCAAGCGCGCGGTCGCTGAGGCTGGCGTTGAGCGCTGCTTCGTGATCGCAGGAGATCCACCGACGCCGCTGGGGCCGTTTCCAGACAGCACCTCGCTGATCGAAACCGGCGTTTTCGAGCGCGCGGGCATCCAGGTTGTGGGCGTAGGCGGACATCCGGAAGGCCATCCGGTCATGAGCGCGACCGATCGATGGAACGTGCTCGAACGCAAGTGCCATGGCATCGGCATGCGCGGCATGACGCCCCTGATCGTCACGCAGTTTGGTTTCGATGCCGACATCGTGCTGACGTGGATGAAAACCCTGCGCGAGCGTGGCATTGAACATCCCGTTCGGGTGGGCGTGCCCGGCCCCGCAGGGATCGCGGTGCTTGCTCGCTATGCGGCCTTGTGCGGCGTCAGCGCCTGCGCGTCGATGTGGTCTAAGTACGGAATCTCTTTGGGCAAGCTGTTTGGCACGGCGGGGCCCGATGTGTTTGTGGATCGCCTGGCCGCAGGGCTGACGCAAGCACATGGAAACGTGAGCCTGCATTTCTTTCCATTCGGCGGCATTGCGCAGTCCGTGAAATGGATAGAGCAGTACCGCTCTCGCGCCGAGAAGCTGCGCCCCGTCAGCGCAGCCCTGTTATGACAGGGGCGAAGTTCCCATATTTGGAGTGGTATTCTCCCCGGCAGATTGGAGGATAACCAGATTGAATGCTTCACCCGATAACCGGCATGTCCAGATCCTGGAGTTCTGGCACAAGGTCGAGTTTTTCATTCCATTTGATTTGCGCAGGCAAGTGCTTCAAGCCCAGGGCTCGGAGTGGAGCGTGAAATACATCACCGGGGCCGAAATCCAGGCGATTTCTCCGGATTCCTGCGGTGATTTCTGGCGGGTGAGCAGGGTTCCAGAAGATAAAGCGGTACGCGGTTTCGAGCTTTATCTTGGTGTATTCGATAAAGGCGTTCTGACCACGGTTACCGAAAGCCTCGTCGGCAGGGTGAGTAGCGAAGCGCTCGAGATCGACCAGGAAGAACGGGGGGAACTCGAAGGGGAAACCTGTTTTGCCAAGATCTGGCTGAACGCGTTGGGTGAACCGCAATTCGATCAGATATCGGTGTCGACGGTTCCGTGGGCGCTGGGCGCCATCTCGCGCGCAGGCATGGATGGTTTGAGTTTTGATGCATTCCAGGCCAGCCTCAAGCGGCTTAACGATGATTTGCGAAATTTCCAGGCACGGAGAAAAGGCACAGGCTCGGCGTCAGATTCTTCCAAAGAGGTCCTGCCCTTATGCCGCGCCGACATCGAGGCATTGCTGGAAATCTTGCGTGACTGGGCTGGGTTTGACACGGGCGAAAGTAATTCGACATTGGCGGTCGTTCGTGCCGTCGTCGGCAAAAAGACAGCCGCCGATACCGCGGCTGTGCAGACCGAGGCGTCCGAGGGGTTGGACAACGACGAGGATGAAGGGAGCGCTCCAGACGAAATCGGCATCGACATCCTCAACAGCTTTTATGTGAAGGACATCGAGCGAGCGGTCGCTTCGTTGCGCCAAGGCCAGAATATCTGGGCGCTTGACGCGTATCTGACGCCGCTGGCGCTGGAAAAGAAAACCGATTTGTATACGGCGCAAGGCCATCGGCGTATCGTTGCCGACCTGCATCCCAGTGATACGCCGCAGGCGCGCTGGCTTGACGAGCCGCAGCATGCGATGAGCTTGATGCAGCAGTTTGCGATCAACAATATCTTTTCCAATTTGTCGGACGGTGGGGTGTTTTCTGTGAACGGCCCCCCCGGAACCGGAAAGACGACGCTGCTGCGCGATATTTTTGCCGAAAACATTACAAGGCGCGCACGCATTCTGGCCAGTTTCGGCTCGGCGGGAGAGGCGTTTCAAACCGGCCGCAAGCAGCGGGTGGAGTTCGAGGGAAGCTCCGCGTCCTGGTTGATTGCTTCGCTGAGGCCGGAACTGACCGGATTCGAGATGGTCGTCGCATCGTCGAACAATGCTGCGGTCAACAATATTTCGGAGGATCTTCCCAAGGCGAAATCTCTGGGGCGGATAGACCAGGATGCTCCCGCAGGGAGTGCGTGGCGCGAAAAGGATGGCAAGCCCCGGCAGACTTATCTCCAATCGGTGGCCATCCGGATGGCGGCGCAGACCGGCCGCGGAGACTTCACAGACCTGGGGCCGGACGATACACCATGGGGCCTGATTTCCTGCGCACTTGGCAAGCGTGGCAATCGGCGCAAGTTCGCGCAGCGGTTTTTTCACCCTGTCATCAAAAAGGACCAGGCGAAGGATGCGCCGAAGCCCAAGGGGTATGACTCGCAGCGCCACCATTCATTCTGGGAATGGCGCGAAGGTTATGACGGCCCCAGCTTTGCCGAGGCGAAAGCCGCTTTCGTCAACTGCGACGAAGCAGCCCGGCAAAGGCAAAGCCGATTGGCGCGCTTATCCACGCTAACCGTTGAACTGGCCGACCAGACTGAGAGCACGTATGTGTTCGAGCAAGCCCAGACGCTGGCCACTGCAGAGGCAGCGTTGACAAGGGCGCGGGCGGACGTTGCGGATGTGGACCGGGCCTTGGGCATATGTCTGGAAAGGATCGCCACTCTTCGGGAGGTCGAACGGCTTACCCCGGCTCCACCCGGCTGGGCGGTGCTGTTGGGAAAAATTCCTTCATCGCCTTTCTGGAGAAATCCGTTTCGCGAAAAGCATCGTGCGTATCTCGACGCCACATATGCAAACCATGAGGGGCAGCGTGAATGCTTCATGGAGAAACTTGCCCTCGATTCGCGCAAGGCGGCAGCGGACACGGAAGCTGCACAGGCGCGCGCGGCAGTGGACGTCGCTCGGCGAAGGCTCGATGAGCGCACTGAAGAATGGCGCTTGAAATCGGCAGAACGCCTTGATCTCCAACAGCGTTTCCCAAAAGCGGCAATGCCAAGCGGAGCAAGCGAGCTCGAAGATCCGCATTGGCAGATAGGGGGAATTTGGCATGACGATGAACTGAACGGCCTGCGCTCGAGGCTGTTTGCCGCAGCTTTGACCTTGCATGAGGCATGGCTGGTTGAAGCCACGGCCAAGGGCGTAGGCTTCGCTCCCAATCTCTATGCGATTCGTGATCTTCTCAGCGGAATGCCTCTGACGAAGCCCGAACATGCCTTGGCGCTTTGGCAGAGCCTTTTCATGATCGTGCCTGTCGTATCCAGCACTTTTGCGTCCTTCGCTTCGCAATTCAAGGAGCTTGGCGCTGGGACACTCGGCTGGCTGTTTATTGACGAGGCCGGACAGGCGGTTCCTCAGGCGGCTGTTGGCGCATTGTGGCGCGCAAGGCGTGCCGTTGTCGTTGGCGACCCACTGCAAATAGAGCCTGTATTCACCGTTCCGCTGAAGCTCATTGAAGCGCTGGCCCAGTCGTCGTCGTTGCCGGATGGCAGGCGGATCATGCCCCATAACGCATCGGTGCAGAAACTGGCTGATGCCGCCAATGCATGTGGCGCCTCGATTGCCGGAATTGGAGAGGAACCCGAGTGGGTGGGTAGCCCGTTGCGGGTGCATCGTCGGTGCGCCGATCCCATGTTCAAAATCGCCAATGCCATTGCCTATGAAAACAAAATGATCTTTGGCCTGAACAGCACCGTTCCGCCTGCGGAAGGGTACGACCTTGGTACCAGCGCGTGGGTGCATCAGCCGGGCGCCACCGAGGGGCGACATGTCGTGCCTGCCCAGGTTGAACTTGTCGCGCTGGCGGTCATGCGCCTCTACCAAGGGAAGGGCAAGCTTCCGCCGCTCTATATCATTTCCCCCTTCAAGCGGATCAAACAAGCGTTGCTGGAACGTCTTTCGGACATCGGCGCCTGGAAATCGCAGGGTATCGATACGCTGTCGAAAAGCGATCTAGGAAAATGGTGCGGCGATAGCATCGGCACCGTTCATACTTTCCAGGGCAAGGAAGAGCGCATTGTCTGGATGGTGCTCGGCTGCGATAGTGATGGCGAGGGCGCCATATCGTGGGCCGCGGGCAAGCCGAACATTTTGAACGTTGCGCTCACGCGCGCGAAACACCGATTCTTCATGATTGGTGATCTGCACCTGTGGGGCGAAAAGCGATATTTTCACGATGCGAAGCTTCGCCTTCCCGAAATCTCGGGTGACGAGTTCATTAGTCGAATGACGATTCGCGATGAGGCGACTGCCTGAGCTACGCAGGCTGGCTGCAAAAAAAGTAACGGTTAATAGGAGATATTCAATGCGCGTAAGGGCTCTTGCACTCGGCCTGTTTTCAGTTTGCTGCACGTCGGTCGCTGCCCAAGACAGCACCAGAACACTACAGCAAGCCTTCCAGCAAGTGCCCCAGGTAGTGTTGACCGCCCCTGACGCGATGCAATTCTTCTTTCTCGACGTCCAAGCCTGGCGAGCCTTGGAGAAATCCGGGCCATCCGCCGACGGGATGCGCCGGCTCTCCATCGCCCAGGCCATCAGCCCGCTTCAATCCATTGGATACGGGCTAGACCAGTGGGCCGATCACGCCAAGGTCCCTTTCGATGAACTGTCCTATTTCGGCGGATTTGGCCAGTCGCCCGGCAATGTCTCGTATTGGGGGCTGAAGGACAAAGAATCCGCCGCGACGTTGGTGGCTCGCCTCGTGCAGTCCGATTTCAAGCCGGTGAATGGCGATGTGGCTGGTCTAATGGCGAACGGCGAGGCCAACAAACCTGACATGACCAAGGCCAGCGGACGAGATCCTTGGCGAGGCACGATGGGCATGCCCACGTTCGTGCTGCCGCTGGACGCGGCCCTGGTCCAGGCGTCATCCCCAATCGGAATGCGGGCGCTGGCCAAAACGTCTCCCTCGGTGGCGGACAGTGAGATCGTTGCCGCTTCGATCGCGGGGCTTAAGCAAGCCGTGCCCTCGGACGGTGCCCGGATTGTGCAAGCGGCCGTCATTTCGCCCGTGCTGGGTCTGCAAGGCGTCGATCCGGCAAAGGTGTTGTTTGCGGATCCTGGGGACATGCAAAGCGCGAAGCAGAAGCTTGAAGCGATCGCGGCATCCAGCGGTCGCGGCATCCCGCCTTACTTTTCCGGCATCATCGCGGACGTGCAGGTCAAGAACGCGCCCGGTGTCGTGATTTCCCTGTCATACGCGGATTGTGGCGCTGCCCAGCAGGCCGTTGACGGCGTCGCCGCCGCCTGGAAGCAAACCATGGCCGGCGCAGTGCAACCCGACGTAAACGGAAGCACCGTCCAGGCAGGGAAGCTGTGTGCGGCGGTCGTCAGCCTGACCGCTGCGAAAGCCGAGACTGCGGGCAACCCGATCCTGAGCCAGATCATGACTCGCTGTATGCAGCGCGATCTTGCGTTGCTGCAGATCGGCGCGTCGCGCTAAGAACGGATAGGGATCCAAAGACTGAGCGCTGAAGGCATGCTCCGTCGTTCAGGCGGTGGAGCAAATCCTTTCGATAGCGCCACGCGCATGAGCGATGAACGCCTCGGTTTCGGCGGCATGGCGTGCCGCCAGATCGTCGTCGGCCTGACCAAGATAAATCGCGCGCGCCTTGCTGAGGATCGGGCGGTACGACGCTTCCACTCGCTGCAACAGCCATGCCGCCGCATCAGCCTTGGAAGCGATCTCGCCAGAAACTGCCGTGTACCAGATGCGCGCCAGCGCGAGGATGATGTTGCGCTCATCGCCCGCCCAGTCCTCGGGCCGGGTCCAATGGGCGACCGTATCGAGCAGGGCGCGCGTGAGGTCGTGATGGGGAACGGGGTCAAATACCTGGTCGGCCGGCGGTCCAACGAGTGCAATGCTGTGGCCGCGCGCCTTCGTAAGCAGGATGGCGAGGTCGTGGTCGATCATGGGCGGCTCCACGGTCCCCGCCGTCAGATCATCGCGCAGCCATTCGCCGAACTGAAGTTCCCGCCGTGCCGGATGGCGCCACGGGACGACATGTTCGAGCGCCAGTACGGTGACTTCCAGCGCGCGCAGGCGCGGCGACTGGCCCGGGGGCGCCGAGAGGGCGAGGAGCGCCGTCGCCAGCGCCCGGAGCGCTGCCTCGCCGGGCGGCTGAGCCACGGTGACGAGCAGATCGATGTCGCTGTGCGGTTGCAGCCCGCCATCCACCGCTGAGCCGAACAGATGGATGGCGACAAGGCGTGTGCCGAGATGGCGTTCGATGAGGCGTCTGGCCTCATCGATCTGCACAGCGATCGGGGCAGGTAGCGATTGGGTCATGCAAGGATGATAGCCTGGCCGTATCGCAGTGGGCAGTCCGTTGACCGTGGCGAGGCGGGCCCTTCCATAACCGTTTTCATCGACGTTTTTATGACCAACTACCCCCAACTATTCAGCCTGAAAGGCAAAACCGCGGTCGTGCTGGGCGCCGCTTCCGGCATCGGCCAGGCATCCGCGCATGCGCTGGGCGCGATGGGCGCCTATGTGATGTGCGCCGACCGCGACGAGGGCGGCGCGCAGGCCACCGCCAGGCAGATCATCGACGCAGGCGGTTCGGCCGGCTGGGCGCAGACCGATGCCGCCAGCGGTGAGGCCATCGCGGCGCTGGCCGCCAAGGTGCTGGACGAACAAGGCAGGATAGACATCGCGGTGGCGACACCGGCGCTGAACATCCGCAAGCTGATCGTCGACTACACCGAAGGAGAGTTCGACCAGGTCGTGAACCTGAACCTGCGCGGCGCTTTCCACTTCATGCGCCACTTTGGCCGGCCGATGATGAAGCAGGGCGCGGGCAGCATGATCCTGTGTTCGTCGATGCGCGCCGTGACGATCGAGCCCGGACTGGGCATCTATGCGGCCACCAAGGCCGGCATCGAACAGATGGTCAAGGCGTTCGCGGCCGAGGTCGGCGGTTACGGCGTGCGCGTCAATGCGGTGATGCCGAGCATCATCGAGACCCGTCTGACTGAGCCGCTTAAGGAGCGACCGGACATTTACAACACGTACGCCGGGCATACCGTGCTGAACCGCTGGGGCCAGCCGTCCGAGGTGGGTGCGGCGGTGGCGTTTCTGGCGTCGGATGCGGCCAGCTACATTTCGGGCAGCAGCCTGGCGGTGGATGCGGGGTGGACGGCGATTGACGGGCCGCCGACTGGGTTGACGCAGACGCGGCCGTCGGAATAGACCGTGCGATGGCCTGGGCCTGGCCGGTGGCGCGGCGGGATGCGGCGGATCTGTGATCCTATCTGGCCTACGGCGAGCGCACCGGGCCGGGCTGATCCGTACTCAACCCTGACGCCCCATGATGCTCAGCGCCACCGCCTCCGCAATCTTGATCCCATCCACCCCCGCCGACAGAATCCCGCCCGCGTAACCCGCGCCTTCGCCCGCCGGGAACAATCCCTGCGTGTTGATGCTTTCCAGCGTCTCGTTATCCCGCTTGATGCGAATCGGCGAGGACGTCCGCGTTTCCACGCCTGTCAGCACCGCATCCGGCATGTTGAAGCCCTTGATGGTCTTGTCGAACGCCGGCAGTGCTTCGCGAATCGCGGTGATGGCGAAGTCGGGCAGGGCGGTGGCCAGGTCGGTCAGGTGCACGCCCGGCGTGTACGAGGGCAGCACGGAACCGAACTCGGTCGAGGCCTTGCCTTCCAGAAAGTCGCCCACCAACTGGCCCGGCGCGCTGTAGTCGCGTCCGCCCAATTCGAAGGCCTGGGATTCCCATTTGCGCTGGAAGTCGACGCCGGCGAGGACGTGTTCGGGGTAGTCGACCTCGGGTGAAATGCCCACGACGATGCCGGCGTTGGCGTTGCGTTCGTTGCGCGAGTATTGGCTCATGCCGTTGGTGACGACGCGGTTGGGCTCGGACGTTGCCGCGACGACCGTGCCGCCCGGGCACATACAGAAGCTGTAGACGGAGCGGCCGTTGCTGGCGTGGTGCACCAGCTTGTAGTCGGCGGCGCCCAGGATCGGGTTGCCGGCGTTGGGGCCGAAGCGTGCGCGGTCGATGAGGGATTGCGGGTGTTCGATCCGGAAGCCGATCGAGAACGGCTTGGCTTCCATGAAGACGCCCTGGTCGAGCAGCATCTGGAAGGTGTCGCGGGCGCTGTGGCCGATGGCGAGGACGACGTGGTCGGCTTCGATGTGCTCGCCATTGGAGAGCGTGACGCCGGTGACCTGGCCGTTTTCGCGGTGCAGCGTTTCGACCTTGCTGGAGAAGCGGACCTCGCCGCCCAGTTTGGTAATGGTGTCGCGCATGACTTCGACCATGCCGACCAGGCGGAACGTGCCGATGTGCGGTTTGCTGACGTAAAGGATTTCCTCCGGCGCGCCGGCCAGGACGAATTCCTTGAGCACCTTCTCGCCGTAGTGCTTGGGGTCCTTGATCTGGCTGTAGAGCTTGCCGTCCGAGAACGTGCCCGCGCCGCCTTCGCCGAACTGGACGTTGGAGTCGGGGTTCAGGATGCGTTTGCGCCACAGGCCCCAGGTGTCCTTGGTGCGTTCGCGCACGGCCTTGCCGCGTTCCAGGATGATGGGCTTGAAGCCCATTTGCGCCAGCACCAGTCCGGCGAACAGGCCACAGGGGCCGGTGCCGATGACGATGGGGCGTTTGGACAACTGCGCGGGCGCCTGGGCGACGAATTTGTATTCGGTGTCGGGGGAAGGCTTGACGTTGCGGTCGTCGTGAAAGCGCTTGAACAGCGCGGCTTCGTTGGCGACGTCGACATCCAGCGTGTAGATGAGCAGGATGTTGTGTTTCTTGCGGGCGTCGTAGCTGCGCAGGAAGATGGTGTAGCCGTTCAGGTCGCTGGCCGGAATGCCCAGTTTCTTGAGGATTGCCGCGGGCAGTTCCTCGGGCGTGTGGTTCAACGGCAGCTTGATTTCAGACAGACGCAACATGCTTGGGGTCCAGACAGATGGGCGATCACAACGTCGCCAAACGCGGATTGTACTGGAGCCGCGCGCCGCGAAAGTGGGCGCGGCGGGGCGTGCGACGAGGCGAATGGCATGCGGGGGAGCGGTCCGCGCAGTCCGGACGCCGCCGCCCGCGTGAATCAAGGCTTTTCGTTCATCTGGCTGTCAGAAACCCTGCGTTTTTCCTTGTTCTTACGTTGTCCTTAATGCAAAAGACTTTCCCACGTCAAGAATTTCCATCTGATACGGTCGATTGAGCGGATCAGAAGCGCATAATGCCCGCACCTGCTCTTACGTCCCTTTTCAAAGAGCAGTCTTGATTTTCAGCAAGAAAAGAGCGTGTTGTCTCTAGCTCGGGCAGTTCGTGTTTCCAGGTTTCATGTTCGGTAGCGCGCTAGGACAACTTGGAGTATTCACGGAGATGTCCATGACTGATGACGCAAAGCCGCGCCGGCGGTTTCTGCAGGCGATGGCCATTGTGCCAGCGTCCACGCTGGCGGTCGGCGGCCTGACGGTCGGCTGTACCAACGCCGCCGACGGCAACGCCGCTCAAGCGGCCAAGCCTTACGAGCCCACCTATTTCACCCAGGCCGAATGGGCCTTCATCGTTGCCGCGGTGGATCACTTGATTCCAGCCGACGAATACGGTCCGGGCGCCATCGCGGCCGGCGTGCCCGAGTTCATTGATCGGCAGATGGAAACGCCTTTCGGCCACGGCAAGCTCTGGTACATGGATGGGCCGTTCCACACCGACCAGGTGCCGGAACTGGGCTATCAACTGAACCAGAATCCCCGCCAGGTGTATCGCCATGGCATCGAGGCCTGTGACGCCTGGTGCGTGAAGACGCACGGCAAGGTGTACGCGCAGCTCGACAAGGCTTTGCAGGAGCAGATCCTGAAGGACCTGCAGGCCGGCAAGATCGTGTTGGAGTCGGTGCCGTCCAAGACGTTCTTCAGCTTCCTGCTGGCCAATACCAAGGAAGGGTTCTTTGCCGATCCGATCTATGGCGGCAACAAGGGCATGGTCGGCTGGAAGATGGTGGGCTTTCCCGGCGCGCGCGCCGACTTTATGGATTGGGTGGACCAGCCCAATGTGAAGTACCCCTATGGCCCCGTGTCGATTTCTGGGGAGAAGGGTTAATCATGGCGATCAAGAAAGACAAAGTTGATGCAGTGCTGGTCGGGTTCGGCTGGACCGGCGCGATCCTGGGCCAGGAGCTGACCGAGGCGGGCCTGCAGGTGCTGGCGCTGGAGCGTGGCGGTATGCAGGACACGCCCAAGGACGCCGAGTATCCCAAGGTGATCGACGAGCTGAAGTATTCGGTGCGCGGTTATCTGTTCCAGGACCTGTCCAAGGAAACCGTGACGATCCGCCACGGCGTGGACGACGTGGCGGTGCCGTATCGCCAGAATGGTTCGTTCCTGCTGGGAACGGGCGTGGGCGGGGCGGGCTTTCACTGGAACGGCATGCACTATCGCGTGCTGCCGGAAGAGCTGGAGCTGCGCACGCGCTACGAAACGCGCTACGGCAAGAAGTTCATCCCGGAAGGCATGACGATCCAGGACTTCGGCGTGACCTACGACGAGCTGGAGCCGCATTTCACCAAGTTCGAGTACGTCTGCGGCACGTCGGGCAAGGCCGGCAACCTGGATGGCAAGATCGTCGAAGGCGGCAACCCGCTGGAAGGCAAGCGCAGCAAGGAGTATCCGCTGCCGCCGCTGGCCACGACCTACGGCGCGTCGCTGTTCGAGAAGGCGGCGCGCGAAGTCGGCTTCAATCCCTATCCCACGCCTGCCGCGAACGCGTCGGGTCCGTACACCAACCCGTACGGCGTGCGCCTTGGCCCCTGCAATTTCTGTGGCTTCTGCGAGAACTACGGCTGCTACATGTATTCGAAGGCCTCGCCGCAGACGACCATTCTGCCGGTGCTGTTGAAGAAGCCGAATTTCGAGCTGCGCACGCGTTCGCAGGTCATCAAGGTCAATCTGGATTCGACCGGCAAGAAGGCCGTCGGCGTGACCTACATCGACGCGGACGGCAACGAGATCGATCAGCCTGCCGATCTGGTGATCCTGTCGGCCTACCAGATGCACAACGTGCGCCTGTTGCTGCTGTCGGGCATCGGCAAGCCCTATGACCCGAAGACCAATGAAGGCGTGGTTGGCAAGAACTACGCGTACCAGATGAACGGCGGGATCAACGTGCTGCTGCCCAAGGGCACCCAGCTCAACCCCTTCGCCGGCACCGGCGCCGGCGGCGTGGGCATGGACGACCTGAACGGCGACCAGTTCGACCACGGCCCGTTGGGCTTCGTGGGCGGCGCCAGCATTCGCCATGTGCGCACCGGCGGTCGTCCGATCAAGCAGACGCCTACGCCGCCGGGCACCGCGACCTGGGGCACGGCCTGGAAGGCGGGCGTGCAGGACGCCTATCAGCGCTACATGACGATCGGGATTTCCGGTTCGGTCATGTCGTACCGCGACGCCTACCTGTCGCTCGATCCGACCTACAAGGACGCCTTTGGCCAGCCGCTCTTGCGCATGACGTTCGACTGGCATGACAACGAGTTCGACATGCTGGGCTACATGGGCAAGCGCATGGAGACCGTGGCCAAGGCGATGAATCCCGAGAAGTACTTTGTGGGCGTGCGCAAGAAGGGCGCGCACTACGACACGCGCGTCTACCAGAGCACGCACAACACGGGCGGCGCGATCATGGGCTCCAATCCCAAGGAAAGCGTGGTCAACAAGTACCTGCAGAGCTGGGATGTGCCGAACGTGTTCGTGATGGGCGCCTGCGTGTTCCCGCAGAACATGGGCTACAACCCGACGGGGCTGGTGGGTGCCTTGGCCTATTGGGCCGCGCAGGCGATCCGCGAGCAGTACCTGAAGAACCCCGGCCCGCTGGTCCAGGCTTAAGGAGACGGAACAATGTTGAAGCAGACCATTGTTGCGGCCGTCTCGGCCATGTCGGCCCTGGTTGCCAGCGCGGCGTTCGCGGCCGACGGCACGACGGCACCGACCGATGCGCAGATGATCAAGCAGGGCGAGTACCTGTCCCGCGCCGGCGACTGTATCGCCTGCCACACGGCCAAGGGCGGCAAGCCTTTTGCCGGCGGCCTGGGGATCGATTCGCCGCTGGGCATGATCTATTCCACGAACATCACGCCGGACAAGGAAACGGGGATCGGCAACTATTCGCTCGAGGACTTCGACCAGGCCGTGCGCCACGGCGTGGCCAAGGAAGGACATTCGCTGTACCCCGCCATGCCTTACACCGCGTACGCCAAGGTCACGCCCGAGGACGTGAAGGCCTTGTACGCCTACTTCATGCATGGCGTCGAGCCCGTGAAGCAGGAGAACAAGGACACCGACATCGTGTGGCCCATGTCCATGCGCTGGCCGTTGACGGTGTGGCGCTGGATGTTCGCGCCCGACGTGGCGACGGCTCCGGTCACGGTAAACGCCAGCGGCGCCGACAAGCAGGCGCTGCTGCGCGGCCAGTACCTCGTTGAAGGCCTGGGCCATTGCAGCACGTGCCACACGCCGCGCGGCGTGGCCTTGCAGGAAAAGGCGCTGACGGATGCGGACGGTTCCGCATTCCTGTCGGGCGGCGTGGTGGAAGGCTGGCTGGCCAAGAACCTGCGCGGCGACGCCACGGACGGCCTGGGTAGCTGGAGCAAGGAGGACATTGCGACCTTCCTGAAGTCCGGCCGCAACGGCCATTCGGCGGCTTTCGGCGGGATGGCCCAGGTGGTCGAGGAAAGCACGCAGCACCTCACCGACGACGACCTGAACGCCATTGCTGTGTACCTGAAGAGCCTGCCGCCGGTGAACAAGGACGCCACCAAGCCCCTGGCCTATGACGAGACCGTGGCGCAAGCCCTGCGGTCCGGCAAGGACAAGGGCGACGGCGCCATGGCCTTCCTGAACAACTGCGCGGCCTGCCACCGCAGCACGGGCAAGGGCTACACCGAGACCTTCCCGCAGCTGGCGCTGAGCTCGACGGTCAACTCGGCCGATCCGGCCTCGCTGATCCACATCGTGCTCAAGGGCGCGCAGATGCCGGGTACGGCGTCCGCCCCGACCGCGTACGCGATGCCGGGCTTTGACTGGCGCATGACCGACAAGGAGGTCGCCGACGTGGTGAGCTTCGTGCGGTCGAGCTGGGGCAACCAGGGCGCGGCGGTCACCGCGTCCGACGTGGCCAAGGTGCGCAAGGAGATCGGCGCGGCGCCGCAGCCGGTGCGCGCGCAGTGATCTGACGATGCCGTGATTGGCTGTTCCGCCCGGGCGTGGGCGGGACGCAAACGGCGCCGGAGAGCCCAGGCTTTCCGGCGCCGTTTTTCGTGCGCGGTTTGACAAGGGGCGCATGGGCGGGCAAGCTGCGCCTTATGCCCCGGTCACACGCGCCTTTCGCTTTGATTATTGCCACCATCGGTTTGATGGTGGGGTAGCGCGCATCCGGACATATCGCTGCACAAACCCGCCAACGAGGCGGGTTTGTTGTTTCCGCCTCCTGGTTTTCCCACAGGAGCCTTCCATGTCATCCCTCGAATCCTCCCGCTCGGCTGCCACGCCCATGCTGCATTTCCTGTGCGGCAAGATCGGCGCGGGCAAGTCCACGCTGGCCGCACGGCTGGCCGCGCCGCCGCGCACGTTGCTGCTCAGTGAAGACCGCTGGCTGGCGGCGTTGTATCCCGGCGAGATCGTGGACGTGGCCGACTACGGCCGCTGCGCCAGCCGCTTGCGCAACGCCATGGGCGGGCATGTGGCGGCGCTGGTGGCGGCAGGCCTGTCGGTGGTGCTGGACTTTCCCGCCAATACGCGGCGCAGCCGCGAGTGGCTGCTTGCGGTGGCGCAGGAGGCGGGCTGTCCGCACCAACTGCATTACCTGGACGTGCCGGACGCGGTCTGCAAGGCGCGGTTGCACGCGCGCAATGCCTCGGGCACGCATCCTTACAAGACCAGCGATGCGGAGTACGACGCGATCACGGCATATTTCGTCGAGCCGGAGGCGGCGGAAGGGTTGTGCATCATCAGGCATGCATGGCTGGCGGGGGAGGAGGTCTCGCCCGCGGCCGGGCTGTTATGATCACTGGATAAATAAACAGTCTTCCGGCCGTCGCCGATGTTGCCCCCGCACCGTTATTACTACCTGCACAATTTCCAGCGCGCGTTGGCGTGGATTTCGGATCGCTACGCCGACCTGCTGGATGCGGACGATCGTCGTTTCCTGGCCGATTTCGCGGCGCTGCCGCAGGCTCCGCAAGCGCTGCTGGTACGCATGCTGATGCGGCGCGGGCCTTGGTTCCGCGCCAGCCGGCTGGTCTACGACGAGATCCCCGGCGTCGAAGAGGCCGCCGCGCCGCTGCAGGCGTTGGGCTGGCTCGATGCGCGGGCGCCGATGACGCTGGACGAGCTGTTCGGGCTGCTGACCAAGCCCGAACTCTGCCGCGTGTTCGCATCACACGCGGTGGCCAGGCCGGCCGCGCGCAAGGCCGATATGCTGGAGGCGCTGCGCGGCGAATTCTCGGATGCGCGGCCCTATGGTTGCTGGCGTCCGGATTGCGCCGAAGGCGTGTGGCGGGTGATGGTGGGCGAGCGCTGCGAACGCCTGCGCCTCATGTTCTTCGGCAATCTGCACCAGGACTGGTCGGAGTTCGTGCTGGCGGACCTGGGCGTGTTCCAGTACGAAGCCGTGCCGTTCGACGCCGCGTCGCGGGCATTCCAGACGCGCGAGGACGTCGATTGCTATCTGGCCTTGCATGCCTGCCGCCAGGCGCTGGACGAAGGCGCGGCCGTGGACGAGCTGCTGCGCGCCGCGCAGGCGTGCGCCAGCGGCAATGCCTGGCTGGAAAAGCGCCGCGCCAAGGTGTTGCTGCGGATCGGGCAGGCCTGCGAGCGGGCGCAGGACTGGGAGGCTGCGCAGCGCGTGTACGCCTGCTGCGACTATCCCGGCGCCCGGCATCGGCGTATCCGGGTGTATGAGCGGATGCAAAGGTTCGAGGACGCGATGGCGCTCGCCTTGCAGGCTTGCAGCGCGCCGGAAAGCGACGAAGAAAGCCAGCGCGTGGCGCGCATGTTGCCGCGGCTGCGGCGCGGATTGGGCCTGGACGTGCCGGCGCGCGCGGCCGCGCCGGCGGTGCCGCGCACTGACCTGGCGCTGGCGCGTCCTGCGCTGCCCGCGTCCGTGGAGTACGTAGCGCGGGACCATCTGCACCATGACGATGCCCCGGTGCATTACGTCGAAAATGCACTGATCAATTCCCTGTTCGGGCTGCTGTGCTGGCCCGCGGTGTTCGCGCCGCTGCCGGGCGCATTTTTCCATCCGTTCCAGCGCGGCCCGGCCGACCTGGATGCGCCGGACTTCTATGCCAGGCGCCGGGCGCATTTTGAGGACTGCCTGGCGCTCCTGGATACCTCGGCCTACCGCGACGTGATCCTGCGGCGCTATGCCGACAAGTCGAACCGGCAGTCGCCGTTCGTGTTCTGGGGCGCGTTGTCCGAAACCTTGCTGGCGCAGGCGCTGGACTGCGTTCCCGCCGCGCACCTGAAACTGTTTTTCACGCGCATGCTGCGCGACGTCAAGGGCAACCGGACCGGCCTGCCGGACCTGGTGCGCTTCTGGCCGGCCGAGCGCCGCTATGAACTGATCGAGGTGAAGGGGCCTGGCGACAAGTTGCAGGACAACCAGATCCGCTGGCTGCAATACTGCGTCGCGCACGGCATGCCGGTGCGTGTCTGCCACGTGAGCTGGCAGGGGGATGCGGCATGAGCTACGCGGTGGCGGTGCGCGCGCTGTGCGAGTTCACGGCCCGGGCGGGCGACCTGGACCTGCGCTTCACGCCCGCGCCCAGCGGCCTGGAGGGCATGGCGGGGCATGCGGTGGTGACGGGGCGGCGGGGCCCCGAATACGAGACCGAGGTTTCCCTGTCCGGCGCTTTTGAAGGCCTGCTGGTGCGCGGCCGCGCCGACGGCTACGACCCCGTGGCCAACCAGTTGGAAGAGATCAAGACCTACCGCGGTCAATTCGACAGCGTGCGCGAGAACCACCGCGTGGTGCATTGGGCGCAGGCGCGCGTTTACGGCCATCTGCTGTGCCAGGCGCGGGGGCTGGCGAGCGTGCGCGTGGCGCTGGTGTACTTCAACGTGGCGACCGAAGAAGAGACGGTGCTGGTGGAAACGCACGACGCGGCGGCGCTTGCCGCCTTCTTTCAGCAGCAATGCGAGCGGTTCCTGGCCTGGGCAAAGACGGAATTGGCGCATCGCCAGACGCGCGACGCGGCGCTGGAAAAGCTGGCGTTCCCGCATGGCGAATTCCGCGCTGGACAGCGCGATCTGGCGGTGGCCGTGTACCGCACGGCGCGGGACGGCCGCTGCCTGATGGCGCAGGCGCCCACGGGCATCGGCAAGACGCTCGGGACGATATTTCCGCTGCTCAAGGCCAGTCCGGGCTCGGGCCTGGACAAGGTGTTCTTCCTTGCCGCAAAGGGTTCCGGACGGGGGTTGGCGGTCGAGGCGCTGGACACGATCAACGCGCAGCCTGCGGCGCCCGGCCTGCGCGTTTTGGACCTGCAGGCCCGCGACAAGAGCTGCGTGCATCCCGACCTGGCCTGCCATGGCGATTCCTGCCCGCTGGCGCGAGGCTTCTATGACCGCCTGCCCGACGCACGCGCCGCGGCGCTGGCGTGTCATACCCGGCTTGACGCGCCCGCCGTGCGCGCCACTGCCCTGGAACATGACGTCTGTCCGTATTACCTGTCGCAGGAGCTGATCCGGTGGAGCGACGTGGTGGTGGGCGACTACAACTACTACTACGACGCCACCGCGATGCTTTACGCCCTGACTCAGGCGCATCAATGGAAGGTGGCGGTGCTGGTGGACGAGGCCCACAATCTGGTGGACCGCGCTCGCCGCATGTACACGGGCGAGCTCGACCAGCACCGGCTCACGGCCGCGCGCCACGCCGCGCCCAAGGCCTTGAAGAAGCCGCTGGATGGGCTGCATCGGTCCTGGAATGCGTTGAACAAGAAGCAGGCTGAACGCTACCAGGCGTACGAGGCTGCGCCGGCGGGCGTGCTGGCGGCGGTGCAGAAGGCGGTCGCGGCCATCACTGAGCACATCGGCCAGACGCCGCTGCCGCAGGACGATCCGCTGCTCGGCTTCTATTTCGAGGCGCTGCATTTCATGCGGCTGGCGGAGCAGTTCGGCTCGCATGCGCTGTTCGATGTGACGCTGGGCGACGTGGGGTTCGCCGGCGCCAAGACGCCGCCGTCCACGCTGTGCGTGCGCAACGTGATACCTGCCCCGTACCTGGCCGCGCGCTATGCGGGGGCGCACGCCACGGTGCTGTTTTCGGGCACGCTGAGTCCGCAGCAGTTCTATCGCGACACGCTGGGGCTGCCCAAGGACACGCCGTGGATCGACGTGGCCGCGCCGTTCCAGGCGAAACAACTGGCGGTGCGGGTCGTGGGCAATGTATCCACGCGCTATCGCGACCGCGAGCGCTCGCTGGCGCCGATCGCCGACCTGATCGCGCGCCAATATGCCGAACGACCCGGCAATTACCTCGGCTTCCTGAGCAGTTTCGACTACCTGAAGCGCGTGGCCGACTTGATGCGCGAGCGCCATCCGCAGGTGCCGATATGGCTGCAGACGCCAGGCATGGACGAGCCCGGCCGCGCGGCGTTCCTGGCGCGCTTCACGGAAACAGGGCAGGGCGTGGGCTTCGCGGTGTTGGGCGGGGCGTTTTCGGAAGGGGTGGACCTGCCGGGCAGGCGGTTGATCGGCGCGTTCATCGCGACGCTGGGCCTGCCGCAGGTCAATCCCGTGAACGAAAACATGAAGCGCGCGATGGACCTGCGCTATGGCGAAGAGAACGGCTACGACTACACCTACCTGTATCCCGGCATGCAGAAGGTGGTGCAGGCGGCGGGCCGGGTCATCCGCACGGAGCACGACGTGGGCACGGTGCATCTCATCGACGATCGCTATCGCCGCGCCAAGGTGCGTGGGCTGCTGCCCGGCTGGTGGCAGGTGGACTGAGCGGGCGTCGCGCTAGGCCGGACGCAGTTCCGTGAGGGGCTGGTTGGGATCGCGCGAGAGCTGGTAACCGTACCAAAGGCTGCGTGCCATGCGCTTGGCCATTTCCTGCGCGGCGTCGGCCAGGGCGCGGTTGGGCAGGGCGTCGGTGGTTTCCGTGAACAGCACCAGCCAGCGTTCAAAGAGTTCGGCCTTCAGGTTGGGCATGGCCACGTGCTTGGGCATGGGCATGCCCGAAAAGCGCCGGGTGCCCAGCAGCACGGCGGACCAGAAATCCGACAGCGTGGCCAGGTGTTCGTCCCAGTCGTGGATCATGCCGTTGAAGATCGGCCCCAACGATTCGTCTGCGCGCGCCTTGCCGTAGAAGGTGTGGACCATGTCCCGGATTTCGGCTTCGGTGCAGAGGTCGGCGGTGGCGCTGGTATTCAAGATGGTCTCCGGACGGGGGCTGGTGCCGATCTTAGGTCGGGGGCCGGGACCGCGGCTTTGACTTGGCTCAAGCGGGATGGGGCTTTTGAGCAATAATGATATCCATTCTTATTATGGTGAGTGGATATGCAACAGATGAAAGTGGCGCGCCATTGCCTGAATCCGGGCGCGTGGGCGCTTGCCTTGGCCATGATGGCGTGCGGTCAGGCGGCGGCGCAGTCGGCGCGGGGCGCGGTGACGCCGCAGGCCGCGGCGCAACAGCGTATCCCGATGCAAAAAGGGGAGTTCCTTTCGGGTACGTGGGCGGCGGACAGCGGTGTGACTTTGGACCTGCTGGATGCGCAAGGCCGCCACGTCCGGCGTTTGAGCGACCGTGAAAAGCCCGCCGGCGTACTGATGCTGGTCGGTCCGGCGGACGGCGAGTACATCGTGCGCGCGCAGGGCCGGGGCGCATATGAATGGTCGGTGGACGAACGGCTGCCGCTTTCCAAACAGCACGCGCCCGCGCCTGCCATCGAGAGCCCGCGCCTGGCCGCGCTGGCGCAGACGCTGGCGCAGGGCGGCACGACGGCCGCGTTCTGGGAAGAGATCCAACGCCAGGGTACGCCGCTGGTGGAGCCCGCGACCGCGACGCACGAGCGTGTCACCTTCCTGTGGCGCGGCGCGGAGCGCAATGTGCGCCTGTTCGGCGGTCCGTCGACGGACCACGCGCAATTGGCGCGGCTGGGCGATTCCGATGTCTGGTACGTGAGCTTTGTGGTGCCCAAGACGGCGCGGCTGTCGTACCGGCTGGCGCCCGACGTGCCCGAACTGCCGGGAACGGGCATGGCGCGGCGCCGCGCGATCCTCGCCACGGCGCAGGCCGATCCGCACAATCCCAAGGTCTATCCCGAGCGCGGCATCGACGCCTTCCAGACCTATTCCGTGCTGGAGCTGGCGGATGCGCCGCCGCAGCCCTGGGTGGAGCCGCGCGCGGGCGTGCCCGCCGGCACCGTCCAGGCGCTGGAGCTGCGCAGCGACATCCTGGGCAATACGCGCAAGATCCACGTTTATCGCCCAGCCGGATGGCAGCCTGGCGGCCCGGACAACCACGTGCTCGTGCTGTTCGACGCGGGCGCTTACCTGGGACGAGTGCCCACGCCGACGATCCTGGACAACATGATCGCGGCGGGCGTCATCGCGCCGACGGCCGCGCTGCTGATCGACAACCCCACCGCGGATTCGCGGGCGCGGGAACTGCCGCCGAATACCGACTTCGCCGATTTCCTGGCGCGCGAGCTCATGCCGTGGGCGCGCAAGCAGGGCATCGCCGCGCCCGCGGCGCGCACGGTGATCGGCGGGTCCAGCTATGGCGGTCTTGCCTCGTCGTACGCGGCGTTGCGCCATCCCGAGGTTTTCGGCAATGTGCTCAGCCAGTCCGGTTCGTACTGGTGGGCGCCGCCCGGCGACGAGGACCAGTGGCTGACCCGGCAGTTCGTCGCCGTGCGCAAGCTGCCGGTGCGGTTTTTCCTGGGGGCGGGCCTGTTCGAGTCGGGACGGGGTGGCCAGCCCGGCATCCTGGAAACCAATCGCCACCTGCGCGATGTGCTGCGCGCCAAGGGCTACTGGGTGACACACCGCGAGGTGGCCGGCGGCCATGACTACCTGAGCTGGCGCGGCACCCTGTCGGACGGGCTGCTGGCGCTGATCGGCACGGGCGCTCAGGCCCGGCAATAGCCGGCGGGTTCGGGGCGGCTCCGCGCCGCGGACGCCGATGCGGATGCGGGCGCCCAGCTGGCGCGTCCGGGGCGCGCGGCGCCGGGCGCGTCGCAGCAATTTTGCGTAGTATCGTCGCCATGCGCGCGACGTGCCGCCGCAACGCGCCCACCGACCATACGCGCGCCCGGCGGATTCGCGGCGCGCTTCCAGGAGACGAATGCCCATGACCATTCCCGCCCCGCTGAACGACATCGTGGCCATGCCCGCGCACGCGCTGTCGGACGCCATTCGCGGCCGCAAGGTGTCTTGCCGCGAGGTGATGCAGGCATACCTCGCGCATATCGACCTGGTCAATCCCAAGCTGAACGCCATCGTCGCGCGGCGCGACAGCGACGAATTGCTGCGCGAGGCCGATGATCGGGATGCGCAACTGGCTGCGGGGCAATGGCTGGGCTGGCTGCATGGCATGCCGCAGGCGCCCAAGGACCTGACGGCGGTGCGGGGCATGGTCACGTCGATGGGGTCGCTGGTCTACAAGGACGTGGTGTCGCCGCACGATTCGATCCTGGTGGAGCGCATGCGCGCGTCCGGCGCCATCTTCATCGGCCGCACCAATGTGCCCGAATTCGGACTGGGGTCGCACACGTACAACCAGGTCTATGGTGCGACCGGCAACCCCTACGACGCCAGCAAGACGGCCGGCGGCAGCAGCGGCGGCGCGGCTGCGGCGCTCGCCGCCCGCATGCTGCCGGTGGCCGACGGCAGCGATTTCGGCGGCTCGCTGCGCAATCCGGCGGCGTTCTGCAACGTCTACGGGATGCGCCCCTCCGCGGGCCGTGTGCCGTCCGGACCCTCGCCCGAGGTGTTCCTCAAACAGCTTTCTTATGAAGGGCCGATGGGCCGCACGCCGCGCGACGTGGCCCGGCTGCTGTCGGTGATCGCCGGCCACGACCGCCGGGCGCCGCTGTCGCTGACGGACGACCCGTCTTTATACGCGCAGCCGCTGGAGGCGGACCTGTCGGGCAAGCGCGTGGGCTGGCTGGGCGACTGGGGCGGCTACCTGCCCATGGAGCCGGGCATCCTGGACCTGTGCACGCAGGCGCTGCAAGACCTGGAGACGGCGGGCTGCCGCGTGGACGACTACCAGGTGCCGTTCGCGGGCGACCGGCTCTGGCGCATCTGGCTGGCGCATCGCCACCTGATGGTGGGCGGGCAGTTCCATGCCCTGGTCCACGATCCGGAGACCCGCAAGCTGGTCAAGCCAGCCCTGATCTGGGAGGTGGAAGGCCTGGAAGGCATGACGGCGCGCCAGGTGTATCAGGCCACCGAAGAGCGCAGCGCCTGGTATCAGACCGTCCTGCGCATGTTCGACGACGTGGATTACCTGGCCGTGCCGTCGGCGCAGGTGTTTCCGTTCGATGTAACGCTGGACTGGCCCAAGGAGATCGCGGGCCGGCCCATGGACACCTACCATCGCTGGATGGAGACCGTGACGCCCTGGACGCTGGCGGGGTGCCCGGTCATCAGCGTGCCGGTGGGTTTCAACGCGGCGGGCCTGCCGATGGGCATGCAACTCATCGGCCCGCCGCGGGGCGACCTGGAGGTGCTGCAGTTGGCCCACGCCTACGAAGGGGTGCGCGACTGGGTGCGGGCGCGTCCGCCGCAGGCGCTGTGGGCCGACGCCGCGTGACGCGGTTTGCACCTTGCGCTACTCGTGCTACCTGCGCTAACAAATACCGGTTGATTTTTTGTAATAGATATTTGCATTTTTCGGACGAAGTCAGCCATGTTTTGCGTTTTGCCCTGTTTTTCATGGCTGTGATGCGGCACCTTTGTAATAATTATCGATATTTCCCATCTTCCCCACCGATAAGGGCTGTCCGGAATTCCGGACAGCAGGGGAATCACCCCTGGGGCGTCCCGGCAGGACGTCGCAATTCGATACAGTGCAAAGGTCTCCCGGTATGAAGAATGTGACGCTCCGCCAGCGCATCCTGGCCAGTTTCCTGGCCATTCTCGCCATCATGACGCTGATGGTGGTGGTGGACTACCGGCGGCTTCTGCATGTCGAAGCGGAAGTCGAAATGATCAACGCCGACGCCGTGCCGGGCATCTACTACAGCACGTCGATCCGGGCGGCGTGGTTCGCCGGCTTCGTGGCCGTGCAGGACGCCTTCCATGCGCCGACCGAGGCGGACCGCCGCGCGGCGCTGGAAGCCCTGCCGCGCAACGACAAGCAGCTCGACGAGCACGTGGAGTTCTACCTGCGCACCATCGGCCGGCAGGACGACGAACACATGTTCGAGGAGTTCCAGAAGGAGCTGCAGGAATACAAGCGCATCCGCGCCGACATCCTGTCGTCGAGCGTGCAGGCGGATACGTCCCTTGCGCTGATGCGTATCCAGTCAGAATTGCGCCCGTCCTTTTATCGGGGCCGCGACATCCTGGCCAAAATGGTGAGCGCAAACAAGGCGCAGGCCGACGAAGCGGCCGTGAGCATCCGCGAATCCGTGCAAGCAGCCGAGGTCGGCATGCTGGTGTCTCTGGCCATGGCCATCGCCGCGTCCATCGTTTGCGGCTACCTCCTGATGCGCGCCATCGCCAATCCCATGCGCGAAATCGTGAAGACGCTGGAAGCGACGGGCGGAGGCGACCTGAGCCGCCGGCTCAGGCTGTCGCGCAAGGATGAGTTCAATGCCATTGAAATCGGCTTTAACGGCATGGTGGACGAGTTGACCGGCCTGGTTGGCAAGACCCAGCGGTCCGCGGTGCAGGTGGCCACGTCCGTGACCGAGATCGCCGCCACGTCCAAGCAACAGCAGGCCACCGCGTCGGAAGTCGCGGCCACCACCACGGAAATCGGCGCCACCTCGCGCGAGATCTCGGCGACCTCGCGCGAACTGGTGCGCACCATGACCGAGGTTTCCAGCGCCGCCGAACAGACCGCCACGCTGGCGGGCAGCGGGCAGGTGGGCCTTGCGCGCATGGAGGACACCATGCGCAATGTGGTGGGCGCGGCCGGATCGGTCAACGCCAAACTGGCGGTGCTCAATGAAAAGGCGGGCAACATCACGCAGGTCGTGACGACGATCACGAAGGTGGCTGACCAGACCAACCTGTTGTCGCTGAACGCCGCCATCGAAGCGGAGAAGGCCGGCGAGTACGGGCGCGGCTTCGTGGTGGTCGCCACCGAGATCCGGCGCCTGGCCGACCAGACGGCAGTCGCCACCTACGACATCGAACAGATGGTGCGTGAAATCCAGTCGTCGGTGTCCGCTGGCGTGATGGGCATGGACAAGTTCTCTGAAGAAGTCCGCCGCGGCATGGCGGACATGCAGCAGGTGGGTGACCAGCTTTCGCAGATCATCCAGCAGGTGCAGACGCTGGCGCCGCGCGTGCAGATGGTTAACGAGGGCATGCAGGCCCAGGCCACGGGCGCCGAACAGATCAACCAGGCGCTGCAGCAACTGAGCGACGCGGCGCAGCAGACGGTGGAATCGCTGCGTCAATCCAGCCTTGCCATTGAAGAGCTGACGCTGGTGGCCAATGATCTGCGTAGCGGCGTGTCCCGCTTCAAGGTGTGAACGCTGCCATGACATCTGCCGCCGTCCGCGCACGGACCGCCGCGGGCCATGCCGGCCCCGGGCGCCGGCTGTATCTGCTTTTCCGTATCGGCGCGGACCGCTATGCGCTGGACGCCGGGGACGTCGCCGAAGTCCTGGGGCTGCGCGCGCTCAAACAGGTGCCGGGTGCGCCGCATTGGGTGGCCGGCATGACCGAACGCCGCGGCGTGGCCGTGCCCGTCATCGACATGAGCGCGCTGGCCGGCGCTGGCGCCTGTGCCGCCGTGACCAGTACGCGCCTGGCGCTGGTGCGCTACCGGCCCGGCGCGGGCGCCGCCGAGCGCCTGCTGGGTCTGATCCTGGAACAGGCCACCGAGACCGTGCACTATGACCCCGCCGCGTTCCAGCCGCATGCGCTGGACAATACGCAGGCCCGATACCTGGGCCCCGTGCTGGCCGACGCGGGCGGCATGGTCCAGGCCGTCAAGGTCGATGACCTCTTGCCCGCCGCCGTGCGGGCGCTTCTTTTTCCGTCCGGCGATGGCGCGGCGGGCGAGGTGGCTGCATGAGCCTGCTCGAGGAATTCAGCGGCCTGCTCAAGCGCCGGATGGGGCTGGACAGCGGCTCCATCGGCCAGGCCGCCGTCGAACGGGCCGTGCGGCATCGCATGCACGCGGCCGGCGTGGACGACGAACAGGATTACCTGACGCGGGTGCAGGCCTGGCCCGACGAGATGCAGCAGCTCATCGAGGCCGTGATCGTGCCGGAGACCTGGTTTTTCCGGTATCCGGAATCCCAGGTCGCGATGGCGACCCTCGCGCGCGAACGGCTGTTTGCGCCCGGCAGCGAGGGCCGCGTGCTGCGCGTGTTGAGCGTGCCTTGTTCCAGCGGTGAAGAGCCGTATTCCATCGCCATGGCGCTGCTCGACGCGGGCGTGCCGCCGCAGCGCTTCCACGTGGACGCCGTGGATATCAGCGTACGCATGGTGGAATTCGCGCAGCGCGCCGTGTATGGCCGCAATTCGTTCCGCGGCGGCGACCTGGCGTTTCGCGACCGGTATTTCTCGGAAGTGCCCGAGGGCCATCAACTTGCCGCCCGCGTGCGCGGCCAGGTGCGGTTCCAGTCCGGCAATCTGTTCGATCCGAACCTGCTGGCGGGCGCCGCGCCCTATGACTTCGTGTTCTGCCGCAATCTGCTCATCTATTTCGACATGGCCACGCAGGAGCGCGCGGTGCAGGTGCTGCGCAGATTCGCGCGCGAGGACGGCGTGATTTTCGTGGGGCCGGCCGAGACCAGTCTATTGACGGGACGGCGCCTGCCGTCGGTGGCGCTCGCCCGGTCGTTCGCGTTCCGCGCAAAGGCCGCGCCGGCGCCCGCGGCCCCGCCCGCGCCACCGCGCCCGCCGCAGTCTGGCCCGCGTCCCATCGTGCATGCCTGGGCGCCGCCGCGGCGTCCGGTCGCGCAGACGCCCGCGCCGCGGCTGCCCGTGCCGCACGCCGCCATCGCCGACACGCCCGCCGCGCCGCCGGAGCCGGCCGCCCAGGCCTCGCTGCGCCATATCGCCGCGCTGGCAGACCAGGGCAGGGTGCGCGATGCCATGGCGCAATGCCATGCGCACATCGAGCTTCACGGCGCCAGCGCCGACGCGCTGCACCTGCAGGGCCTGCTGCTGGACGCGGATGGCCAGGCGCGGCAGGCGCAGGCCGCCTACCGCAAGGCGCTGTACCTGGACCCGAACCACCGCGAAGCCTTGCTGCACCTTGCCGCGCTGGTGGCCGCGGAGGGTGATCACGACGGCGCGACCCGCCTGCAGGCGCGCGCGGCGCGCCAGGAGGCTCGCCGTGGCTGACGCAATGGGGCCGCTGTCCGACGTGGACGATTGCTGGAACCGCATCGGCATCCGCGGCGACAAAAGCTGCGGCCAGCTAGCCGCGCACGTGCATTGCCGCAACTGTCCGGTGTACGCCTCGGCGGCCAAGCGTATCCTTGACCGCCTGCCGCCGGGCATGGCGTCAGAGGATGAAGCGCCGCCGCCGCCGCAGCACGCCGCCAATCTGTCGTCGCTGCTGGTCTTTCGCCTGCAACGGGAATGGCTGGGGTTGCCGACCCGGTCGCTGGACGAGGTGGCAGGTATGCGGGGCATCATCAGCCTGCCGCATCGCCGCGATCCCGCCGTGCTGGGCGTCACCAATGTGCGTGGGACGCTGACGGTATGCGTGTCGCTGGCGCGCCTGCTGGGGCTGGACGGCGCGGCGCCGCTGGCGCGCGAACGCCCAGCCGCCGCGCGCATGCTGATATTCGGCGGCGCGGGCCGGGCGGTGGTACTGCCCGTGGACGAGGTCGAGGGCATGCACGACGTCGACCTGCAGGCGCTCGATCCGTTGCCGTCGACCGTGCAGGGCGCAAGCCTGAAGTATTCCCGCGGCATGGCCCGCTGCGGCGGCCGCGCCGTCGGCGTGCTGGATGAAACCCTGCTGATGCAGGCATTGCAACGGAGTCTCGCGTGAATCCCGATCAGATGCGCGACGCCTCGCTCCTCGAACTGTTCCAGATCGAGACCCGCACGCAGGTGCAGGTGCTCAACGATGGCCTGCTGGCCCTGGAAAAGAATCCCACGTCCGCGCCGGACCTCGAAGCCTGCATGCGCGCCGCCCACTCGCTCAAGGGCGCGGCGCGCATCGTGGACCTGCATCCGGCCGTGCGCATCGCGCATGCGATGGAAGATTGCCTCGTCGCGGCGCAGGAAGGCCGCCTGCGCTTGCAGGCCGCCGACATCGACGCCTTGCTGCTGGGCGCGGACCTGCTGCAACGCGTCGCGACGCCCGGCGTGGAGCTGGACACGGAAATCACTGACCTGGTGGCGCGGCTGAGCAACGCGCCCAATGCGCCGCCGGCCCCGCCGCCGCGCGCGCCCCGGCCATCTGACTTTCTGCCGCCGATCGTGCGGCTCGAAGATGAGCCCGCTGCTGCGGGCCCGGCTTTCACGGCGGCGTCGCCCGGAACGACAGGCGCCGTGTCGGGGGCCGCGGCAACGACCCCGGCCACATCGGCCTCCGGGGTATCAACGCCCGGTACATCGACTCCTGGCGTGTCCACTCCTGGCGCGTCGACGCCCGGCCCATCAAATGCCGCCGCATCGCCGTCGCGCCGCAGTTCCGACCGCACGGCGGGCGAGGGCGAGCGCGTGCTGCGCGTCACGGCCGACACCTTGAACAAGCTGCTGGGGCTGTCCAGCGAAACACTGGTCGAGTCGCAATGGGTCGGCCCTTTCAGCGCCGCCATGCTGCGGCTGCGGCGCCTGCAGGCGGGGGCGGCGCGTGCGCTGGACGGCGTGCGCGCCGTGCTGGCCGAGCAGCACCTCGATGCGCGCGGCCAGGCGGCGCTGGACGATGCGCAGCGCATCCTCGAACAGTGCCAGCGTGAACTGACGCAGCGCACCAGCGAAGTGGACGACTTCGGCTGGCGCATGAGCCATCTGACGCGGCGCCTGTACGACACCGCGCTGGCCTGCCGCATGCGGCCCTTCGGCGACGGCGTGGGCGGCATGGCGCGCATGGTGCGCGACCTGGGCCGCTCACTGGGCAAGCAGGTGCGCCTGGAGATCGAAGGCGAGCAGACGCAGGTGGACCGCGACATCCTGGAAAAACTGGATGCGCCGCTCACCCACCTGCTGCGCAACGCCGTGGACCACGGCATCGAATCGCCCGCGGCCCGCGAGCGGGCGGGCAAGCCGCCGGAGGGCCTGATCACGCTGTCGGCGCGCCACTCGGCCGGCATGCTGCTGGTCGAGCTGGCCGACGACGGTTCCGGGATATCTCTGGACCATCTGCGCGGCGAGGTCGTCGAGCGCAAGCTCACCAACGCGGAGACCGCGGCCCGGTTGACCGAGGCCGAGCTGCTGGAATTCCTTTTTCTGTCGGGCTTCAGCACCCGCGACGAAGTGACCGAGATATCCGGGCGCGGCGTGGGGCTGGACGTGGTGCAGACGATGGTGCGGCAACTGCGCGGCGCGGTGCGCGTCCACCAGCAGCAGGGCCGGGGCACGCGCTTCGTGCTGGAGATGCCGCTGTCCCTGTCGGTGGTGCGCAGCCTGCTGGTCGAAGTGCAGGGCGAGATCTACGCGTTTCCGCTGGCCTACGTCAGCCATGCGCTGCAGGTGGACGCTCAGGACATCGAACAGCTCGAAGGCCAGCAGCATTTCCGCTTCATGGACCGCCAGATCGGGCTGGTGTCGGCGCGGCAGATCCTGCGCGCCGGCGAGCCGGCGCCGGCCGCCGATACCTTGTCCGTGGTGGTGGTGGGGGATCACGAGCGGCTCTACGGCATCGCCGTGGACCGCTACGTGGGCGAGCGCACGCTGGTCGTGCAGCCGCTGGACCCCCGGCTGGGCAAGGTGCAGGACGTGATGGCGGGCTCGCTGATGGACGACGGCACGCCGCTGCTGATCCTGGACGTGGAAGACATGCTGGTGTCCGTGCAGAAACTGATCGAAGGCGGCCGGCTGTCGCGCGTCGACAGCGGTGCCGGCGCGACGGCGACGCGGCGCCGCAAGCGCGTCCTGGTCGTCGATGACTCGTTGACGGTTCGCGAGCTTGAGCGCAAGCTGCTGTTGAACCGCGGTTTCGATGTGGCCGTGGCCGTGGACGGCATGGATGGCTGGAACATGTTGCGCAGCGAGGATTTCGACCTGATCGTGACCGACGTCGACATGCCGCGGATGGACGGCATCGAACTCGTGTCGCGCATCAAGGCCGATCCCAAGCTGCAGAATCTGCCCGTCATGGTGGTGTCGTACAAGGACCGGGAAGAGGACAGGCGGCGCGGGCTGGATGCCGGCGCCGACTATTACCTCGCCAAGGGCAGCTTCCACGACGATGCGCTGCTCGATGCCGTCGAAGACCTCATCGGGAAGGCACGGACGTGAGAATCGGGATCGTCAATGACATGCCCCTCGCGGTCGAGACCCTGCGGCGCGCGATCGCGCTCGAGCCCGGCCTGGAGATTGCCTGGACCGCGGCCGACGGCCTGGAGGCAGTCCAGCAGTGCGAACGCGACCGTCCCGACGTGGTGCTGATGGACCTCATCATGCCCGTCATGGACGGCGTCGAGGCCACGCGCCGCATCATGGCGCAAACGCCTTGCGCCATCGTCGTGGTGACGTCCGACGTCGAGCGCCAGACCGCGCGCGTCTTCGATGCCATGGGCCACGGCGCGCTGGACGCGGTGGACACGCCGGTCGTCGGCGGCTCGGACATGCGCAGCGCGGCGGCGCCGCTGCTGCGCAAGATCCGCAACATCGGCTGGCTGATCGGCCGTTACGGCAATCGCCCGGCACTGACCCCTGTCCCCAAGCCCGCGCCGCCGGCGGGCGCAAGACGGCTGCTGGCGATCGGCGCGTCGGCCGGCGGCCCGGCCACGCTCGCCCAATTGTTGCGTGACCTGCCGCTGGATTTTCCGGCGGGCATCGTGCTGGTGCAGCATGTGGACGCCTTGTTTGCCGCCGGCATGGCGGACTGGCTCAACGACCAGGTGCCGCTGCCGGTCCGGCTGGCGCGCCAAGGCGAGCGGCCGCTACCGGGACAGATCCTGCTGGCGGGCACGGATGACCATCTTGCGCTGCGCGAGGATGGCACCCTTGGATACACCAGTTGCCCCCGTGAAAGCCTGTACCGGCCTTCCATCGACGTGTTTTTTCATAGTGTGGCGCAGCATTGGCGCGGCGTGGCGGTCGGCGTCCTGCTGACGGGCATGGGCCAGGACGGCGCGCGTGGACTCAAGGCGCTGCGCGAGCGCGGTTGCCTGACCATCGCGCAAGACCAGGCCACCAGCGCCGTCTATGGCATGCCCAAGGCGGCCGCGGCCATGCAGGCCGCGGTCGAGATCAGGCCCCTCGAAGAAATTGCTTCCCGCGTCATCCAGGCGTTTGCCTGAGCCGCGGCATATGTGCAGAAATCAAGGACTTACTATGCTTGCTTCCTCTGACGACGCGGTCTCTGCGGATCTGAATTCGCATGGGGCGATGGTGTTGCTCGTTGACGACCAGGTCGTGGTGGGAGAAGCCATCCGGCGGGCGCTGGTGCCCGAGGGCAACATCGATTTCCACTATTGCTCGGATCCCTACAAGGCCTTGAGCGTGGCGATCCAGACGCGGCCCACGGTTATCCTGCAGGATCTGGTGCTACCCGGCGTGGACGGCCTGAGCCTCGTGCGCGAGTACCGTGGCCACCCGGTGACGCGCGACATCCCGATCATCGTGCTGTCCACCAAGGAAGACCCCGCGATCAAGAGCGCGGCGTTTGCCGCGGGCGCCAACGACTACCTCGTGAAGCTGCCGGACTCCATCGAACTGATCGCGCGCATCCGCTACCACTCGCGCTCCTACATGGCGCTGGTGCAACGCGACGAGGCCTACCAGGCCCTGCGCCAGAGCCAGCAGCAATTGCTGGAAAGCAACATGGAATTGCGCCGCCTCACCAATTCGGACGGCCTGACCGGCCTGGGCAACCGGCGCTATTTCGACGAATACCTCAACGCCGAATGGCTGCGCGCGGGCCGCGACCGGCGCGAGATCAGCATGCTCATGATCGATGTGGACCACTTCAAGTCCTACAACGACACCTACGGCCACATCGCGGGCGACGAGGCCCTCAAGCGCGTGGCCAACACCATCTTCGCAAGCTGCGACCGCTCCACCGACCTGGCGGCGCGCTTCGGCGGCGAAGAGTTCGCGCTGGTGCTGCCCGGCACGCCCGCCGGGAGCGCGCGCCTGGCCGCCGAGAAACTGCGCCGCGCCGTCGAAGCCATGCAGATCCCGCAACGCGACGCGGGCGCCGGTCCCTGGCTCACGGTGAGCGTGGGCCTGGCCACCGCGACGCCGCAGGATGGCCAGCCCTGCACGGAGCTGATCCAGGCGGCGGACCGGGGGTTGTATGAAGCGAAGCGGCAGGGGCGCAACCGGGTGGTGCCGGGGCAGATCTGACGACGCATGCCCGACGACCTGGGCGTCACGCAGTGCGCTGGCCCGACCGCCGCAGTCAGGCGCCCGCCTTCCGGTGCGTCCGGAACAACAAATGCGTCGCGGCCAGATGAAAGCGCATGGCGAGCTCGGCGCATTCAGCGTCGCGGGCGCGCAGCGCGGCGATGATCTGGCGGTGGTGTTCCACGCTGCGCAGCATGTCGTCGCGGCCGTAGAAATAGAAGGAGCCGATGATGATCGGCATATCCAGCAGGTTTTCCACCAGGGATCGCACCCGCGCCGATTGCGCGGCATCGAGCAGGGCGTGGTGGAACTGGTTGTTGTAGTGCTGGACCTGGGCGACGTGGTCGGGCGCGCCGGCATTGATGGCGTCCAGCATGCACTGGTTGATGCGCTCGAGTTCGTCGATCTGTTCGGGCGTTGCGCGCTCGGCGGCCGCCTTGGCGGAATAGGGCTCGAGCAGCATGCGCAGCTCGAAGGCTTCGTCGATGTCGCGGTCCTGCCAGCCCAGCACGACGGCGCCGCGCCGGCCTTCGCGGGTGACCAGGCCGTCCGCGATCAGGCGTTCGATGGCGTTGCGCACGGGCGTGCGGCTGACGGAGAGCTGGGTCGCGATGTGTTCTTCGCGCAGCGGTTCGCCGGGCAGGAACGATCCGGCCATCAGGCGCCGGCGCAATTCCCCGTATACGTAATCACTGGCGCTCGACATGAGAGGGCTTGCCCTTGCGGATGTGAAACAGTGGACTATACCAACGGCGCGCGCCGCGACGCTACGCCTTCACCCCGCACTCGGCCAGGCGCGCGAGAAAGCGCGGCCAGACCTCGGGGTTGAGCAGGCGGGCGGGCTTGCGGCCGGCGAGCATGTCCATGATCTGCGTCGCCGAACCTTGCGCCACCTTGCGGCGGCCTTCGTGGGTGACGCCGCCCGTGTGGAAGGCGGCGACCACGTTGGAACGCTGCAGCAGGCCGCTGCCTGGCGGCGGCGGCTCCACCTTCCATACATCCAGTCCGGCGCCGGCCAGGTGGCGGGAATCGAGCGCGGCGAGCAGGGCGTCCTCGTCATGGATGCCGCCGCGCGCGGTGGAGATGAACAGCGCGCCGCGTTTCATGCGCTGGAAGGCGCTGGCGTCGAACAGGTTCCGGGTGACGCCATCGAGCGGGCAATGCAGGCTGACGATGTCGGCCTGTTCGAGCAGCGCGTCGAAGGTGACGGGCTGGGCGCCGCGCGCGCGGATCTCGTCCGGCGCGACCAGCGGGTCGTAGGCGAGGACGCGCAGCCCGAAGCCCGCCGCGATTGTCGCCACGCGCCGGCCGATTTCACCGATGCCGACGATGCCCAGCACGCGGCCTTCGATTTCGTGGCCCATCAGGGATTCGCGGCTGACGGCCGTGCCGGCCCGCAGCGCGGCCTCGGACTCGCCCAGCCGCTTGACCAGGGACAGGAGCAGGGCGAAGGTCATTTCCGCGACCGAGGCGGCGTTGGCCCCGGCCTGGTTCACCACGGCCACGCCCGCCCGGGTGCAGGCTGCGACGTCGACCGTGTCGTACCCGGCGCCGCCGGAAGACACGCAGAGCAATTGCGGGCAGTGCGCCAACAGGTCGGCTGAGACCTGCCAGCGGGCAGGCACCTCGTCCTTGGCCGCGCTGACGTGGTAGGCGTGGGCGCAGGCCAGGCCGGCCGCCGTCACGGCATCGCCGTTGACCGGCAGTACGCGCAGGTCCAGGGTGTGGTCGCGCGCGATCGCCGCATCGAATGCCGGATCGATCCAGAGATCCAGCCGCGCGACGCGCAACGCGGGCCTGCCGACTGCCGGAACGCTCATGGTCAGACTCCCGAGCAGCCCAGGGCCCGCAGACGGGCATCGATCCAGGAGGTGTCCAGGGTGCCCGCGGCGATATCCGCCAGCATCTTGGTTTCCACGTCATGCTTGGCCGCGGCCGCCTGGTAGATGGCCTGCGCCTGCTCGTACGGGACGGCGAGCAACCCGTCGTCGTCGCCGAGGATCAGGTCGCCCGGGGCGATGGTCATGCCGTCGAGCGCGATCACGCAGTTGATTTCGCCGGGGCCGTCCTTGTAGGGGCCGCGATGGGTGACGCCGGCCGCGTAGACCGGAAAGGCGCTGCGGCGGATCGTGCCGCAGTCGCGGATGGCGCCGTTGATGATGATGCCCGCGATGCCGCGCGATTCGGCGTAGGTCGTCATGATTTCGCCGATGATCGCGTTGGTCAGATCGCCGCCGGCATCGACCACGATGACGTCGCCTGGCTGCGCCAGGCTCAGGGCCTTGTGCACCAGCAGGTTGTCGCCGGGCCGCGTGCGCACGGTCAAGGCGGGGCCGGCCAACGGGCTGCCGTCGTGCATGGGGCGAAGGCGCGCGCCGCCGGCCGTCATGCGCGACATGCAGTCGCTCACGTTGGCGACCGGCACCTGGCGGAATTTTTCGACGAGTTCCTGGCTGACCGCGCGCTGGCGGGCATGGATTTCAAAGCCTGTCATCACTGCTCCTGATGGGGTATGTATGCCGTAGGGGACTATTGCTTGGGAATGCCGGCTTCCTGCACGACCTTGCCGAAGGCGTCGTGGTCTGCGCGATGCCGGCGCGCCAGATCCTCGGGCGAGCCCTTCATGACGGTGTAGCCGGCGTCTTCCAGCTTCTTGATCAGTTCGGGGTTGGATTGCACCTTCTGCAGCTCCTGGTTCAGCGCCGCGATCACGTCATCGGGCGTCTTGCCCGGCGCCATCAGGCCCCACCAGATCGACTGGTTGATGGTCTTGAAGCCGCTCTCCACGAACGTGGGCACGTCGGGCAGGGCGGGCGAACGTTCATCGGCGACGACGCCCAGCGCGCGCACCTTGCCGCCGCGGATCTGCGGCAGCAGCGACGCGACCGAGCCGACATACATGTCGATCCGACCGCTGGCGAGGTCCGGGAACGCCTGGCTCCAGCCGCGGTACGGCACATGCATGAGTTCCATGTTCGCGGCCTTGCGCCACAGATAGCCCGTCAGGTCGCCCGTGCCGCCGATGCCCGGGATTCCCAGCGAAACCAGGTTGGGTTTGGCCTTTGCGGCCTTCACGACGTCGGCGATGGACTTGAACGGGGAATCGGGCAGCACGACGAAGACGCTGGGCGACGAGGCCACCGGGCCCACCGGCTTGAAGTCCTTGAAGGTGTCGTAGCTGAGCTTGCTGTAGAGCCAGGGGTTCAGCACGATGTTGTCGGTCTGCGCCATGACCAGCGTGTGACCGTCCGGCCGGGCGCGCGCCGTCGCATCCAGCGCCAGGTTGCCGCCCGCGCCGGGCTTGTTCTCGACGACGATGTTCCAGCCGGCGTCCTGGCTCATCGCGGTGCCGATCATGCGGGTCAGCGTGTCGGTGCCGCCGCCGGGCGGGAAGGGGGAGATCAGGGTGATGGGGGCGCTGCCCAGATCGGCGGCCTGGGTGGCGGCGCAGCCCAGCACGAGCGTGGCGGCCAGCAGTTTCTTGAACAGTTTCATTGTCTTCCTCACAGGGGGTTTATTTGGGATCGGGCCCGCGCTCTGCGGCGGGGTCGGTAGTCAGGGGCGCCAATCAGGGTTGAAATTCAGGGTTGAAATTCAGGGTTGGAATTCAGGGTTGGAATTCAGGGCTGGCGGGCCAGCGTGGTCAGCCAGGCAAGCCGGGCTTCGACCGTGTCGGGCGCCGGGGCGTCGCCCTTGGCGCGCGCGGCTTCGATGCCGCGGGTCGTCCGGTCAAAGAGCTGCTCGACGCCATTGAGCACCAAGGGCTCCAGGCCCGCCTCGTGCAGCTGGTCGCGGGCTTCGCGCACCTCTGCCAGCCGGCGCGGGGCATGCAGCACATGCGAACGCACGAACGAGTCCATGAACGCGGTGAGCGGCGTGCGGTCGATGTCGGCCAGCACTTCGTACAGCGATTCGCGCAGACCCATGCGCTCGGCCGCGACCATGCATTCGACGGCCAGGCTTTCCATGCCCTTGGTCATCACGCTGCGCAGGAGCTTCAGGCGCACGGCGTCGCCGGGCTGGCCATCGATGAAGCGCACCGGGGCGCCCGCGCTTTCGCCCAGCGCGGTGACCACCTGGGATCCGCCGCCCGCGCAAAGCAAAGGCGTTTTTTCCGCGAGCAGGGCGATGGCGCCCATGATGGCCACGTCGGTGAATTCGATGGGAAAGCGGGCGGCAGCCCGGGCCGCTGCCTGCATGTCACCGGCGCTGGCGGTGGTGAAGTCCGCGTAGACGGCGCCTGCGCGCAGGTGCGGGAGGGCCTCTTGCGCGACCTCGGCCGCGTTGTAGCCATAGACGGCGGAGACGACGGCGTCCGCCGCCGCCAACCAGGGGCCCGGCGCAGTGTGCAGGGGCGCGCCCGCGGCCTGGGCGCGGCGGACCATTTCGTCGTCCGTGCGCAGCTCGCAGATGCCGACGAGGGTGTGTCCGGCGGCGGTCCAGGCACGCGCATAGCAGTGTCCCACCTCGCCGCATCCGATCAGTGCAATTTTCATGTTGAAAACACAATAAAAAAACAATGTGTGTTTATAGATCGGATGAAAGGCCGCGAATAGTCGGTGTTTACCCGGTGTTTTTCCGTTGATCTATCGGTCTAATGCACTGCGAAGTACATAAAAAAAACAAAATGGGCGGCAAACGGGACTATCAGACCCCCATTAAATCGGCGATGCCAATCGTCTCCCGGTCACATCCCGCGATGCATCGCGCCCGGCTCGGGGGTATCGTCTGACGAAGGGCTGCCGCTTGCGCCCGGCGGTCTGGACCACCATCCCAGGAGGCACTCCATGACTTACTCGAGCTACCACAAGAAGGACATCTTCGGCCGCCCGCTGCATGCCGAAACGCAGATGATGTCCTACGGCTACGACCCCTTCCTGTCGGAAGGCGCCGTCAAGCCGCCGGTGTTCCTCACGTCCACGTTTGCCTTTCGCACGGCGGAGGATGGCGCCGCGTTCTTTGATCTGGTGTCGGGGCGCAAGCCCTTGCCGCAGGGCGAGTCGGCGGGGCTGGTGTACAGCCGTTTCAATCATCCGAACCTGGAGATCGTCGAAGACCGGCTGTCGCTGCTGGATGGCTCGCAGGACGCGGCGGTAACGTCCAGCGGCATGTCCGCGATCAGCGCGGTGCTGATGGCGTTTTTGCGGCCGGGCGATCAACTGGTGCAGTCCGTGCCGCTGTACGGGGGGACCGAGACCCTGATCGGCAAGGTCTTTCCCGAATGGGGCATTGGTTCCCATCCGGTGGCCAATGGGCTGTCGCCCAGCAGCATGCGCGCGGCGCTGGAACAGGCGGCGGCCAAGGGGCCGGTGAAGCTGTTTTACGTGGAGACGCCCGCCAATCCGACGAATGCGCTGTTCGACTTCGAGGCCATGAAGAATGAGCTGGACGCGTTCGAGACGCGCCACGGCTACCGTCCGATTTCGGTGTGCGACAACACGCTGCTCGGGCCGATCTTCCAGAAGCCGGCCGAGCACGGGGTGGACCTGTCGGTGTATTCGCTGACGAAATACGTGGGCGGCCACAGCGACCTGGTGGCCGGGGCCGTCACGGGCAGCAAGGAGCTGATCAAGAAGGTGCGCGCGATCCGCAGCGCGTTCGGATCGCAACTGGATCCGCATTCCTGCTGGATGATCACGCGGTCGATGGAGACGGTGGTGCTGCGCATGAAGCAGGCCGCGCGCACGGCCACCAAGGTCACGCAGTGGCTGGCGGGCAATCCGCACGAGAAGGTGCAGATATTCCATCCGGAACTGATCGCCGACCGCGCCTACCAAGAGGTGTACAAGCGCCAGTGCACTGGCCCAGGCTCAACCTTTGCCTTCGTGCTGGAGGGCGGCCGCGAGCGCGCGTTCCGCTTCATCAACGCCCTCCATCTGTTCCGCTCGGCGGTCAGCCTGGGCGGCACCGAGACGCTGATTTGCCACCCGGCGTCGACCACGCACTCCGGCGTGCCCGCCGCCGAGCGCGACGCGGCGGGCGTGTCCGAAGGCCTGATTCGGGTGTCCATCGGCCTGGAGCACGAGGAAGACCTGATCGCGGACCTGGATCACGCGTTTCGCAACTGTTGAGCCGTCAGCCCGGCTGCCCCGTGCGCCGGGCGCGATTCAGCAATACGAAGGCGGCGGTGGCCAGCAGCATCAGCGTGGCGGTGGCGATGACCGCCGCGTAGCCGGTCTCGAAGGCGCCGCGGGCCAGCGCCGTCAGGGTGGCCGCAAGCTCCGTGGGCATGCCGGCGGCGATGACGAGCGCTTCGTCCAGGCTGTCGCGCGCGGCGCTTGTGGCGGCCGCCTCGGCAACCCCGGCCGGCACGGACAGCGTCTGCGCGTAGACGCCCGACAGGATCGAGCCCATCAGGGTCACGCCGAGCGCGCCGCCCAATTCGTAGGACACCTCTTCGATCGATGCGGCCATGCCGGCGCGCTCGGGCGTGGCGCTCTGCATGATGGTGCTGGACGCGGCCGTCATGGTGGCGCCGATGCCCAGGCCCAGCACGCACAGGCTGATCATCTGCGGCACGACCGCGGCGTCGTAGGTCAGCAGATAGCCGCCCATGCCCACGCCCGACACCAGCAGCGCCAGGAACAGCATGCGCCGGCTGCCCACGCGCCCCAGCAGCAGTCCGGCCAGCGGCCCGGCCACGAAGGCGGCCAGCGGCAGCGGCAGGATGAAGAGCGCGGACTGGATTGGCGACATGCCCAGCACCAGTTGCAGCCGCTGGCTGAACACCAGTTCCATCCCCAGCAGCGCGGCCGCGGCGAAGAGCGCCGCGGCCACGGCCGAGCTGAACGAGGCGTTGCGGAAGATGGCGAAGTCGATCAGCGGGTGGGGCCGGCGCCGCTGGCGGCGCACGAAGACGGTCAGGATCGCCGCGCCCGCCGCGCAGGCCAGCGCGGCATGCAGCCACGACGGCGACGCCCGGCCCAGTTCCTTGAGCGCGAAGGCGCACAGGACCATGCCCGCCATCACCTGCAGCGAACCGGTCAGATCCCAGGGCCGCGAGGCGTCCGGCACGCTGGCCGGGATGCAGCGCCACGCCAGCGGCAGCGCCAGCAGCACGATGGGCACGTTGATGAGAAATACCGAGCCCCACCAGAAATGCTCCAGCAAAAGGCCGCCCACCACGGGGCCCAGCGCCGCGCCGCCCGAGGCGACCGAGGCCCAGACGCCGATGGCGACGGCGCGCTCGCGCTCGTCGGCGAAGGCCAGGCGCAGGATGGACAGGGTGGCGGGCATCATCATTGCCGCGCCCACGCCCAGCAGCGCGCGCGCCGCGATCAGGACGGCGGCGCCCGGCGAATAGGCGGCGGCCAGCGAGGCTGCGCCAAACACGGCCAGCCCCATCATGAACAGGCGCTTGTGGCCCAGCCGGTCGCCCAGCGTGCCCATGCCCAGCAACAGGCCGGATACGACCAGTGCGTAGACGTTCACGATCCAGAGCTTGGCCGAGGCGGTGACGCCCAGTTCGTGCGTGAGCCGCGGCAGGGCGGTGTACAGGACCGTCATGTCGACGACGATCAGCAGCAAGGCGCTGGACACGATGGCCAGCACCAGCCAGCGCCCGGGGGCGGACGCGGCGACAGCGTGGGAAGTCCGCTGCATGGTTCTACTCCTTGATAAAGCAGGGATTTGCGCGCGCGCCTGGCATGCACCGGTCCCCGGGCGCGCATTATCCATCTGGATAATTTCAATTAGAAGTTGGATTCCATCTATAAAATAGATGGGTAAAGAGGAATCAACCGGAGCGGACCATGCAATGGACCCTGGATCAATTACGGCAATTCGTGGCGGCCGCAGAGGCGGGCTCGTTTTCGGCGGCGGGCCGGCGCATCGGCCGCGCGCAGTCGGCGGTCAGCACCTCGGTGGGATTGCTGGAGGCGGATCTGGGCGTGGCGCTGTTCGACCGGTCCCGGCGCAATGCGGTGCTGACCCCGGCCGGTGAAGTGATGCTGCTGGAAGCGAGGGAGCTGCTGCGGCAGGCCGGCGGCCTTGCCCAACGCGCGCTGTCGTTCGCCGGCGGGCAAGAGGCGCGGCTGTCCATTGCGCTGGATGAGGCCCTGCCGTATCTCGTGCTGGGCGCGCTGGTGGTGGAATTGGCCGAGCGGTTTCCGGCGCTGGAGCTGACCCAGTTGAACGGCACCGCGACCGAAGTGGCCGATTTCGTTCGGCAGGGCCGGGCGAGCATCGCGTTCCATTTCGACCGGGGCAATCCGGGCAGCGACTTCGCGCACCGGTATCTGGGCACCGTGGCGCAGGGCATTTTTGTGGCGTCGGACCACCCGCTGGCGGCCTTGCCGAGCGTGTCGCGCAAGGACCTGGCGCGGCACCGCCAGCTTGTGATGCAGATGGAAGGTGTCGAGGACATGGTCCTGAGCCCGACGTTGTGGCGCACCGACAGCTTCTACAGCATCGCGGGGATGGTGGCCGACGGCCTGGGCTTTGCGATCCTGCCCCTGAACATCGCGGAATACGAAAGCTTTCGCACCACGCTGACCCCGGTGCCCTGCGCGGAACTGGCGTTGCCGATGCTGTCCGTGCGCACGCTGTGGCTGCAGGGCGCGGAGCCGGGTGAAACGGAGCTGTGGCTGCAGCAGCGCATGGAGCAGTTGCTGCGGGCGGGGTAGACGGGCGACGCCGCCAGGCGTCAGCTCAGCAGCGCAGCCACCAGGTCGCTGCCCGGCTGCCGGTCGCCGGCAAAGTCCAGCGCGGCCAGCACGTGTTCCAGGTGTTCGTCCATCAGGGCGCAGGCGCGTTCGACGTCGCCCGCGCGGGCCGCTTCGATGAAGGCGTGGTGCTCGCGCGAGGAGCAACTGGCGTCGTGCGAGCTCTGGAACAGCACGGTGATGACGGCGCTGCGCGCGGACAGCTCGCGCAGCATGCCCGTCAGCACTGAATTGCCGACGGCTTCGGCCAGCAGGATGTGGAAATGGCTGAGCAGGTGGTTGCGCGCCTGTACGTCGCCGCTTTCGACGGCGCGGCGTTCCTCGGCCAAGTGGGCGTCGATGCGGCGGTAGTCGGCGTCCTGGGCGCACGCGACGAATTCCCGGGCCAGCGCGGCCTCCAGGATGCGGCGCACGGCGTAGACCTCGCGGGCCTCGTTGGCATCGGGTTTGCTGACGAACGCGCCCTTGTCCGGAATGATGTTGATCAGCTTGTCCTTGGACAGCATCAGGAGCGCCGCGCGGATCTTGGTGCGGCTGACCTTGTAGACCCGGGCCAGGGCCTCTTCGCGCAGCCGGGTGCCGGGCGGGAGCTTGTGCGCGACGATGGCGGCGGCCACTTCCTTGGCGATGTCGTCGGCGCTGGGGTCGGGCTGGACTTCCTGGATCATGGGGCGCGGCAGGGGCTGCCGGGTGGGAGAAACCATCGGGCAGCCAGTCTAACAAAAGCCGGGCGGGGCGGCAGACATTTTTTGCATACAAAATCTGTCCGCGCCCCGCCCGTGCCGGGTCCGCGCCCGGGTGCCCGCGGCGGACTACTTCGCCATCAGGCCCAGATGTTCGATCAGGTCCTTTTCCTTGACGTAGGTGGCCTGCGCCCACGCCTTGTACTCCTCGCTGCTGCGGTAGGCGGGCGACTGGTTGAGCTGCTTCATGACGTCCATGCTGGCCTGGTCGAACAGCGCCTTCTTGAAGGCGTCATGCAGGATCTTCACCACCGCCGGGTCCATGCCCTTCGGACCGGCCAGGCCGTAGGGGGAGGTGGACACGACCTTGTAGCCCAGCTCCTGCGCGGTGGGCACGTCGGGCCAGCGGGTGGTGCGCTTGTCGCCGAAGGTGACCAGCAGGCGCATCTTGCCCGAATCCACGAACTGATCCCAGCCGGTGGCGTCGCTCTGCGCCATGACGTGGCCGCCCAGCAGGGCCTGCTGCATGTCGGCGTTGCCCTTGAAGGGCACGTGGTTGAGCTTGACGTTCGCGTTGATGGCGATTTCTTCCATGATCAGGTGCGGCGACGAGCCGATGCCGGTGGAGCCGTAGTCGATCCGGCCGGGCGATTTGCGCGCCGCCTCGATGTATTCGTTGAAGGTCTTGAACGGCGAGTCCGAGCGCACGGTAAAGCCGAAGGTGTAGCCAGACAGGCCCACGATGAAGGTGAAGTCGTTGATGGGATCCCAGCTGCTTTTCTGCATGTAGGGCATGCGCAGCATTGCCAGCGTGTACAGGGCGATCGTGTAGCCGTCCGGCTTGGCCGTCTTGGCCATGGTGGCCGTGCCCAGCGTGCCGCCGGCCCCCGGGCGGTTCTCCACGATGACGGGCTGGCCCAGGTACTTGGAGGCGTCCTGCGCGACGATCCGCAGGTGGCGGTCGGTGGAGCCGCCGGCCGGGAAAGGCACGATCAGGGTGATGGGCTTGGTGGGAAAGTCGGTCTGGGCGCTGGCTGAAAAAGGCAAGGCGGCGCTTGCCAGGGTGAGCGTCAGGGCGGCGAGGCAGGCGCGTCGCAGGGGCAGTTGGGGCATGTGGGTTGTCTCCTGGTGTGTTGTTATGGGATGCCAGTCAGTCGCGCACGTCGACTTTGACGGGCAGCCGGGACAGCGCCTCGCGCAGCCGTTCCTTCAGCGGCGCGGGCGCACCGGCGCCGGCTTCTACGGCGACATCCGGTTGCGCATCAGCCAGCACGCGAAAGACGGGGTCGTCTTGCGCGAGGCCGGCTTCTTGCAGGGTGCGCGCCACCACGGCCTGGACCGACACGGCGGTCGCCAGGCGGCGCAAATCGGGTTTGTAGATCTTGCCGACGTTGGTCATCGGCATGCTGTCCAGCACGATGACGCGCTTGGGCCGCGCGGGGCCTTCGTCCACATGGGCGGCGGCGTGGGCGACAAGTTCGGCTTCGGTCGCGGCGCTGCCTTCGGCCAGCGTGACGAAGGCGATCGGCAGCTCGCCGGCGTAGGCGTCCGGGGCGCCGACCGCGGCGCACAGTTGCACCGCGGGGTGCGTGGCGAGCGCGTCCTCGATGGTCTTGGGATCGATGTTGTGGCCGCCGCGGATGATCAAGTCCTTGGCGCGCCCTTGCAGGTGCAGGCGGCCTTCGGCATCCATGTATCCGACGTCGCCGCTGATGAGCCAGCCGTCTTCAGTGAAGGCGCGGGCGGTGTCTTCGGGGTCCAGGAAGCCGGGGATGACGTTGGGCGCCTTGATCAGCAACATGCCCGGCGTGCCGGGGGGCAGGTCGCGCGCGGGCTGGCCTGCGGGCAGGTCCAGGCCGACGATGCGCACCTGCACGTAGGGCAGCGGAAAGCCGACGCAATTGACCGGGAATTCGCAGCCGGGCGGGGAAATCGAGGTGATGCCGGCCATCTCGGTCATGCCCAGGCTCTCGCTGACGTGCAGGCCGAACAGGCGCTTGAACCGCGCCGCCAGTTCGGCTGGCAGGGGCGCCGCGCCGGTGCGGCAGTAGCGCAGCGAGGAGATGTCCGCGCCGTCCAGCGGCACCTCGGCCAGCGCGGCCAGGATGGTCGGCACGCCCTGCAGCGAGGTCGCGCGGTGCTTTTCTACCAGGCGCCAATAGTTGCGCAGCACGTCGCGGTTGCGCAGCAGCAGCGTGGTCGGGATGACGGTTTCAACGCCCGACGACAGGGCCGCCAGCGACGCGGGCAGAACGCCCGCCACGTGAAAGAGCGGGTAGCCGTTGATGACCACGTCGCCCGGCCCGGCATTCTGCAATTGCACCGCCGCCCAGGCCGAGAACACCTGGTTGGCGTGCGTATGGATGGCCAGTTTGGGCGCGCCGGTGGTGCCGCCGGTGTGGAAGTATGCGGCCACGTCGCTCGCGCGGATGACGCGCCCGCTCACCAACCGGTCGGACGGCTGCGCGGCGCGGCTGGCGTCGAAGTCGAGGGCGCCGTCGGGCAGGGCGGGGCGGTCGGCGGCCGTCTCGTGCCACGGCGCCACGCGCAGCAGTGTTTGCAGCGTCGGCACCCGATCCATTAGCCGCAAGGCCTTGGACCAGGAGCCGCATTCGACGTCCGAGCCGTAGGCGATCAGCACCTTGGCGCGCGCCGTCGTCATCAGCGACGCGAGCTTGTCGTCGGTCAGGAGCGGGTTGAGCGGCTGGACGATGCCCGCCGCTTCGCCGCCCCACAGGGCCAGGTGGTACTCCAGGCAGCCGGGCAGCAGCACGCCGACGGCGTCGCCTTCGCGGATGCCCAGGCTGTGCAGCAGGTTGGCCGTCTGGTGGATGCCGGCCAGCAGTTCGCGATAGGTCCAGCTGATGGCGTCGTCGGCGGGGTCCGCGCTGCGCAGGAAGGTCAGGGCGCGCCGGTCGCCGAAGGCGGCCGCGGAATTGCAGAAGATCTCGTAGGTGCTCTGCACCGTCAGTGTTTCCGCCAGCGGCCGGGCCTGCAGCCGCTGGACGTCCTGCGCGGTGCGCACCGCGAAGGGGGCGGCGAAGGGGGCGGCTAAGGGGGCGGCTAAGGGGCGCGAGAGCGTCGCGGTAGGAGAGTCGATCATTGCCGTGCTTCCGCGATCATGCCTGGCCCAGCGCAATGTAGCGGCGCAGGTGGTGGTCTTCGTCGCCCAACTGGTGGTCGATCATGACCAGGCGCTTGGCATAGTGCGCCAGCGGCAGCTCCCAGGTCATGCCGATGCCGCCATGGAGCTGGATGCATTCCTCGGCCACCAGCGTGCCGATGCGGCCGATGGTGGTTTTGGCGGCGGACAGCGCGCGTTCGCGCGTGGCCCGGTCGGGATGGTCGACGGCCGCGGCCGCGTTGATGACCGCCGAGCGCGCCTGTTCGATCTCCAACAGCACGTCGGCCATGCGGTGCTGCAGGGCCTGGAAGCTGCCGATGGGCGTGCCGAACTGTCGGCGAGTGCGCAGGTATTCCAGTGTCGCGTCGCGCGCGCAGTCCATGGCGCCCACGGCCTCGGCGCACAGCGCCAGGATGCCGCGGCCGACGGCGCGCTCCAGCAACGCATGGCCCGCGCCTTCCTGGCCGAGGAGGGCGCCGGGGGCGAGCTGTACCTTGTCCAGAACCAGTTCCGCGGCGCGTCCGCCGTCGATCAGTCCGTATCCGCGCAGCGCCAGGCCGGGCGTGCCCCGGCCGACCAGGAACAGGCTGATGCCTGCTTCGTCGTCCAGGTCGCCGGACGTGCGCGCGGACACCAGGAAGAGGTCGGCATGTTCGCCCGCGTAGACCACCGCCTTGGCGCCGTCGAGCACCCAGCCGTCCGCGCTGCGCTGGGCGCGCGTGGCCACGCGGTCGAGGTCGTAGCCGGATTCCGGTTCGGCCTGCGCCAGCGCCGCGGTAAGGCTGCCCGAGATCAGGCCTTCCAGGGCCTCGCGCTGCGCGGGCGTGCCGGCCGCGGCGATCGCGCTGCCCACCATCAGGGCGTCCAGGAAGGGTTCGACGACCAGGCCGCGCCCCAGCGCTTCAAAGACGACGGAGATGTCAAAGCCCGCGCCGCCCAGCCCGCCGTCGTCCTCGGCGAACAGCGCCCCGATGGCGCCCAGCTCGGCATAGCGCCGCCAGAAATCCGGGCTGTAGCCCTGGGGCGATTCCACGTTGCGCATGCGGGTGGTGAAGCCGTATTGCTCGGCGACAAAGCGGCGCAGCATGTCGGAAAGCATGCGCCGGTCTTCGGTGTGTTCGAAATTCATGGCCTGCCCTTACAGTCCGAGGATCATCTTGGAGATGATGTTCTTCTGGATTTCATTGGAGCCGCCGAAGATCGACAGCTTGCGGTTGTTGAAGTACTGCGCGGCGGCGCTGGCGGCGCCCTCGGGGCCGACGGGCGGGGCGTCGTAGCCATCGTGCAGCGCCTCGGGCACGAAGGGCCGGGCATAGGGCCCCATGGCGCGGCGGTTCAGCGCGGTGATTTCCTGCCGGATCTGCGTGCCGCGTATCTTGAGCATCGAGCTTTCCGCGCCCGGCGCGCCGCCGCCCGCCACGGCCGCCACCACGCGCAGATTGGTGGTGCGCATGTTGGCCAGTTCGATCTCCACGCGCGCCAGGCGCGCGGCGAAGTCGGGGTCCTCGGCCAGCGGGCGGCCATGCTTTTTCTGGCGGGCGGCGACGGCCTTCAGGCGTTCCAGCGCGGCCGTGGACTGGCCCACGCCCGCGATGTTGGTGCGTTCGTAGGTCAGCAGGTACTTGGCGCAGGTCCAGCCGCGATTTTCCTCGCCCACCAGGTTCTCCGCGGGCACGCGCACGTCGGAGAAGAAGACTTCGTTGACTTCGTGCTCGCCATCCAGGGTGATGATGGGGCGCACTTCGACGCCCGGGCTGTTCATGTCGATCAGCAGAAAGCTGATGCCTTCCTGGCGCCGGCCTTCCTGCGACGTGCGCACCAGGCAGAAGATCATGTTGGCGTACTGGCCCAGCGTGGTCCAGGTCTTCTGGCCGTTGACGATGTAGCTGTCGCCGTCGCGCACGGCCGTGGTCTTGACGGACGCCAGGTCCGATCCCGCGCCGGGTTCCGAGTAGCCCTGGCACCACCAGTCCGAGCCGTCCAGGATGCGCGGCAGCCAGTGGCGGCGCTGCGCCTCCGAGCCGTACTTGATGAGGACGGGTCCGAGCATGCTCAGGCCGAAGGGCACGATGCGCGGCGCGCTGGCGAGCGCGCATTCATTGTCGAAGATGTACTTCTGCGTGGCGCTCCAGCCGGTGCCGCCGTATTCCACGGGCCAGTGCGTGGCCAGCCAGCCTTGCGCGTTCAGGATGGCGTGCCACTCGGTCATGTCGTCGCGCGTCAGCAGCTTGCCGTCGGCGACCTTGTCGGCCAGGCGCCGGGGCAGCTTTGCGTCCAGGAACGCGCGAACCTCGTCGCGAAAGGCCAGTTCTTCAGGGGTGAATTCCAGATCCATGCGGGGTCTCTCAGTAGATTTCAAACAGGCCGGCCGCGCCCATGCCGCCGCCGATGCACATCGTGACGACGGCATAGCGGGCGCCGCGGCGGCGGCCTTCGATCAGCACGTGGCCGGCCAGCCGCGCGCCGGTGACGCCGAACGGATGGCCCAGCGCGATCGAGCCGCCGTCCACGTTCAGGCGGTCCATGGGAATGCCCAGCTTTTCCTGGCAGTACAGCGCCTGGGACGCAAACGCCTCGTTCAGTTCCCACAGGTCGATGTCCTGCACCTTCAGGCCGTGGCGCGCCAGCAGCTTGGGCACGGCGTAGACCGGGCCGATGCCCATTTCGTCCGGCTCGCAGCCGGCGATGGCAAGGCCGCGGAACGCGCCCAGCGGGCGGATGCCGGCGCGCTGGGCCTCGGCAGCTTCCATCAGCACGCAGGCGGCCGCGCCGTCCGACAATTGCGAGGCGTTGCCCGCCGTGACGAACTGGCCTTCGCCGCGCACGGGCGCCAGGCTTGCCAGCGCCTCGTAGGTGGTGCCGGGACGGTTGCAGGTGTCCTTGTCCACCGTCACCTCGCGTTCGGTAACGGCGCCCGTCGCGCGGTCCGTGACGGACATGGTGGTGGTGACCGGCACGATTTCTTCGCGGTAACGGCCTGCCGCCTGCGCGGCCTCGGTGCGCGCCTGGCTTTGCGCGGCAAAGCGGTCCTGCGCCTCGCGGCTGATGCCGTAGCGCGCGGCCACGATATCGGCGGTTTCGATCATGGGCAGATAGAGCTGGGGCTTGTTGGCGAGGATCCACGGGTCCATGCCGCTGACGCCGTCGTCGCGCGTGCGGATCTGGGAAACCAGCTCCACGCCGCCAGCGATTACGGCGGGGGCGCCGTCCATCACGATGCGGCCCGCGGCCGACGCGATGGCTTGCAGGCCCGACGCGCAATAACGGTTGATCGTGGCGCCGCCGACGCTGACGGGCAGGCCGGCGCGGATGACGGCCTGGCGGCCGACGTTGCGGCCGGTGGCGCCCTCCGGATAGCCGCAGCCGATGAAGGCGTCTTCGATGAGCGCCGGGTCGATGCCGGCCCGATCCACCGCGGCGCGCACGGCGTGCGCGGCCAGCGTGGGGCCCGCGATCAGGTTGAATTCGCCGCGCCCCGCCTTGGTGATGGGGGTGCGGGCGGTTGAGACGATGAAGGCTTCGCGCATGGGGATTCCTGTGTAGTGATCGGATCAGGCGGCGTTCAGGCTGCCGAAGGAGCGGCCGGACTCGGCCAGTTGCACGAGCAGCGGCGACGGCTTCCAGAACGCCGGGTCTTCCGCCGCATAGCTGCGGATATCGGCAAGGATGCGGGGCAGGCCCACGCTGTCGGCATAGTGCATCGGCCCGCCGTGGTGGCGCGGAAAGCCATATCCCGACAGGAACACCACGTCGATGTCTGACGGGCGCAGCGCGATGCCCTGGTGCAGCACGTTGGCCGCTTCATTGACCATCGCGGCCAGGTAGCGGCGCAGGATGTCTTCGTGCGTGAACATGCGGGCCGTGACGCCGGCGCGGGCGCGTTCCTGGTCGATGATCGCCAGGACCTCGGGGTCCGGCGTGCCTTGCCGCGCGCCATCCGGGTACAGATAGAAGCCGCGGCCGGTCTTCTGGCCGAACCAGCCGCGCTCGCAGAGGCGGTCGGGGATCTGCACATAGCGCAGCGCGGGGTCGCGGGTGGCGGCGCGGCGCTTGCGCGTGGCCCAGCCGATGTCGCCGCCGGCCAGGTCGGCCATCTGGTAGGGACCCATCGGATAGCCGAATTCGCGCACGGCGGCATCGATGTCATAGGGCGAGGCGCCGTCTTCCATCATCATATCGGCGGCCTGCCGGTACACGGCCAGGACGCGGTTGCCGATAAAGCCGTCGCACACGCCGGCGCGCACGGGAACCTTGCGCAACCGGCGCGCCAGTTCAAAGCCGGTGGCCACTGTGTCCGGCGCGGTGTGCCGGCCCACCACGATTTCCAGCAGCTTCATGATGTTGGCGGGCGAGAAGAAGTGCAGGCCCAGCACGTCGGCCGGTCCGCGTGTCGCTTCGGCGATACGGTCCACGTCCAGGTACGAAGTATTGGTGGCCAGGACGGCGCCGGGCTTGGCCACGCGGTCAAGCTGCGCGAATACCGCCTGCTTGACGGCCATGTCTTCGAACACGGCCTCGATGATGAGGTCGGCCTCGCCCAGCGCGTCGTAGTCCGTGGCGCCGGTAAAGCGCGCCAGGCGCGCCGCCCGCTCGTCGGCGGTGATCCGGCCTTTCTTGACGAGCAGGTCGTACACCTGTTCGACGCGGGTGCGGCCGCGGGCAAGGGCGGCGTCGTCCTGCTCGACCATGACCACGGGCAGGCCCGCGTCCAGCACCGCCACGGCAATGCCGGCGCCCATGGTGCCGCCGCCCACGATGCCCACGCGCTCCAGGCGACGGGACCGGGCTTCTTTCAGTTCGGGAATCTTGGCCGTTTCGCGCTCGGCGAAAAACGCGTGCACCAGCGCGGCCCGCTGCGGGCTGTCCAGGCACTGCAGGAAGAGCGACCGTTCGGTGCGCAGGCCTTCATCGAAGGGCTGTTCGATGGCGGCGCGCACGGCCTGAACGATCTTGGCCGGCGAATACAGCCCGCGCGCGGTAGCGGCCACGCGCTTGGCGGCCTCGTCCACGGCGGCAAGCTGGGCCTGCGTGTCCGCCAGCGCCTCGGTGGCGTCGCGCGTGCGGCGAGGTCCCGCTTTCAGCGCCAGCAACTGGCGTGTGTAGGTCAGGCCCGCGTCCAGCGGATCCTCGTCGGCGGACAGCGCGTCCACGAGGCGGGCGTCGAGCGCGGATTGGGCCGACAGGTGCTTGCCCGTCAGCATGAGGTCCAGCGCGGCCTGTGCGCCCATCAGCCGGGGCGCGCGCTGGGTGCCGCCGGCGCCCGGCAGGAGCCCCAGGTTCACTTCCGGCAGGCCCAGCCGGGCGCTGGCGAGCGCCACGCGATAGTGCGCCGCCAGGGCGATCTCCAGGCCGCCGCCCAGCGTGGCGCCATGCAAGGCCGCCACGACGGGCTTGGCGCTGGCTTCGATCTGGTTGCACAGGTCCGGCAGGAGCGGCGGTTGCGGGGGCTTGCCGAACTCCCGGATATCGGCGCCGGCGATGAAGTTCTTGCCCGCGCCCATGAGCAGGATGGCGCGCACGCGCGTGTCCGCCTGCGCCTGTGCAATCGCGTCCGACAGGTCCCGGCGCACGGCGGCGCTCAGGGCATTCACGGGGGGATGGTCGATGACGACGACCAGGATGTCCTCGTAGCGGCGCGTCTGGGCGGCGCCGGTGCTTGCGCTGTCTGTCATGGACAGTGTCTCCGATGTGGCTTCCTGCTCGCGCGCCGCGCCGGCGTACCGGTGCGCCGCAGGCTGCGCGGGCGGAGCATGGCGGGCCAGGGGCAGCCCGTCTCTTATGGCTTTATTCTTTCCTAGTAAAGATGTCTTGACAATGACATCGATAATTGACACTACGGACAAGAAAATTTGACAATGCACGGCAAGGAGCGTCGATATGGACACCAAATCCCTGACCCTGCTGGTCGAAATCCTGGACGCGGGCAATCTGAGCGAGGCGGCGCGCCGCCTGAAGATGACGCGCGCCAACGTCAGCTATCACCTGAGCCAGCTCGAGCGTTCTGTCGGCATGCAGCTCGTGCGCCGCACGACGCGGCGCGTGGAACCCACCGAAATCGGCCTGAAGCTGTACAAGCACGGGCGCAGCATCCAGGACGAACTGGCGGCCGCGCGCGAATCCGTCGAGACGCTGGGCAAGACGCCGCAGGGCAAGGTGCGGTTGAGCGTGCCCAGCGGCTACGGGGGATTCGTGATGACGCCCTGGCTGCTGGAGTTCAAGAAAGCGTACCCCGATATCGTGCTCGATGTGCTGTTTGAAAACAGTGTCGAAGACCTGCTGCGCGACGAGGTGGACATTGCCGTGCGCATCATGTCCGAGCCGCCGCAGCACCTGGTCGCCCGCGAGCTGGGTCAGGTCCGCTACGTGGCATGCGCCTCGCGGGATTTTGCCGAAAGCCGGGGCCTGCCCCAGCGGCCGGAAGACCTGGCGGGCATGCCCGTCATCAGCGCCGCCGTGATCGGCCGGCCGCTGCGCCTGTCGGCCTACTACGGCGGCCAGCCCCGTCAGCACGTCGTGCTCGAGCCTACCGTCATTTCGCGCAACTATGCCTTCCTGCGCGATGCGATCCGGGCGGGGCTGGGCGTGGGCGTGGTGCCGGACTACGTGGTGCATGAGGACATCGCGCGCGGCGAGCTGGTGCCCGCGCTGACGGACTGGCGCCTCAGCATCTTCGGGCGCGGCATGTATATGCTGTACATGCCCAACCGCCATCATCCGCGGGCGCTGGCGATGATGATCGAATTCATCCTGGAACGCGCGCAGCGACGGCACGACGGCGAGCCCGGCCTGCTGGCCGTCAGCCCCGGCTGAACCTCTGGTTGAACCCCCGGCTGAACCCCGGGCACGCTACTTGCTGATGGCCTTCGCTAAATTGGATGCGAGGGGAATGATGGACAGCGCGACACCCGTGGACACCTCGCCGCAGAGGGACGGTCCGGAACCGGCCGTGGACGAGCCCGCCGAAGAGAAAGTCACCGCCCAGGACGCCGGCCTCATCAAGCCGCCCGGGCCCACGCCGCTCGTGCGCGTCAGCGGCTTTTGCCTGGTGACGCTTACGGTGCTGGCCGTGTTGTTTGCCCTGAAGGCGGCCCAGGAGTTCATCGTCCCGGTCGTCATGGCCATCGTGGTGGCCTATACGCTGGACCCCGTCGTGGCGCTGCTCGAGCGCGCCCGCGTGCCCCGGGCGGCGGGCACCATCCTTGTGATGACGGCCATTGCGGTGTCGATCTTCGGCATGTTCTACGTCACGCAGGACCAGGTCAGCGACATCATCAACGCGCTGCCCGAAATATCCAGCAAGCTGTCGCGCACGCTCGGCGGACTGCTGAGCGGGGACGGATCGTTCCTGGACAAGCTGCGCCGCGCGGCCAGCATCCTGCAGGAGTCCGGGACCCCGCAGACGGGCGGGCGGGTGGTCGTGGCGAAGTCCGATGGGGGATTGAGCGACATCCTGCTGTGGGGATCCAAGGGCCTGGCCACCTTCGTGGGGCAGGCCACCATGTGCGTGTTCCTGGTCTTTTTCCTATTGCTCTCGGGCAACGCCTTCAAGCGCAAGTTCGTGAAGATGGCCGGCAATACCCTGTCGCAGAAGAAGATCAGCGTGCACATGCTGGACCAGATCAACAACTCGATCCACATGTACATGGCCATGATGCTGGTGACCAATGTGGCGCTTGCGTTGCTGTCGTGGGTGGCCTTCCGGCTGCTGGGCCTGGAGAACGCCGCGACCTGGGCCGTGGTGGCGGGCGCGCTTCACATCATTCCGTATTTCGGTCCGCTGCTGACGGCGGTGGGCACGGGCATCGCGGGCCTGGTGCAGTTCGGTGAACTCGGCCCCGCGCTGGCGGTGTCCCTGAGTTCGGTCGCCATCGCACTGCTGATGGGCGTGGTGGTCACGACCTGGATGTCGGGCCGCATCGCGCGGATGAACGCCGTGGCGGTATTCATCCTGCTGCTGCTTTTCACGTGGCTGTGGGGGATCTGGGGGACGCTGCTGTCCGTGCCCATCGCGTTCATCGCGAAGGTGGTCGCCGATCATATCGAAGGGCTGGAGGCATTGTCGGAGTTCCTGAGCGAATAGGGGGCGACGCCGCGCCATGATGCAACGGTCCCGCCGTTTCGGATTGGTATGCTGCAGGCTCGATACGTTGGACTCCCCATGACTACCGACAGCCACCACGCCGACCGATTTTCCGCCGCCCGCCCCGCGCTGGCCTCCGACGCCCGGCGCGCGCAACTGCGCCGCATGAAGATCGGCGCGCTGGCGCTGCTGGTGGCCATGGTCAGCGGTTTCATCACCAGCCATGTCATGGGCGGGCAGGGCGCGTGGGCCTGGGTGCGGGCCTTCTGCGAAGCGGCCACCGTGGGCGCGCTGGCGGACTGGTTCGCCGTCGTCGCGCTGTTCCGCCGCCCGATGGGCCTGCCCATCCCGCATACCGCCATCATTCCCAGCAACAAGGATCGCATCGGCGACAGCCTCGCGGTGTTCGTGCGCGACCACTTCCTGGACCCGGACACCCTCATCGAGAAACTGCGCGTCTTCGATCCGGCCGCGCGGCTCAGCCGCTGGCTGGCGCGGCCCACGCAGGCGCGCGCCTTGAGCGACGGCGCGCGCAGGGTGGCGCTGCAGACGCTGGACCTGCTGGACGACCGGGCGGTGCGCGGCGTGATCCAGGAGTTCGTCGTGAGCAACCTGCGGCGCTGGGACGCAGCGGCCACCGCCGGCGACGTGCTGGGCCTGCTGACCCGCGACGGGCGCCACCAGGAATTGCTGGACGCCGCGATGGAGCGGCTGGGCGGTTATCTGGCGCAAGAAGACGTCAAGGAACGCGCCTCGACCCTGCTGGTGAAATTTGCCCGCAAGGAATGGCCGCGCATCATCGCGGCGGTCGACGTGGTCAAGTCCGTCGACAACATCGCCGACAACCTGGCCGACCGGCTGGCGCGCGCGCTGGTGGAAGAGTTGCGCGACGTGCTGTCCGAACCCGATCATCCGGTGCGCCGCGACTACGAGGCGTGGGTGATGAACTACATCGAACGCCTGAAGATCGATCCGGCGCTGGCAGGTCAGGTCGAAGCCCTGAAGCAGCGCGCCATCGATCATCCCAAGGTCCAGGAATATGTCCAGGGCCTGTGGGACGACATCCACGCCGCGCTGCGGCGCGACCTGTCGGACGAACACTCCGCCCTGGCCGCGCACCTGGAAAGCGCGCTGGTCGCGCTGGCCCGCAAGCTGGGCGATGACCCGGGGCTGCGCGAAGCCATCAACAACCACGTGCTGGGCGGGGCGCGCCGGTTGACCGGGCGCCTGCGCGTGGGCGTCACCGAGCACATCTCGCGCACGGTCAAGAACTGGGACGAGCGCCATCTGGTGGATGAGCTGGAACTGAGCGTGGGACGCGACCTCCAGTACATCCGCTTCAACGGCACCCTGGTCGGCGGCCTGATCGGCGTGCTGCTGCACGCGATGGTGCTGCTGGTGAACGGGTAGGCGGCGCGGCATTGCGGCCGTTCCGCGCCGCGTCGCAACCTTGTATCAGGAATGAAGTTTGCTGGCGAAGCGCCCGGCGTGGGTGCTATCTTGATTGGCGCCGCCCGACGTGCGAGGCGGCTTGCGCCGTTGGCCGCCCGCAATCCGCGGGCATCTTTCCAGGAGGCAATTCATGAAGAAATTCTCGATGCTTGTGACGGCTCTGGCATTGGCGGGCGCATCAGGCGCGGCGCTGGCCGAGGAGGTCTCGATGTCGTTCCTGACGCCCGAAGGCGTCGGCAAGAGCGCCGGCACCATCACCCTGAAAGACACCAAGGCGGGGCTGGAGCTGACCCCGCATCTCAAAGGCCTGCCGCCCGGCGAGCGCGGCTTTCACGTCCACGAGAAAGGGTCTTGCGAGCCGGCCATGGTGGGCGGCAAGACGGCGCCGGGCGGCGGCGCGGGCGGTCACCTGGATCCCAAGGGCACGAAGGCCCACAAGGGACCGATGGCCACGGACGGGCATCAGGGCGATTTGCCGTTCCTCACCGTGGCCGCCGACGGCAGCGCGACGAAGGCCGTCGTCGCCCCGCATCTGAAGCTGGCCGACGTGAAGGGCCGCGCGCTCATGATCCACGCGGGCGGCGACAACTACAGCGACAAGCCGGAACCGCTGGGCGGCGGAGGCGGGCGCCTGGTCTGCGGGGTCGTCAAGTAGCGGGGCGGCGCTCAGGCGGAGCCGTTGCGGCCGTATTGCCGATAGCCTTCGCGCTTGGCCAGGCGGTCGTAATAGGCCGCCACGGCCGGCAGCGCCGGCTTGTCGAACGGCGTCTCGAACCAACGGTTCACGGACAGCCCCACGGGAATGTCCGCCAGCGTGAAGGCGTCGCCCGCGACATGCGCGCCCGTTTCGGCCAGCCGCTGGTCCAGGATGCGCATGCAGCGCGCCCAGTCCTGGCAGGACGCCTCGATGGCGCGGGCGTCCTGGTGCGCGGGCGACTGCCGGGCCAGGGCCATGAAGGCATAACTCCACGAACGGTTCAGGTCGGTCGCCTGCCAATCCATCCATTGATCCACCCGGGCCCGCGATTTGGGCGCGGCGGGATAGAGGTGGCTGCCGCCATGCTCGCCCGCCAGATAGCGGATGATGCTGTTGGACTCCCACAGCACGAAATCGCCGTCCCGCAGCACGGGCACCATCGCGTTGGGATTGAGCCGCAGAAAGGCCGGGTCGGTTGTGGCGCGAAAGCCGCTGCCCCAGTCTTCCCGATCGAACGGCAGGTTGAGTTCGGCGCAGGTCCACAGCACCTTGCGCACATTGATGGATGAGGCTTTGCCCAGGATTTTCAGCATGGCGATTCGCGTTGACACGTTACGGGACAGGTTCCGGCGCAGTCTAGCGGGGCCGCGGGCGCCCCGCCAGATACAGATCCGGCGCGCCGGCGCATAACAGAATCCAGGGGACTCGATTGCAGCTTTCCACCAAGGCGTACCTTGCCGACACGCTGGCACTGATCCTGTTCTTCACGACGACCGGCATCATCAACGAACGCTGGATTGCCGGGATGAGCTGGGAACAGGTGGCCCAGGCGCGCCTGATCGGCGGCGCGCTGATGATCCCGGTCGGACGGCCTTATGGCATGTGGCGGGACTGGATGATGCGGCACGCCTCCGCAACTCGGTGGTCCAGGCTGCTCTGGGATAGCCTGGCCCTGATGAGTTTTCAGGTGCCGATCTATGCCGCGATCATCGCCGTGAGCGGGGCGTCGGGAAGCGGGCTGGTGCGCGGGGTACTGGGTGCGGCGGCGATGATGCTGCTATTGGGCCGGCCCTACGGCGCCTTCCTGAACGGCGTCAGGCGTCTGTTCGGTCTGCCGCCGGGCGGCGCAAAGCCCATGTCGCTCAACGCGTAGGCGCGCGTAGCGCGGCTACAGCTGCACATGCTCCGTGCGGTCCCGGCCGTTCTTCTTGGCCGCATAGAGCTGCTGATCCACGGCCTTGATGAAGCCGGCGCGGTCCGCCTTGCCATCCGGCACGATGGTGCCCGCGCCGATGCTGACCGTCACGCGCCTGCCATGGGGCGACAGCGCATGCACGATGGCCTTCTTGTGCAGCAATCGCTGGCAGCGCTCGGCGACCTTGCGGGCCGCGTCGGCATCGGCTTCGGGCAGCAGCACGACGAACTCTTCTCCGCCGAAGCGCGCGACCAGATCGCGAGGGCCGTCCAGCGCCAGGCTCAGTGTCTGGGCGATTTCAACCAGGCATTTGTCGCCCTGCGTGTGGCCGTACAGGTCGTTGTATTGCTTGAAATAGTCCACGTCGAACAACAGAATCGACAGCGGCCGGCACTCGCCGCGCGCACGTTCCCATTCCAGTTCGAAGCTGCTGTCAAAGCGTCGCCGGTTGGCGATGTTCGTCAGGCCATCCTTGAAGGACAGGACCTCCAGCTCTTTTTGCAGGCGGAGCAGTTGTTCTTCGTTCTTCTTGCGTTCGGTGATGTCGAACATGAAGCCGATCAAGGCCTCGACCTCGCCGCTGTCATTGCGCACGACGTGCACCACGTCGCGTATCCACACATACCCGTTGTCCTTGGTCAGCGCCCGATAGTCCGCCTCATGGTCGACGCCGGCCTGGGATTGGGACACGCAGAAGTTCACCACGTATTCGCGGTCTTCCGGATGCATCCGCATGGCCCAGTCTTCCACGCTCACCCAGCTTTCGGCGCTCCAGCCCAGCAACGCTTCGATCTGGGGACCGATATAGGCGAACTTCATGGTGGCCCAATCGAGCTTCCAGGGGATGGCCTTGGTGGACTCCAGCAGGGTCCGGTACACCGCGTTGTCATCGAGAATCGTGCTTTCTTCGGACATGCCCAATCCTTGGTCGATTGATGGGGACACGGCACTGTACTCGAAGAATCCGGTTGGTTGCTGCGGGGGCGTGGCATGAGGCCGATGCCGCCTGCCACGGGGATATACCCGCTTTTTTTCGGTGTATGCTTCCCGCGCAATTGCACTGTAACGGTGCATGAACTTCTGGCTGGACACCATGACCAAGGCCTTGTTAGTCGAAGACGATCCGAAACTGTCGCGGCTGATTGCGCAGTTTCTGGAGCAACACGGTTTCAACGTTGCGCAGGCTTATCGCGGCGATCATGCGGTCGATGCGTTCCGTCGGCATGAGCCGGCCATCACCATCCTGGACCTGATGCTGCCGGGCCGCGACGGGCTGCAGGTCTGCCGCGACCTGCGTGCGTTCACGTCGGCGCCCATCCTGATGCTGACCGCCCGCGAAGATGATGTGGACCAGATCCTGGGGCTGGAGTCTGGTGCGGACGATTACGTCATCAAGCCTGTCGAGCCGCGCGTGCTGCTCGCGCGGATACGCGCGTTGATGCGCCGCCACAGTCAGGCGGAGGCGCAGCCGGAGCATTTGGTGTTCGGTCCGCTTTCCATCGACCGCCAGACGCGCGCGGTGACGCTGGGCGGGGTCGAGGTCGACCTGACGACCATGGAATTTGAAATGCTGTGGGCCCTGGCAAGCCAGGCCGGCCAGGTGCTGACGCGCGACGATCTGCTCAACGCGGTGCGCGGCGTCGAATTCAACGGGCTGGATCGCAGTGTGGATGTGTGCGTCAGCAAACTGCGCCGCAAACTGGAAGACGATCCGCGCGATCCCGCCCGCATCAAGACCATCTGGGGCAAGGGCTATCTGTTTTCGCCCAAGGCCCACGAGCTTGGCGATGCTTAAGTTCGTCCTGCGGATCTTCGTGGTGCTGGCCATCGGCTTTGTGCTGTCCAACGAAATGGTCGACCGGGTCGCCAATTACCTTTTCGAGCCGGAGACGGCCCATTACACGCGCGAAGCCGTGCGCGGCCAGGTGCACAGCCTGAAACAGGAGCTGGCCCGCGTCTCTCCAGACGAGCGCCGCGACTACGTGCGCGAGAGGCTGGCGCCGCATTACGGTTTGGCCTTGCAGGTGCTGGACCCTGCCGACTACCACGCGTCGGACTTCGCGTTGACCGACGCGGAGCGGCGGACCATCGAGGAGGGCGGGTTCTTCCTGCGCGACAAGCTGATGAGCTTTGTGACCGCCATACCGGGTCCGGGCGCGCAATGGCTGCTGGTCAGGTTGCCGCCCGAGCCGCTGGTCGGCACATGGGTCATCGTCGGGGTCTACGCCGCGCTGGGATTGCTGCTCTGCGGGTTCATGCTGGTGTGGGCGCTGCCGGTCTGGCGCGATCTGGAAGCGCTGAAAACCGCCGCGCAGCGCATGGGGCAGGGCGACCTGCAGGCGCGGGCCCGGCTGTCGCGGTATTCCAGCATCCGTGGGCTGGGCGACACGTTCAACCAGATGTCCGATCGCATCAGCGCCCTCATCGGCAACCAGCGCGACCTGACCAACGCGGTGTCGCACGAACTGCGTACCCCCATTGCCCGCTTGTCGTTCGAATTGGACATGATCGACCAGGAAGCCGACCCCGCCGCGCGCAGGCGCCTGGTCGAAGACATGAAGAATGACGTGGCCGAACTGGACAGCATGGCGTCGGAATTGCTGATGTATGCGCGGCTGGAGCACAAGAGCGACGACATGCCGCTGGAGCCCCAGGATGCGCGCGGCTGGCTCGAATCGGTCGTGCAGCATGCGGCGTTCGAGGCCGGCCGGTCGGGTGTGCGCTGCACGGTGACGCATTGCGATGCGGGCGAGGTCCGGCTGCACCCGCGCTACATGACGAGGGCCTTGCTCAACCTGCTGCAGAATGCGATCCGCCATGCGGGCGGGCAGGTCCAGGTCGCCTTGGCAAGTCCGGCCCCACGGGACTACGTGCTGACGGTGGACGACGATGGGCCCGGCGTGCCGCCCGCCGACCGCGAGCGCATTTTCGAGCCCTTCATCCGCCTGGATGAAAGCCGCGCGCGCGGCACCGGCGGCACGGGGCTCGGACTGGCCATCGTGCGCCGCGTGGCCCGGTGGCACAACGGCGAGGCGCTGGCGTCCGACAGCCCGCTGGGCGGCGCCCGCTTCGTGATCCGTTGGACCGCCGCCTGAGCCGAGCGCGCCGCGCGCGAATTGTGTAGATCTTTGAAGCGGGGTCGCAAGCTTCTTCACAATTGTTAAAGAGAGTCCGGAAATTTGCCGGGCCCGTCCCGATACATTGCCCGCCAGCGGTCGACCGGCCGCGTCGTGAGGAGGGGGGCCGCAGGTGTCGGAAATTGTTGTTTATCTCAGAAGCCGGCGGCAGCTCGGCGATCAGATCGTCGCGCTGCCGACGCTTTATCAACTGAAGACATGGTGGCCGTCGCGCCGGCTCAAGGTGGTTGCACGGGACGATGTGGGCAGCTTCTATCGGGCGCTGCCCTGGGTCGATGAGTTCGAGCGCGCCAGGACGTTCGCCGATTATCTGCGCAGCCTGAAAAAAGAGACGCGCATGTCGGTCAGCCTGCATCACAGCAGCGAACGTTTCGGCCTGATCAACCTGATGCGCCCGCCGGCCATCCGCCTGGGGTTCCGCAATGCGCGGATCAGCGACCTGGCCTGGACGCATTGCCACCGCAAGGACGTCGCCGAATACATCGGTCAGGCCAATCTGCGCCTGTTGGCGTCGTATCGCCCGTTCGACCTTGCCGCCGCGACGCGCGCCTGCTTCCAGGCGCTGGCGCGTCCGCACCTGCGCTCGGCCGCGGGCGCCGATGTGGTGATGATTCCCGGCGGCGGCGCGGGCGCGTTCAAGCGCTGGAGCCTGTCGAACTACGTGCGGCTGGCGGACAGGCTCAAGCCGCTGCTGGGCGACGGCGCCCGCTTTCTGTTCGTGTTGGGCAAGCAGGAGGCCGCGGAGCGCGATGCCCTGCAGGCGATGCAACGGTCCGACTTTGCCATGGCCTATTGCCGGCCGATTGCGCAGCTGAGCGCCATCATGTTGCGCGCGCGCCTGGTCGTGGCCAATGACTGCGGCCCCTCGCATATCGCGCAGGGCGCCGGCGTGCCCTACGTCGGCATATTCAACGAGCCGAATCCCGAGTGGTTCTGGCACCGGCGCGGCTCGGCGTTCGTGGTGCCGCGCCAGCCTCAGAGCGGCATCAATGCCATCACGCCCGGTGAAGTGCTGACCGCCTGTCTCAACGTCCTGGAACATCATGCGCATCCTGCATACGCTGGCTGAGCCCAGCCTGGGCGGCCTGGAATTCCGCACGCTGGAGCAGGCGAGCTGGCTGCACGGCCATGGCTATGACGTGGCCATCGCCGCGCCCGCGGCCAGCGCCGTCAGCCACGCGGCGCGCGAGCGCAAGCTGACGACGGTGGACATCGACTTCAAGCCGGCGTATTCGCCCTTGACCGTCTTGGCGCTGCGTCGCGCCATCAAGGCCTTGCGCATCCAGGTCATCGACAGCCATAGCCGCGCCGACGCCAAGACCGCCGCGCTGTGCCGCGACCTGTGCGCGGTGGTGCGGACCCGTCATTTCGCCAAGCCCATGCGCTCGTCGCCGCGCCGCCGACTGGAATGGAAAGTCGGCTGCGACCACGTCATCGCGACCAGCCACCTCGGCAAACAGGAACTGCTGGCCGCCCGGCTGGCCCCGGAAAACCGGATCAGCGTCGTGGGCGAATGGGCGGGGGACGAATTCTTCCGGCCCGCCGGCGAGCCGGATGCGATGCTGCACATCCGGCGCGGCCTGGGGATCCCCGCGCCCAAGGCGGCCTACGTCATCGCAACCGTCGGGATGCTGCGTCCGGAAAAAGGCCAGGCCGAGCTGCTGCGCGTGGTGCAGCACCTTCGCATCCAGGGAATCCCCGCGGTGGGGCTGGTCGTGGGCATGCCCACCCCGGACACCCGGCCTTATGCGTATGCGCTGTACCGCCTGGCGGTGGAATTGGGCATTGCGGAACATGTGGTGTTTGCCGGACACCGGACCGATGTGCCCGACATGATCCGCGCCGCGGACGTGGTGCTGGTACCGTCGGCGACGGAAGCCTGGTCGCGCATCGTGCCCGAGTCATTCGCCTCGGGCCGGCCCGTCGTCGCCAGCGAAGTGGGCGGCCTGCCGGAAATCGTCGTGCCCGGCCGGACCGGTTGGCTGGCCTCGCCGGGGGATGTCCGAAGCTATGCGCAGTGCATCCTGGACATTCGAAACCGGCCGTGGCAAACCCAGACCATCGTGGCCAACGCCCGGGCGTTTGCGGACGCGCACTTGCGCTTGGGCGAGAAGATGTTTCACACGCTGGAGGCGTATCGCCTCGCCATGGGCACAGGCCTGCCCCCCGAGCCGCGGCACCGCCATCACCGCCACGTCAGGCCGCATAGAGATTGGACAGCGACGCGTTGACAAACCCGCCATCGACCACGATGTCCTGCCCGTTGACGTAGCGGGAGGCATCGCTGGCAAGAAACGCCACGGCGTCCGCGATGTCCGACGGCAAGCCGATCCGCCTGGCGGGGATATGGGCGATGCGCTTTTGCAGGACGGATTCGTCGCGATAGTGCGGCTCGGACAAGGGGGTGCGGATCATCCCCGGGCTGATGGCGTTTGCGCGGATGCCGAGCGGTCCCCATTCGACGGCCATCTGGCGCGTGAGGGCCTGCAGGGCGGCCTTGGTCGTGCCGTAGGCGCCGACCCGGGTCGGGGTTCGCGCCGAGATCGACGCCACGTTGACGATGCTGCCCGCCTGTTGCGCCTGCATCAGGGGAAACACGGCCTGCGCGCAGAGCAGGGCGCCGCGCAGGTTGATGCGGAAGATGCGGTCCCAGAGTTCGAGCGGGAATTGCTCCAGGCCCACGGGCGCCGCGCTGACCGCCGCATTGTTGACCAGCACGTCGCACCGTCCGAAGCGCCTGCGCACCTGGTCGGCCATGTCGGCGACCGAGTCCGGATCGGCGATGTCGCAGCGCACGTTAAGCAGGCCGTCGGTCTCGGCGCCGGCCTCAGCCATGTTGATATCCACCTGGGCCACCGCGGCGCCCATCGAACGCAGGTGCTGGCAAATGGCCAGGCCTATGCCGCCGGCCGCGCCGGTCACCACGGCCACGCGCCCTTGCAGGGCGTCGGGCGCGTAAGCGGGTTTGGAAGACATGTCCATGTGCGTGGCCTATTTGTTCTTCAGGTCGGCGACTTTCGCCAGGCCCTGCCAGATGACGGCGTCGCGCTTGATCGATGCCGCGAAGTCGCTGGGGGACATGTCCGCGGGAACGATCATGTTCTGTCCTTCGATTTTTTCCCGCACGTCCGGCGTGTGTTGGGCGCGGTAGATTTCCGCGTTGAGGCGGTCGATGATCCCGGGCGGCGTTCCCGCGGGGGCAAAGACGCCGTACCAGCCGTCGGCTTCGAATTTGTAGCCTTGCTCGGCCAGCGTGGGAACGTCCATCGAGGCGGGCCAGCGCCGCGAACCCGTCTGGCCCAGGGCGACCAGTTTGCCGCTGCGCATGTGGGGAATGGGCGAGGCGATGTCCATGAACCCGACGCTGATGTTGTTGGCGATCAGGTCGGTGCTTTCGGTGACCAGCAATTTGTAGGGCACGTGGGGCATGTCCAGCCCGTAGTGGGCCTTGATGCCTTCCATGGCCAGGTTGCCGGACGAGCCGGTGCCCCAGGAGCCGTAGGCGAGCTTGCCGGGATTGGCCTTGGCATAGGCGACCATGTCCGACAGGTTCTTGAAGCCGGTGCTGGGATTGGCGACGAGCAATATGCCCGCCGCGCCGACCTGAGCGATCGGAAGCAGGTCCTTCTCCGGATCGTAGGGCAGCGAGGGAAGCACGACGGGATTCAGGAGAATGGCGGAGGACGGCGCGAACAGCAAGGTGTAGCCGTCGGGCGCAGCCTTGGCCACGGTGTCGCAGGCGATCATGCCGTTGGCCCCGGGCTTGGTTTCGACCACCACCGGCTGGTTCAGCGCCTTGGACAGCGGCGCGGCGATCAGGCGCGCGAAGATGTCGCCGCCCGCGCCGGGCGAGCCGGCGACAACCAGCCGGATGGGGCGTTCGGGCCAATCGCCTGGCGCGCCAAAGGCGTTGGCGCCCAGGCTCATCAGCAGGGCGCCGAGCAGCAGGGCGCGGCGGGTGGGAAGAGGGTGGGTCATGTCTGCGTCTCCAGAATTTTTGAATTATTGGAATCTTCAAATTCTAGGTAGCGCGCCCGGATTGGCTATAGCTGAAACCGCAGATCAGAACTGCGCGAACCGACGCAATCACGGACGCGGGCATGGACATTGGCGATGCGCCGGTGCTGCGGCTTTTGCAGGAGACTTCTTCAGGATTGCGGGTAGATCATTGGGGGCGATCCGGGTCTTGAATGCTTGCCTGTGCAATCGGCTTGACCCGCATGGGCGTCTATCAGGACGCCACGGCCTGCGGTTGGCTGCGCAGCCGCAGCACGGGTGACGTGAACAGCACGGCGAACTGGATGAAGAATCCCGCCGTCGACACCCACAGGCAGGCGTCCACGCCGAACCGGGCCGCCAGCGTCGCGCCGATCAAGGCGCCCACGGGCCGCGCGCCGAAGTTCGCCGTCACGATCACGGACGACACCCGGCCCAGCAAGGCGTTGGGCGTCACCGACTGGCGCAGCGTGGTGGTGGTGATGGTCCAGAGGATCGGCCCCGCGCCGAACAGGAAGAATCCCACCGCGGCCCACGGCCCCGACGGAAACGCCAGCGTCGACAGCAGAATGAGGCTGGCCAGCAGCGCCGACAGCGGTCCGGCGCCGATCATGGCGCCGAACGGCAGGCGGCGGGCGAGCCACGGGGCGGCCAGGGCGCCGGCCAGCATGCCCGCGCCGTACACGCCCAAAGTGATGCCGACGCCAGCGGCAGTCAGGCCCAGGCGATCGACGGCGTAGGCGACGTAGATCGCCAGCAGGATGAACCAGGCGGCATTGAAAAAGAGCGCGGTCAGCAGCACCGGGCGCAGGAGCGGATGCGTGGCGACAAAGGCCGCGCCTTCGCGCAATTCGGCCAGCGGATGGCGGCGCTGGGCGGGCTGGGGCGTGTCATGCGGCAGGCCTGCAAGAAGAACGGCGGCCAGCAGCGACAGGGTGGTGGCCAGCACGTAAGCCGTGGAAGCGCCCATCCAGCCCACCAGCGCGCCGCCGGCGGCGGGGCCGGCAGAGAAGGCGGCGCTGCGGGCCAGTTCCAGCCAGCGGTTGGCGCTGGCCAGCTCGGTGGGCGGGACCAGCCTGGGCACCAGGGCGGGCGCGGCGACGTTGTAGGCCACCGTGCCCACCGCGCCCACGAAGCCCAGCGCCGCCAGCCACGCAAGGCTGAGACCGCCCATCCACAGCAGCGCCAGCAGGCCGATCAGGCTGAGCGCGCGGGCCGCTTCGGCGGCGGTCATCAGCGCGCGGCGCGACATGCGGTCGGCCAGCACGCCCGCGGGCAGGGACAGCAGCAGGAACGGCAGCGTCTGCGCCGTCTGCAGATAGCCGGTCTGCGCGGCATCGGCGCCCAGGGCCAGCACGGCGTACAGCGGCGCGGCGGCAAGGGCGATCTGCTCGGAGAACTGCGCGGCCAGGTTCGAGGCGGCCAGGCGCCGGAAGGCGCCAGCCGGGGCGGACGGGGCGGACGGGGCGGACTGGGAATGGGCGGGCATGATGAACGCAGCCAGGTGAGCGTAGCGAGGGAAAGGGGGCAAGCGTCGCGCAAACGACAAGGGCACGATCTTGATCGCGCCCTTGCTGTCTTGCACTCCGATCCTTGCGCTGCGGCAGGGACCGGCCGGGTCAGGGTATCGGCGGATAGTCGCCGAAGCCGTCCGGCCAGGTGGTCAGCACATCGTAGCCGGTCTCGGTGACGACGACCATGTGTTCCCACTGCGCCGACAGGGACCGGTCCTTGGTGACGACCGTCCAGCCGTCGGGCAACTGCTTGGTCTGGGGCTTGCCCGCGTTGATCATGGGTTCGATGGTGAACATCATGCCGGGCTGCAGCACCATGCCTTCGCCCGGGCGGCCGTAATGCAGCACCTGCGGGTCGTCGTGGTAGATCTGGCCGATGCCGTGGCCGCAGTATTCCCGGACGATGCTGAAGTGCTCGCGATGCGCGACCGTCTGGATGGCGTGGCCGATGTCGCCCAGCGTGGCGCCCGGCTTGACGGCCATGATGCCGGCGCGCATGGCTTCATAGGTGGTGTTGACCAGCCGGCGCGCCAGCGGGCTGGGCTGGCCGACGTAGTACATGCGGCTGGTGTCGCCGAACCAGCCGTCCTTGATGACGGCCACGTCGATGTTCAGGATGTCGCCGTTCTTGAGCACCTTGGCCGACGGGATGCCGTGGCAGATGACGTGGTTGACCGAGGCGCAGATGGTCTTGGGAAAGCCGTGGTAGCCGACGTTGGCGGGCGTGGCCTTGAGCACGTTGACGATGTAGTCGTGACAGACCTTGTCCAGGTCATCGGTGGTGACGCCGGGGCGGACGTGTTCGCCGATCATGTGCAGCACTTCGGCCGCCATGGCGCCCGCCTCGCGGGCCATTTCGATGTCGGCGGCCGATTTGATGGAAACCTTCTTGGCCATTTACGCGGCCTCCTGCTGCGCGGGTTGCGGCCGCCCTTGCGAGAGCGCGGCGATGGTGAAGCCGTCGGCCTGTTCGATGCGGATCAGCAATTGGCAGATGTCGGCATGGCGCAGTTCGGGATAGAGCTCGGACAGCATGCCGATGCGCATCCAGTGTTCGGCCTGGGAATTGATGGAGCGGCTGAGGGCGCCGCTGGCCACGCGCAGGTTCTCGTGCATTTGCTCGGAAATCTTGACGATGCCCATAGTGGATGTTCCGTATATGGTTTGTATATGGAACGTATGGTACTGCGGCGCGGGGGGCGCGCGCAAATCGCCTTCAGGCGCCGTCCTTGCTTTCCTTGGCTGGCTTGCTTTCCTTGCGGGACTTGCCGCGCGGGGATTTGCGGGCGGCGCTGGCGCGGGGCGCTTCCTTGGCGGCGGGGGCGGAGGCGGCCGTCATCTGTTCCATCCACATCAGCGCGTCGGTGTACGACAGGAACTGCTGCAGGTAGCCGGGCGACAGTTCGCGCATCAGGGACAGCGCGCGGTGCACCAGTTGGTTGGAATTGAGCGGCCCGGCGTTCTTGTGCACCTGCTCCTGCGATTGGCGGACCTGGCGGTCGGCGCTGAAGCGGGACCAGAGCGCCCGGAATTCGTCGAGCAGCGGCAACTCCGGGTAGGCGGCGCGCAACCCGAGCGCGTCGCGCGCGAGGTGGTCGGCGGGACCGGGCAGCTCGGCCTCGGCCGGGGCGGCGCCGGTGTCCAGGCGGTCCGCAGGCGCGGGCCGGTCGATGTAGGAGACCAGGCCGGCGAGCGGTCCGGGCTGGGCGGGCGCCGGCAAGGCATCCGGCCCGGCCGCGCCGCCCGCGCCGGTCAGTTCGGCCTGATAGGCCTGGATCAAACCGGCCAGCCGTTCGTCCAGCCGCTGGCGAGCCTGCCCGCCGTAGCCCGCCGCGCGGCGGTCCAGCGCGTCGATCAGGTGAAAGCGCAGGGGATTGACGCGGTCCGCGCCGCTTGCGCGCCAGGCGTCCAGCGTCGCGCGCGCGTCCAGGAGCCCCGGGCGGCTGCCGTCACTGCTCACCGGGCTTACCCGCTTCGTTGGACGGTTTGGGGATGGGCGTGATTTCGACGCGGCGGTTCTTCGCGCGGCCTTCCTCGTCGGCGTTGGACGCCACGGGCTGCTCGGCGCCGAAGGCGGCCGCGAACACCATCGAGGACGGGACGCCCTCGTCGATCAGGGCGCGGGTGACGGTGAGCGCGCGCTGGGCGGAAAGGTCCCAGTTGTCGGCAAAGCGCCGGTTGCCTTCGCGCACCTGCTGGTCGTCGGTGAAACCGCTGACCATGAGGATCTCGTTGTGGGTCGTCAGGTAGGCGGACAGCGGTTCGATCAGGCTTTTGAGGATCTCGCGGCCTTCGGGCTGGAGCTGGTCGGAGTTCAGCGCGAACAGCACGCTGCCGCTGATGCCGATGCGCCCGTTGATCAACGTCACGCGGCCGGCGGCCAGCGGGCCGGCCAGCGCCTGCTCCAGGGTCTCGCGGCGCTGCGTTTCTTCCTGGCGCTGCTTGACCGCTTCTTCCAGCCGCGTCGACAGTTGCAACTGCACCGCGACGACGCTCACCAGGATCAGGACGAAGGCGCCCAGCAGCACCGACATCAGGTCGCCGAAGACGGCCCAGGCGGGCGCCGTGGGCTCCACGCCGCCGTCGATATCGTCGCTCATGCGCTTTCCGCTCCCGCCGTGGCGCGCTGGGCGGCCAGCTGCTGCAGGTTTTCGATGATCTGCTTCTGCGACATCAGGCTCAGGTCCACGACCTCACGGGCCTGCGCGACGTAGTACGAGAGCTGCTCGTCGCCGCGCGCGATGGACTTGTCCAGCGCCGCCTCGATGCGTTGCAGGTGCGCCGTCAGCTTGTCGTTCGATTCGCCGAAGGCCTGCACCGCCGCGCCAAAGGCTTCGCCCAGGCTGGCCACTTCGACGGCGCTGCTGGTGACCAGCGACGCCACCTCGGTCAGCTTGCCGGTCTCGGCGTCGACCTTGTCGGTGAATTGCGCGCCCACGCGCTCGAGCATGTCGGCCGACGAGGCGACCAGCGCGTCCACGGCCGTGCGCTGCTCCGCGGCGGTGTGGTTGACGGCGTCCAGCAGGGTGCCCAGCGTTTCCAGCAGGCGGTTGCGCTCCTGCAGCATCTCGTTGTCGCGGACCATGCTGTCCGAGAGCTTCTGGCGCAGTTCGCCGATGACGTCGGCGGCGGCGCGCGGCGCTTCGGACGCCGCCTGCACCAGGCGGCCGATCTCGGCGATGGTTTCGCTGGCATGGGCCTGCGTCTGCGCCGTGATGTCCTGCGCGGTCAGGTTCAGGGTGTCGCAGATATCCTGCTGCAGGCTGGCGGCCCGCGCGCCCGCCTGTTCCCATTCAGAGCGCAGCGCGTCGGCCATGGCGGCCAGCTTGCCGGTCCAGGCGGCCAGCCGGTCTTCGTCGTTGGCAGCCAGCGCCGCCTGCAGGGCGGTGTGTGATTGCGCCAGCGTCTGCAGCAATTCGGCCGAGTGCGCGCCGAACGCGGCCGATGCCGCTTCCAGCGCCTGGCGGTTGTCGGCGGCGAGCTGCCTGCCGACTTCTTCCTGGCGGGTCTGCGCGTCGGTCCAGGCCTGCGTGACGTGGCCGGCCGCGGTTTCCAGTCGCGCCGACACGCCGTCCAGCAGGGCGGCCTGCTGTTGCGTCTGGGCGGAGATGTCGCGCGCGGTCTGGGTGAGCGCGTCGCTGATTTCGAGTTGGCGCAGGGCGGCCTGGGTGCCGGCCTGTTCCCATTCCTCGCCCAGTTTGGCGGCCATCGCGGTCAGCGACCCGGTCCAGGCGGCAAGGCGCTCCTGGTCGCGCGAGGCCAGCGCGGCCTGCAGGTCGGCGTGCGACTGGTCCAGCGTGCGCAGGAGCGCGTCGGCGTGCTGGCCGAAGGCGGCCGCGGCCGTTTCCAGGGCGCGCTGGTTGTCGGCGGCAAGCTGCCTGCCGACGTCTTCCTGGCGGGCCTGCGCATCGGTCCAGGCTTGCGTGACGCTGCCCGCGGCGGCTTCCAGGCGGGCGGACATGTCCTGCAGCCGTTCGGCCTGCGCCTCGGTCTGGCTGGCGATGCCGCGCGCGGTCTGGGCCAGCGCGTCGTTGATTTCCTGCTGGCGGGCCACGGTGCTGGCGCCGGCCTGTTCCCATTGCTGGCCGAGCTTGGCGGTCATCGCGGCCAGTGTGCCGCTCCAGGCGGCCAGGCGGGCTTCGTCGCGTTCGGCCAGGGCCGTCTGCAGTTCGGCGTGCGACTGGTCCAGCGTGTGCAGCAGCGAGGTGGCATGCCGTTCGAAGGCCGCCGTGGCGGCCTCCAGCGCGGCCTGGTTGCCGGCGGCAAGCTTGCCGCTGGTTTCTTCCTGGCGGGCGAGGGCGCGGGTCCATTGGTCCGACACGCCGTTGGCGGCGGCTTCCAGGCGGGCCGACACGCCTTCGAGCAGGGCGGCCTGCGCGGTTGCCTGCGCGGCGACGTCGCGCACGGTCTGCGCAAGCGAGTCGTTGATTTCCTGTTGGCGGGCGGCCGCCTGCGCGCCCGATTGTTCCCATTCCTGGCGCAGCGTGGCGCCCATCACGCCCAGCGTCTCGGTCCAGGCGGACAGGCGCTGCTGGTCGCGCGAGGCAAGTTCCGATTGCAAGGCGGTGTGCGACGCGTTCAGCGTGCGCAGCAGCGAGGCGGAATGCTGTTCAAAGCTGGCCGCCGCCGCTGTGAGGGCCTGCAGATTGTCGCCGGCCAGTTTTTCGCCGGCCTGCTGCTGGCGCGACAGCGCCTCGGTCCAGGCCTGCGACATATGGCCCGACGACGCCTCCAGGCGCGCCGATACGCTGTCCAGGAGGTCGGCCGAGCGTTGTTCGAAGGTCTGGGCAAAGCGGTCCAGCGAGGCGCGCAGGTCCTGCGCCATGGCTTCGCTGGCGCGCTGCTGGCCCGCCACCGCCTGGCTCCAGATGCCCGCCACGTCCGTGGTCGCGGCCTGCAGGCCCGCCGTCATGCCTTGCAACTGCTGGTGGACCGCCTGGGCGACCGTTTCCTGCAGCGTCGCCGTTTCGCGCGACAGGCTGTCCATGGTGGCTTGCACCACGGGCTGCAGGGCTTCGCCTGCCGAGCGGGCGCTCTGCGCCACGCTGTCCTTCATGGACTGCTCCATGATGGACGCGAGGCGGGCGTATGCCGCCTCGGCCTTGCCCTGGAAGGCGGTCTGGCTGGCGAGCTGGCGCTCATTGAGCGCCTGGTTCTGCTGTTCCATGCCCTTCATCATGGCTTCGAGCTGGCCGACGATGGCGGGCATGGCTTCTGCCTGGCGCTGCATGACCTCGGCCTGGCGCTGGAGCAGCTTGAAGGATTCCTCGCGCTGGTAGCTCTGCGAGTACACGCGCAGCGTGGTCGCGGCCTTGGTGTCCAGATGCTGCGCGGCTTGGACGCGATCGCGCCGGCACAGCGCGGCCAGCAGGCCCAGCATGGCGGAGGCGGCTACGCCGGCGATCGACGTGCCGAAGGCAAAGCCCAGGCCCTTGACGGGGGCGGCCAGCGACGCGCGGATCGCGGCCAGGTCGGTCGAGCTTTCCAGCGCGAGGCCGGTGCCGCGGAGCGTCACGACCATCCCGAGGAACGTGCCCAGCATGCCCAGCAGCACCAGCAGGCCGACCAGATAGGGAGTGAGCGACGGTCCGGGCAGGCCCACGCGCTCGCCTTCGATGCGCAGGCGCACCGCATTGCGCAGGCCGGCGGGCACCTTGTCGAGCCAGGCGCCCAGGCTGCCGGGCGCCTCGTCCAGGTCCGACACGGCGCGCGCAAGGGATGACGTTGCCTGCTGGTAACGCAGCAGCTCCAGCGCGCCGGCCAGGTAGCAGACGGCGATCAGCAGCGTCACGGCCAGGGCCAGCGGGTTCGTGCCCGCATAGCCTGCGCCGATCCAGCCCACAACGGCCAGTCCGGCCAGGAAAACCACGATATTGATCAGAGTCTTGGACATGGTGTCCTAATTAGCTGGTGCGAAGGGCGGCGAGCAGCCCTTCGACCGGTTGTAAACGAACATCCAGCTCGGCAAGCAGGACGGCGCGCATGTCGGCGCGAAACGTGTCCAGCCACGCGCCTGGGGGCGGCGGCGGGGCCGCCGGTTCCGGGCTGGCCGGCGCGGCGTCGCCGGCGGGCGCGCCCGGGTCGGCATCGGTCTGCGCGGCGGCGTCCGCCGGGTCCGCCAGTTCCGCCGCTTCGGCCTGGGCCGTGGCCGCGGCCCGCGCGGCTTCGTCGGCCTTGCGCAGCCTGTCGAAATGCGTTTGCAGCAGCTTCGGAATCGCGCCCAGCAGGGCCCGCTCCTTGGGCAACAGCGCGCGGTCCATGATCGCGTCGACCACCGCCAGCCGCGTCCATTCCCCGTTGCGCGCCGCGACCATCCCGCGCAGGCGGCTGCGCAGGTTGCCGATGCTGGTTTCCATCGTGTGCTGCAGCGACAGATATCGCTGGCGGAAACTTGAATAATCGAACTCGTCCTCGGCCAGGACGGCAGCCAGCTTCTTTGCCGGCGCCCGCGCGGGGGCGGTCCCGGGCGTGACGCGCCTGGCGGCCGTGGCCGCCGTGTCGCTGGCAATGGCGTCCGCCAAGGTGGTGCGCACGCGCACGCACTCGCGCTCTTCGGCACTGCTGAACAGGCGGGCGCCGGGCGCAATCACGGGCGGACTCGTGTTCAGCGCCGCCGACAGGGCGATCGCGTCCGTCCAGCCAAGCCATTGGCTCAGATGGTCGGATAGCGACTGCCTGGACTGCTGGACATCCGCGTCCGTCAGGCGAGTCAGCAAGCGAATGAGCGTCGGGCCGCTTAAACCTGTGCGCTGGGGGGCTTGCAACATACCACCAGAGTCAAAAAGGGGGGAGTTTACACGCTGGGGCGGGGCGGGAGGGCCGCTCCGGGACGCGCCAGGGCAAGTCCAGGGCGCAAATTGGGGTCGGATTGCGGCCGTGTGTAACACTGTGACGCGCGCGGACCCCGGGGAACCCCTCGCGGGTGCCGTCGTCGAACCTTTCATGGACGCCCATACGCCCTTGCGACTTGCCCGACGCCTCCTCCTGCTTGCCGCGCTGGCCGGGCTTGCGGTCTGGGCCTGGCCGCGCCTGCCCGACGCGGCGCGCGCGCCGTGGCACATGGCGCGGCTGTCCTGGCTGGACGCGCCCACCTCGCTGCCCGTGCCGGTCCAGGGCATCGCCCCGCGCCAACTGGCCGATACGTGGGGCGCGGCGCGCTCGGGCGGCCGCAGCCATGAAGGCATCGACATCTTCGCCAAGCGCGGCACGCCCGTGCTGTCCGCCACGCAGGGCGTGGTCACGCGCATCGGCGAGAACACCCTGGGCGGCCAGGTGGTCTGGGTGATGGGGCCGGGCCGGCAGATGCATTACTACGCGCACCTGGACGGCTACGCGGACATCCGCCGCGGCCAGCTCGTCGCGCCGGGCGACGTGCTGGGCTTCGTCGGCAATACCGGGAACGCCAAGGGGACGCCGCCGCATCTGCACTACGGCATCTATGCGGCCGGCGGGGCGCTCAACCCCTATCCCTTGCTGCGTGCGCCCGCGCCGGCGTTGTCGACCGCGGTCTCCGCCCGGGCGCAGGATGCGGAGCCGTCCAGATAATCCGCCGGGAAGTCGATGAACCGGCGCGTCTTGGCGGGCAGCAGCCGGGCGTCAGAAGGCGTAGACCACGCCCACGTTGGCAAAGACGTTCGTCTTCTTTTCGGTCAGGGGACTGTCGCGGGCGTCGCCCACGAGCGTGTTGACGCCCAGCGTGGTGATCGCGCTCCACTTCGCGTCGAAGCGGTGGGCCCACGTGCCGAAGAGCGCGACGGACTTGAAGCCCGCCGACGGCGAGTACGCGTCCAGGCCCTCGCGGCTGCGCGCGGCCTGTGACGGCGTGACGCCGAACCAGGTCTGCATCGCGTCGCCGTTGGCCCATTGCGTGCTGGCGCCCACCGAGAGCCGGTTGTTCGCGTCGTGCCAGGCGGCGTAGGTGGCCCGCAGCTCCAGCGTTCCGCCGTAGCCGCTGTGCGCGGCCTGGCGGTAGGCGGCCATCAGGGAATACGGGCCCGGCGACCATTCGACGAATGCCCCGTAGGCCCCGTGGAAATCGATATCGTCCAGCCCGCGCGTACGGTCGGCGTCGGACGCGTCGCGGCCAAGCTCCATGCCGACAAAGACGCCGGCGTTCCAATCCGGCGCCAGATCGGCTTTCAAGCCCATCGCGGGCAGGCCGGCGCGGGGCGAGATGAAGAAGCTGCCCGATTGGTAGTTGATCAGGGGCACCGGCAGCGCGCGGTATTCGCGCGAGCCTTCGTAGACGGGCAGGGCGGCTACCCCCAGTCCGATGAAGTTGTTGCCGCCTTCGTCGGCGCGGGCGCTGCCTGCTACCGCGGCCAGCACGGCGGCGGCAGCCAGGGGAGCGCTTGTTAAGATACCCAGCTTCATTCCATTCCTTTCTACAGGGATGCGCGAGGGGCGTCATGCCCGCCGCGAACGGTGCGCATTGTGGGCGCCGGGTTTTAAAAAGTTTTTAAAGCGGCGCGGGCATGCTTGCGCCGTTATGCTTTTCTGGAGCTGTCTTGCGTGTCCTGCTAGTTGAAGACGACGCCATGCTGGGCGACGCCTTGCACACCAGCCTGAATCAATCGGGCGCCGACGCGCATTGGGTCCGCAGCGTGTCCGAGGCGCGCCTGGCGCTGGTGGAGCATGGATTTCACGCCGTGCTGCTGGACCTGGGCCTGCCCGACGGGAGCGGCCTGGCGGTGCTCAAGCACCTGCGGTCGCGCTATGACGCCACCCCGGTTCTCATCATTACCGCGCGCGACCGCCTGAGCGAACGGGTGCAGGGACTGGATGCGGGCGCCGACGACTACATCGTCAAGCCCTTTCAGCTCGATGAGCTGCACGCGCGGCTGCGCGCGGTGGTCAGGCGCAGCAGCAATGCCGTAGTTTCCGCGCTGCGCTGCCGCGACATTGCGCTCGACCCGGCCCGGCGCTGCGTGACGCGCGACGGGGTCGAGGTCAGCCTGAGCGCGCATGAGTACCGGACGCTGCTGGCGCTGATGGAGCGCATCGGCCACACCGTCAACCGCGAGCAGCTTGAAACCGCCGTCTATGGTCACAGCGCCGCGCTGGAAAGCAACACGGTGGCCGTGTACATCCATCAACTGCGCCGCAAGCTGGGCGACAAGCTGATCACGACCGTGCATGGCATGGGCTACCGCATCGAGTCGGACCAATGAAAAACCTGCAACGGCAATTGACCGTCACGCTGCTGCTGACGCTGTTGCTGGCCTGGATCTTCGTGTTCGCGTTTCAGCAGTTCGAGACGCGGCGCGCGCAGACGGGCCTGCAGGATCAGGGGCTTTACGACGGGGCGAACCAGCTCCTGACGGCCATGCCCGTCAGCCTGCTGGGCAACGTGGCCCCGGCCGAGCGCTTCGCGTTGCCGCCCACCGTCCAGTTCAACGGTGACCGGGCGAGCTTCCAGGTCTGGTCCCTGCCCGAAAGGCGGCCGTTGCTGCAATCCAGGGAGTCGCCCGCTCAGCCCTTGAATCCGTCGTTTCAAGACGGCTACACGGACAGCGCCGCGGGCGGCGTGAATTGGCGCGTGTATTCGGTCACCGACGCGAGCGGCAAGGTGCAGGTGCAACTGGCGTATTCGCAGAGCGAGCTGCGCGCCAAGATGCTGGCCAACGCGACGCGCGGCCTGGTCATCGTTTCCATCCTGTTCCTGCTGTTGGCCGCGGTGACCTGCGTGGTGATCGGGCGAGCGTTCCGCAAGGTCGACCGCGCGGGCGCGGCCATCGAGCGGCGCGGTCCGTTCGACCTGGCCGCGCTGCCGCTGGCGGGCATGCCGGGCGAACTGCGTCCGTTCATCCGGTCGATCAACCAGTTGCTCCTGCGCGTCAAGGGGGCGCTGGACCGCGAACGGCGCTTCCTCGAAAACGCCGCGCATGAATTGCGCACGCCGCTGGCGGCGCTGAGCGCACACGCCGAACTGGTCGCGCGCAGCGCGGGCTCGGCCGAATCCACGCAGGCCGCCGAAAAACTGCGCCTGGTCGCGCAGCGGACCACGCGCATCGCCGAGCAGTTGCTGGACCAGGCCCGCATGGATGCCCTGGTCGATAGCGCGCAGGCGCCGGAAAAGGTCGGACTGGACGGGCTGGTCGCCTTGCTGGCGCGCGATTGGGAAGCCTGCGCCGGCCGGGCGGGGCAGCGGCTGACCCTGGACGTGCGGCCTTGCGCGGTCATGGGCAATCTGGACGCGCTGGGCGTGCTGCTGGGCAACCTGCTGGATAACGCGGTCCGCTATACGCCGGGCGGTGGCCGGATCGCGGTGTCCTGCGGTCCCGTGTCGGACGGCGGGGCTTTCCTGCGCGTCGCGGACGACGGCCCGGGCATCGCGCCCGCGGAGCGCCGCAGGGTGTTCGACCGGTTCTATCGCGCCGCCGGCGCCCCGGCCGGGGGCAGCGGCATCGGCCTGTCGCTGGTGGCGCAGATCGCGCGCCAGCACGGCGCGTCCGTGACGGTGAGCGAAGGATTGGACGGCGCCGGCGTCGGACTGACGGTGGCGTTCCCGCCGGCCTGAAGCGCGCGGTGGGGGCGGCCGGGCGCGCCGCCGCGCTCGCGGGCGCTTGGTGTAGATTGGATGCCGGACCGGGCAACGGGGTGGGCATTGGCGGATTCCTCATGGACTTTCTGATCGCATCCGCGGCGCGCGCGCTGGCGGCCGGCGATCCCCTGGCCGCGCTGAACCACGTGGCCTTGCGGGACGATGCCCCTGCGCTGGCCCTGCGCGGCATCGCCATGGCGCAACTGGGCGATCTGGCGCGCGCCCGCACGCTGCTGCGCGGCGCCGCCCGAGCCTTCGGCCCGCAGGCGGCCGTTCCCCGGGCCCGCTGCGTCGTCGCGGAAGCGGAGATCGCGCTGGCGGCACGCGATCTGGGCAACCCCGACAAGAGCCTGGAGGCCGCCCGCGCCACGCTGCAGGCGCACGGCGACCTCGTCAACGCGGCGCACGCGCTGCATCTGGCGGCGCGCCGGCAGTTGCTGCTGGGGCGGCTGGACGACGCGGACCGCACGCTTGCAGGCATCGAGCCGGCCTCCTTGCCCTGGGCTTCGCGCGCCATCCACGACCTGATCGTGGCCGGCATTGCCATGCGCCGCCAGGCGGCCGGAATGGCGAGGGCCGCGCTGTCGCGTGCCGAGCGCGCGGCGGGCGAGGCGGGCATTGCGGCGCTGGTGACGGAAGTGCGCAGCGCGGCGCAGGCCATGGATGCGCCGGTGGCGCGGCGCATCGGACGCGACGGCGAGCGTCCCTTGCTGCTGGACGAGGTCGAGGCGCTGCTGGCGTCCGGCGCGCTGGTCGTGGACGGCTGCCGGCATGCCTTGCGCCGCGCGGACGCGTGCGTTGCCCTCACCAGCCGGCCGGTGCTGTTTGCGCTGGTGCGGGCGCTGGCGCAGGGCTGGCCGCACGACGTGGACCGCGAGACACTCATCGTGCAGGCGTTTCGCACCCGCTATTTCGACGACACGCACCGCGCGCGCCTGCGCGTGGAAATGGGCCGCCTGCGCGCGGCGGTCCGCGGACTCGCCAGCGTCAGCGCCACCCGCCATGGCTACCTGCTCACGCCCGGCGGCGGCCGCGACGTGGCGGTGCTGGCCCCCGCCGCCGGGGACGTGGACCCGGAGCAGGGCGCGCTGCTCGCCTTCCTGGCCGATGGCGAGGGCTGGTCGAGTTCGGCGCTGGCGCTCGTCATGGGGACCAGCCAGCGCACCCTGCAGCGGGCGCTGGACGCGCTGGCCGCGGCCGGCCGGGTGCAGGCCTACGGCCAGGGGCGCGCACGGCGCTGGATGCTGCCGCCCGTGCCCGGATTCACGACAAGCTTGTTACTCCCGGCCATCCTGCCAGGCCAGTAGCATGGACGGACCCCTACAAAAGGAGCCACCATGAAACGATCGCAAGCCCGAATCCTGCGCGAATATGGCCCGTTCCCGGGCGTCGATGCCGTGCATGGACTGACGTACGACGGCGCACAGGTGTGGTTCGCCACCGGCGCCAGCCTGGTCGCCCTTGACCCCGCCACGGGCCAGACCTCGCGCACGCTCGACCTGACCGCCAACGCGGGCACGGCCTTTGACGGCACGCATCTCTACCAGATTGCCGACGGCCGCATCCAGAAGGTCGATCCGCAGACCGGCAAGGTCCTGTCCACCATCCCCGCGCCCGGCGGCGAGGGCGTGTCGGGCATGGCCTGGGCGGAAGGCAGCCTGTGGGTCGGCGCCTATCGCGACCGCAAGATCCACCAGGTCGATCCGGCCACCGGCCAGGTGCTGCGCACCATCGAGTCCAACCGCTACGTCACCGGCGTGACCTGGGTGGATGGCGAACTGTGGCACGGCACCTGGGAAGCGGATGAAAGCGAGTTGCGGCGCGTGGAGCCGCGCACCGGCGAAGTGCTGGAGGCGGTGGAGCTGCCGGCGGGCATCGGCGTGTCGGGGCTGGAATCCGACGGCGGCGCCCGGTTCTACTGCGGCGGCGGAGAAAGCGGCAAGGTGCGCGCCGTCCAGCGTCCGGGCAGGGAGGGTTGAGAAGGCCGGATCCGGGTTGAGGCCGCGGCGAAGCTGCCCCATGACGAAGGCCGAGGCGAAGGGCCGGGCGGCGGGTTCAACCGCGTTCCAGACCTGCCCGCCGCGCCCGGCCCTGTGATAGATTGCCGCGCATGTTCCTGTCCCTGCCTCCCGCCCCGCCGCTTGCCGGCCTTGTGCAGGCCTATTGGTTCGTCCAGGACCTGCCGGGAGTCTTCGCGGGGCAGGCTATCCGCACCAGTCCGATTCCGCTGGCGGTGCTGTCCGTCAATATGGGGCGGCCGAACGCCACGCGCGACGGCGCGCTGGTGCCGCGCGTCTCGATGCTGGGGCTGCAGTCCCGCGTGCGGGAATGGCGTTCCTGGTCCGAGACCTGCTTCATGATGGCGATGCTGACCGTCCCGGGCGTCCTGCGCCTGTTTCCGCATGTGCAGGCCGGCGGCGCGGACTGCCTCGCCGACCTGGGCGCGCTTGCCGGCGACGCAGCCGCGGCATCGCTGGCCGACTGCGTGGACGCGCAGGCCGGACCCGTGCGCATCGCCGCCCAGATCGACCGATGGCTCCTGGCCCGGCTGGACCGCGCCCGGTGCGTGCCGGAAGGCATGCGCGTCGCGGCGGCGCACGCGGTGCTGCGCGCCGGAGGCCGGGTCGAACAGGCCGCCCAGGCTGCGCAGACCGACCGGCGCCAGCTGCAACGGTGGTTCCACCGCCATCTGGGCGTCGGGCCCAAGGAAATGGCCGATCTGGAGCGCCTGCATCGCAGTCTGCGCGACGTGCAGTCCGGACGCGGCGATCCGCTGGCCGGCTTTAGCGACCAGGCGCACCAGATCAGGAACTGGCGGCGCAGGCTGGGCGTGACGCCCGGCAGCTATGCGCGCGGCGGCGGCTCGGCGCTGGCAGCGCAGTTCCGCCCGGATGCGGGAACGCCGGGGCCCGCGTTCTACCTCTAGGCAAGCGTCGCGCTCCCCCTGTCCCATTCGTTCAATACGGCGCCGCGGCGGCCGCCTACGATCGGCCTTCCTTTTTTTCTGGAGAGCCGGCCATGCTGCCTGAACCCCCGCCCGTCCTGCGCGCGCAGGCCATCGACTACACCGACGGCGACCTCACCTTTGAAGGGTATGCGGTCGATCCCGGCCCATCCGCGCGCTTGCGTGCCTGCGTCGTATTGGCGCACGAATGGAGCGGCCTGAACGATCCGACGCGGCGGCTGGCTGAGCGCTATGCGGGATTGGGCTACGTCTGCTTCGCACTGGATGTCTATGGCAAGGGCGTTCGCGGCGACCCGCTGGGCGACAACACCTCGCTGATGAGCCCGCTGCTGGCGGACCGGATGCTGCTGCGGCGCCGCCTGCTGACCGGGTACGCGGCGGCGCGCCGCCTGCCCGGCGTGGACCCGGCGCGGATGGCCGTGGCGGGATATTGCTTCGGCGGACTGTGCGCCCTGGATCTGGCCCGCGCGGCGCCTGCCGATCTGGCCGCCGCCGTCAGCTTTCACGGCGTGCTGCATCCGCCAGCGGGCCTCCCGGCGGGGCGGATCGATGCCCGCGTCCTGCTGCTGCACGGCTGGGAAGATCCGGTGGCGCCGCCCGCCGATGTGCTGGCGATCGCCCGTGAACTGACCGAAGCCGGCGCGGACTGGCAGCTTCACGCCTATGGCCACGCGCGCCACGCGTTCACCTTTCCGGGCGCCCGGTTTCCGGAACGCGGGCTGGTGTATGACCCCCTGGCCGATGCGCGATCCTGGTCGGCGATGCGCGCGCATCTTGCGCACGCGCTGTCCCGCGAGGGCGGGGACTGATACAGGGGCGGGGGTGTCGCAGCAATGGGAAAAAACAACAATACATAGATATGAGAAGGATTTGCATTTACACTTCGTGCCGATTTGTCATCGCAGACCAACCTGGTAGGAAGTCACTATGCAAGCAGAAAGGCCCGTCGGCCGACGCCCCGTCGTTCACCCTCGTTTCGCACTGCGCCGCACGCCTGCGCTTGTCGTGCTGGCGCTGGCCTCGGCCGCCGCCACGGCCCAGGACGCCGGCGTGGCCACGCTGCCCTCGGTGCAGGTGGTGGGCGACGACGCCAATCCCGCGACGACGGAAGGAACGGGCTCGTACACGCCCCGCGCCACCGCGGCCAGCACGGGCCTGTCGCTGTCGCTGCGCGAGACGCCGCAATCGGTCACCGTCATGACGCGCCAGCGCATGGAAGACGAGGATATGCGGTCGCTGGTGGACGTGATGTCCAGCACGCCGGGCATCTCGGTGCAGAACTTCGACAGCGAGCGCTACACCTTCAATTCGCGCGGCTTCAGCATTACCAACTACATGTACGACGGCGTGCCCACGGCCTTTGACGTGGGCTACTCGGCGGGCGAGTCTTCCGTCGACCCCATCATCTACGACCGCGTGGAAATCGTGCGCGGCGCCACGGGCCTCATGACGGGCGCGGGCAATCCGTCGGCCTCCATCAACCTGGTGCGCAAGCATGCCGACAGCCGCGAGTTCAAGGCCGACCTGAGCGCGGGCGTGGGCAATTGGGACACCTATCGCGTGACGGCCGACCTGTCCTCACCGCTCAACGCCAGCGGCAGCGTGCGCGGGCGCATCGTTTCCGCATACCAGGACAACCACTCGTACCTGGACTACTACCAGAACCAGAAGAAGGTGTTCTACGGCGTGGTGGACGCCGACCTGAGTTCGCGCACCACCCTGAGCGTGGGCTACAACTACCAGGACAACGACCCGCAAGGCAGCAGCTGGGGCGGATTCCCGCTCTGGTACGCGGACGGCGGCCGCACCGACTGGCGCCGTTCGCTGAACACCGGCGCGCGCTGGACCTCGTGGGGCAGCACCACGCAGGGCGCCTTTGCCACCCTGGACCATCGCTTCGACAACGACTGGCGCGTGCAGGCCACGGCGTCCTATTCCAAGAATGAAATGGACGGCAAGCTGCTGTACCTGTATGGCTGGCCCGACCGCGAGACCGGCGAGGGCATGGGTGCGTCGCCCGCGTGGTACCTGGGCGACCGCAAGCAGAATTCGCTGGACCTGAAGGCCAACGGGCCGTTCACGCTGTTCGGCCGCCGCCACGAGGCGGTGGTGGGCGCAAGCTTCAGCCGCCAGAAGGGCGACTTCGACTACCGCTCCGCGATCGACGCGGCCGGCGTGGGCAACTTCCTGAACTGGAACGGTTCGTATCCCGAGCCCGACTGGAACGATTCCATCATCGCCAGCCGCTACACCACCACGCAGACCGGCTGGTACGGCGCCCTGCGCCTGAACCTGGCCGACCCGCTCAAGCTCATCGTGGGCGGACGCTACAGCACCTGGAAGACGAACTCGGTCGGCTTCGGCGGCGAAGGCCGCACCGAATTCGACAAGAATGCCTTCACGCCCTACGCGGGCCTGCTCTACGACATCAACGACACCTACACCGCCTACGTCAGCTACACGGGCATCTTCAATCCGCAAACCTATCAGGACCGCGACGCCAACTGGCTCGACCCGCTGGAGGGCAAGTCCTACGAAGCCGGCATCAAGGGCGAGTGGCTGGACGGCCGCCTGAACGGCAGCGCGGCGATCTTCCAGATCGACCAGGACAACGTGGCGCAGGTGGATCCGGGCCAGATCGTGCCCGGTACGACGAACCAGGCCTACACGGCCGCGCAGGGAACGCGCAGCCGCGGCTTCGACCTGGAGCTGTCGGGTGAAGTGACGCCGGGGTGGAACGTGGCGGCCGGCTGGTCGCACTGGACCGCGAGCGATGGCGAAGGCAACGCGATCCAGACCGACCAGCCGCGCAGCCTGGTGCGCGTGTTCACGACCTATCAACTGCCGGGCGACTGGCATCGCCTGACCGTGGGCGGCGGCGTGAACTGGCAAAGCCACGTCTACACCATCGCCAGCGGTCCCAACGGCGATGAACGCGTGGGGCAGGGCAGCTACGCCATCACCAACCTGATGGCCCGCTACCGCTTCAACCGCAGCCTGTCGGCGCAGCTCAACGTGAACAACGTGTTCGACCGCAAGTACTACAGCCAGATCGGCTTCTACAGCCAGGGGGCATGGGCCGCGGGCCGCAGCGCGATGCTGACGATGCGCTACCAGTACTGACCGTCCCGACCGCCCTGGCCGAACTGGCCGTTCAGCGCGTCACGCGGGCCCGTCCTGGCCGGACGGCGCCCGCGCCGCGTCCGCGATGCTGGCGATGAAGGCCTTGGCGGCTTCGGGCAGGATGCGCCCGGCCAGCGTCTGCACCTCGAAATGGCGTTCGTTCATTTCGCGGTCGCGCAATGGCAGGGCGACGATCCTGCCCCACTGCAGGCGATTGCGGATCGCCAGCTCGCCGCAGAAGGCGATGCCGCCGCCCGCGCTGGCAAAGCCGACCAGCGCGTCGATGCTGCGGCTGGTGAACGCCGGCTCGCAATGCAGCTGCTGGCGGCTGCAACTGATGTCGATCAATTGGCGCAGCGTGGAATCCGGCGTGGGCAGCGCCAGCGGGTAGGGGACCAGTTGCGCCAGCGCCAACTCGCGGCGCCCGGCCAGCGGATGGCCGGCGGCCAGGATCGCCCGGACCGGGGCGGGCACGCGCATTTCCACCCGAATGTCCCGCTGCGAGGTCAGGCTGAGCGTGACGCCGATGTCGGCCGAGCCGTCCCGGATGCGTTGGGGGATCTCCTGCTGCGAGCAGACGTCGAGCGAGAACCGGATCCCCGCGTAGTGCTGGCGGAACGCGGCGATCGCCGCGGGCACGAACTCCGACGCATAGCCTTCCGTGCTGACGATGCGCACATGGCCCTGCCGCAGGCCGCGCAGCGCCAGGATGTCGCCCGCCACCCGTTCCACGTCCTGTTGCATGCGCTTGGCGTGCGCGGCCAGCAGTTCGCCGGCGGCGTTGGGCAGCATGCCGCGCGCGCGGCGCTCGAACAGCAGGGTGCCCAGTTCGCGTTCGACGCGCGCGATCTGGCGGCTGACGGCCGAGGGCGCGACATCCAGGCGCGCGGCGGCTTCGCTGACCGAGCCGGTGCGCACCACTTCCAAAAAATAGCGCAGGGAGATTTCCTGCAGGACGCGAGGGTTCATGGCGGGATCCAAGGTTTGCGGAAAGCGCAAAGAAGAATTCTAACCATTGATATTGCTGCAAACCGCGGAGCGACTCTAGGATGTGGGCATCGATCGTGCCGACAACCGGGTATCACCGCAATGTTTCAATCCGACGTTTCTTCCCCGTCCCCCGTTCTGGAATCGCTCCGGCAGGCAAGGCCGGTGCTGTGGACCGGACCTGTCGCCTCTGGATCGGCCGGTGGCCCCGGCGCGCATTTCCTGATGGATCAGGTGCTGTCGGCCCAGGAGCGGTTTGCGCGATTCGCGCCGCTGCTGGCCGAGCTGTTTCCCGAACTGGCCGAGACGAACGGCGTGATCGAGTCGCCGCTCCTGCCCGCCGCCGCCATGCAGGCGGCCATCGGCCTGCCGCACAGCGCGGGACGCCTGTGGATCAAGGCCGACCATGCATTGCCCGTCGCCGGGTCCATCAAGGCCCGGGGCGGCATCCACGAAGTGCTGGAATTCGCCGAATCGCTGGCGCTGCGTGAGGGCCTGTTGCGTCCGGGCGAAGACTACCGCAAGCTGGCGGGCCCCTTGGCGCGCGCCTGCTTCGGCCGCTACCAGGTGGCCGTGGGCTCGACGGGCAACCTGGGTTTGTCCATCGGCGTGATCGCATCGGCGCTGGGTTTCAGGTCGGCCGTGCACATGTCGGCCGACGCCAAGGCCTGGAAGAAGGCGCGGCTGCGCGCACGCGGGGTCGAGGTCGTCGAGCACGCGGGCGACTACGAAAAGGCCGTGGCCGCCGGCCGGGCGCAGGTTGAGGCCGATCCGTATGGCTATTTCGTGGACGACGAGCGCTCCGCATCCCTGTTCATGGGCTACGCCGCCGCGGCGCTGCACCTGCGCATCCAGCTTGGCGAATCCGGCGTGCGCGTCGATGCCGAGCATCCCCTTTTCGTCTACCTGCCATGCGGCGTGGGCGGCGCGCCGGGCGGCATCGCCTTCGGACTGACGCAGCTCTATGGCCCGCACGTCCATTGCTTTTTCGCCGAGCCGGTGCAGTCGCCGTGCTTCATGGTGCGCATGATGGCCGGCCACGGCGAATTGCCCGGCGCGCCGGCCAGCGCGTCGGTCTACGACGTGGGGCTCACCAATGTGACCGAAGCCGACGGGCTGGCCGTGCCGACCGCCTCGGAGCTGGCGTATGCGGCGGTGGGCGCGCATCTGCGCGGGGTCTACACCGTGCAGGACGACACGCTCTACGCCGACCTGGCCCGGCTCAAGGACAGCGAGGGCCTGCGCATCGAACCGTCGGCCGCGGCCGGATTCAGCGGGCCGCGTCACCTGTGCGGCACCGACGCCGGCCGGGCGTGGCTGGAAGCGCAGGGGCTCCTGCCGCACCTGCCGCGCGCCACGCATTTGGCCTGGACCACGGGCGGCCTGTTCGTGCCCGACGAAGAATATGACCGTTTCCTGAGCCGCGGGCGATCGCTCGCGGCCGGTACCTAGGCGCCGACAGACGCGCCGCCTTTCCACCATCTCCCTTCGAGCACCGCCATGAAAACCTCGTTTCTTGCAGTCAGTCTCGCCGTCGCCAGCGCCTTCGGCGCCGTTGCCCCCGCCGCGGCCCAGGATGCCTATCCCAGCCGCCCGATCACGCTGGTCGTGCCCTTTCCGCCAGGAGGCGCCACGGATGTGCTGGGCCGCGTGGTGGCGCAGAAGCTGGGCCAGGAATTGGGCACCACCATCGTGGTGGAAAACCGCGCGGGCGCCGGCACGGTGATCGGCGCCGGGTACGTCGCCAAGGCCGCGCCGGATGGCTACACGCTGCTGGTCAGCTCGGGCACGACCTTCACGGTGAACCCGGCCATCCAGAGCAAGCTGCCGTACGACTCCGTCAAGAGCTTCGAGCCCATCGGCATCGTCGGCCGCACGGGCCTGGCCCTTCTGGCCAATCCCAAGGTCCCGGTCAAGGACCTGAAGGAGTTCGTGGCGTATGTGAAGGATCCGGCCCATGACCAGCCGCCTTACGGCTCGTTCGGCACCGGCACCACGTCGCATTTCGTGGGCGAAGCCTTCATGGCGGCCGCCAATGTGAAGATGACGCACGTGCCGTACAAGGGCAGCGCGCCCGCCATGACCGACCTGATCGGCGGACAGATTCCGTTCTCGGTCGACACCGTGGCCGCGGCCCTGCCGCAAAGCAAGCAGGGCAAGGTGCGGGTGCTGGCCGTCTCCAGCCCCAAGCGCTCGTCGTTCCTGCCGGACGTGCCCACGTTCGCCGAACAGGGCTATCCGTCGGTGGCGATGGATACGTGGCTGATGGTTGCCGCGCCGCGCGGCCTGCCGGCGGACGTGAAGACCCGCCTGGAAAAGGCGCTCAAGGCCACGGTCGAATCGCCCGAGGTGGTCAAGAGCCTGGAGGCGCAGGGCTTCGAAGCCGCCTACTCCAGCGCCGCCGAGGGCGAGGCGCTGATCCAGAAGGAACTGCCCATCATGCGTGAAGTCGCGCAGCGGGCCAACATCAAGGTCGATTGAAGGAACACGACGATGGCATTGGACGACACCCTGGTATCGCTGACCGCGGTTGAACTTCGGCGCATGATCGGCGCGCGGCAGCTTTCGCCGGTGGAATTGCTGGAGGCCTGCATCGCGCGCATCCAGGCCGTCAATCCGTACGTGAACGCCGTCACCGCTACCGCCTACGAGCGGGCGAGGGCGGAGGCGCGCGAGGCGGAACGCGCGGTGATGGCCGGCGAGCCCCTGGGCCTGCTGCACGGCCTGCCGATGGGGGTCAAGGACCTGGAACCCACCGCGGGCGTCCTGACCACCTACGGCTCGCCGCTCTATCGCGGCTACGTGCCCGACGAGGACATCGAGCTGGTCGCCCGCCTGCGCCGCGCAGGCGCCATCGTCGCCGCCAAGACCAACGTGCCCGAAATGGGCGCGGGCGCCAATTCGCGCAACACCGTGTGGGGCGCGACCGGCAATCCGTTCAACCCCAACCTGAACGCGGGCGGCTCGTCGGGCGGTTCCGCGGCCGCGCTGGCCAGCGACATGCTGCCGGTGTGCACGGGCTCGGATACGGGCGGCTCGCTGCGCATTCCCGCGTCCAAGTGCGGGGTCGTCGGCTTCCGGCCGTCGCCCGGCATCGTGCCCAGCGTGCGCAAGCCGCTGGGCTGGACGCCGATCTCGGTGGTGGGCCCGATGGGCCGCACCGTCGCCGACGCCTGCCTGCAACTGGCCGCCAGCGCGGGGCCGCACGCGGGCGATCCGCTCAGCTATCCGCTGGACCCGCTGCAATTCCTGAACCCAGGCGTTGCGGACCTGGGCTCGCTGCGGGTGGCGTATACGGAAGACTTCGGCGCGTGCGACGTGGATGACGGCATACGCGCCGCCTTCCGGGAAAAGATCGCGGCCATGCGGCATCTGTTCGCCGCCTGCGATCCCATCGAACTGGACGTGGGCGAAGCCCATCGCTGTTTCGACGTGCTGCGCGCCGAGGCCTTCGTGGCCGGCATGCGCGACGCCTACGAAAAAGACCCGTCCAGCCTGGGTCCGAACACGCGCGCCAACTTCGAAATGGGCGCGGCGATGAGCCTGAAGGATTGCGCCTGGGCGCAGGCCGAACAGACGCGCTTGATCAAGCGCTTCCAGCGCGCCTACGACGATTACGATCTCATCCTGTCGCCCACCACGCCGGTCTCGCCGTTTCCGTGGACGCAGCTGTATGCGGACAAGATCAACGGCGTCGCCCAGGAGAACTACTACCGCTGGCTTGCGCTGACCTATGTCGTCACGCTGACCACGCATCCGGCGCTGACGCTGCCGTGCGGACGCGATAAAGCGGGCATGCCGTTCGGGCTGCAGATCGTCGGGCGCTTTCGCGGCGACCGCGAGGTGCTGGCCGCGGCGCAGGCAATGGAGCAGGCGTTCGCGGGCATGGAAGCCTTGCGGCGTCCGCGTCCGGACCTTGCCGCGTTGCGCCCGGCCGAGCCGGCGCTGACCTCCATCGTGACGGCGCCGCCGCTGTTGCAGGGCGGGGGCGACGTGGGGGAGGTGTCGGCGGTGTAGCGATCGCGGACATCGTCCGCGTCGGCCATCGGGCCAGCGCCGCGCACTGCGGCCGCTGGCCTTTCGCATTTTTGGGCTAGTTCATCTGCTAGGGTAACTCCTGACCAAAAGCGGATTGTCAGCCGTTAGTCAGGCAGGTTTAATCACTCCAAAGTTGCGCATCAGACGCATCAGACGCATCGTCCGGAACCGGGAAGCCCGCAGCAGGCGTTTCCATCCCGCGCCCATGCAGGAGTAGTAACTACACGCTGGTCCATGTAGTCCACCCCAGGAGACAACAAGCCATGCAACACGTTACCAAGCCCCGCCGCCGCAAATTCATCTCCGGCGCAGCCGCCGCCGGCGCCGCGGCGCTAGGATTTCCCGCCGTCGTCAAGGCGCAGAACGCGCCCATCTCCTTCCGGTTCCAGAGCACCTGGCCCGCGAACGACATCTTCCACGAATTCGCGCGCGACTACGCCAGCAAGGTCAACGAGATGGCCGGCGGCCAGTTGAAGATCGAGGTCCTGCCCGCGGGCGCCGTGGTCAAGGCCTTCGACCTGCTGGATGCCGTGTCGGCGGGGACGCTGGATGGCGGCCACGGCGTGGTGGCCTACTGGTACGGCAAGAACACCGCCGTGGCGCTGTGGGGCTCGGGTCCCTCGTTCGGGATGGACGCCAACACGCTGCTGGCCTGGCACGAGTACGGCGGCGGCAAGGAACTGCTGGTCGAGATCCAGAAGGCCATGGGCGTGAACGTGCAGTCCCTGATGTACGGGCCGATGCCGACGCAGCCCTTCGGCTGGTTCAAGCGGCCGGTCACCAAGGTCGAGGACGTCAAGGGCGTGAAGTTCCGCACCGTGGGCCTGGCCATCGACATGTACACGGCCATGGGCGCGGCGGTGAACGCGCTGCCCGGCGGCGAGATCGTGCCCGCGTTGGACCGCGGCCTGCTGGACGGCGCGGAGTTCAACAACGCCTCGTCCGACCTGGCGCTTGGCTTCCAGGACGTCTCCAAGATCTGCATGCTGCAGAGCTTTCACCAGAGCGCGGAACAGTTCGAGATCCTGTTCAACAAGGCGAAGTACGACGCCTTGCCCGAACACCTGAAGCACATCCTGAGCTATGCGGCCCAGGCATCCAGCGCCGACATGTCCTGGAAGGCGGCCAACCGCTACTCGCAGGACTACATCAAGCTGCAGAAGGAACACAACGTCAAGTTCTACAAGACGCCGGACGCGATCCTGCAGCAACAGCTCAAGATCTGGGACGACATGATCGCCAAGCGGTCGGCCGAGAATCCGCTGTTCAAGAAGGTGCTGGAATCGCAGCGCGCGTTTGCGGAGCGGGTGGGGCGCTGGCAGGGCGACACGACGGTCAATTTCCGCATGGCCTACAACCACTACTTCTCGCGCAGCACCAAGCAGGCCTGACGCAGTCCTGCGCCACTCCCGCGCGCCGCCTGGCCGGCGCGCGGCGCCTCACCATGCGTCCCGGGTCCGCGCGCGCCTACGGCAGGCTTGCCGCGGCGTGAGCGGGCCCGACTCCAGGACCTTCGATGATCCGAATCGTACGTTTCATAGACCGCCTTTCCACTTTTGTCGGCAAGACCTTCGCCTGGTTGATCGTGGTGCTGACGCTGCATGTGTGCTGGGAGGTCGCGGCACGCTACATCCTGAACCAGCCCAGCGCGTGGGCGTTCGACCTGCAGATGATGTACTACGGCATCCTCTTCATGATGGCCGGCGCGTACACGCTGGCCAAGAATGGCCATGTGCGGGGCGACATCCTGTATGGGTTCCTGGCGCCGCGCGTGCAGGCCGGGCTGGACCTGCTGCTTTTCATCGTCTTCTTCTTTCCCGGCGTGATCGCCCTGGTCTGGGCAGGCTGGGACTACGCGGGCTATTCCATCGCGATCCGCGAGCATTCGTCGCTCATGGCCAACGGGCCGCCGATCTATCCCTTCAAGGCCTTCATACCGGCCGCTGGCGCCATCCTGCTGCTGCAGGGCGTGGCCGAAGTGATGCGCTGCATTCTGTGCCTGAAGCAGGGGGCGTGGCCATCGCGTGAAGAGGACGTCGAAGAAGTGGACGTCGACAAGCTCAAGAAGATGGTGCACGTAAAGGACGACGACATCGCCGGGCTCGATCGCTACGTCAACCAGGGGGAGTCCCAGCGATGAAAATCCACAAGGCTTTGTGGTTCGGCCTGTCGTGTATTGCGCTGGTGCTCCTGATGATCGCGTTCCTGACGCCGTGGGACAACCTCACCACGGGTCACATCGGGCTGCTCATGCTGGCGCTGATCGTGGTGGCCATCATGCTGGGCTTTCCGACGGCGTTCACGCTGATGGGCATGGGCGTGCTCTTTACGTTCCTGGCGTACTACATGCAGAGTTCGGACCCTGGACGGTCCCTCGGCCAGACGCTGGACCTGATGGTGCAGCGCACGTACGCCACTATGACGAACGATTCGCTGATCTCGATACCGCTCTTCGTGTTCATGGGGTATCTGGTCGAACGCGCCAACCTGATCGAAAAGCTCTTCAAGTCCTTGCACCTGGCACTGGCGCGGCTGCCGGGCGCGTTGGCGGTCGCCACGCTGGCCACCTGCGCGATCTTCGCGACGGCCACAGGCATCGTCGGCGCGGTGGTCACGCTGATGGGCCTGTTGGCAATGCCGGCCATGCTGAAAGCGGGCTACAGCGTGCGCCTGACGGCCGGGTCCATCACCGCGGGCGGCTGCCTGGGGATCCTGCTGCCGCCGTCCGTCATGCTGATCGTCTATGGCGCCACCACCGGCGTGTCGGTGGTCCAGCTCTATGCCGGCGCGCTGTTCCCCGGTGTGCTGCTTGCCTTCCTGTACATGCTGTACGTGATTCTCGTGGCGAAGCTCCGGCCCGATCTGGCGCCGCCTCTGCCCAAGGAAGAGCGCGGCGTGCCCTTGCCGCCGCCCTCGGCGGCGATGGCCGCGGGACGCTACACGCGCGCGGTCTCGGGCATGCTGGCCGCGATGTTCAAGGGCAGGCGCAACGCCGCGGTGCCGTTCGGCTATCTGACGCGCAACATGGCAATCGCGCTGACCCCGCTGGCGGTCACGGTCCTGATGCTGGGGGTGGTGCATCACGCGCTGACCAAGCCGCCCGTGGTGTACGAGATACCCGCGGAACTCCGGCTGGGTTCCAGCGGTTTCGATTCCGGCCTGAGCGAGCCGCCCGTGGACGGGCTGGCTGAGCCGCCGTCCAACGACCTGCCCGAGCCGCCGTCCAATGATCTGGCCGAGCCGCCGGGCACGCCCGCCGCGTCCGGCTTGAGCGAACCCCCGGGAACGCCGGCCGCGCAACCGCCGGCAGCCGCGCCCGCGCCCGCGCAGGCGGCGCCCGCCGAGGCTGACGGCCGTCTGCCCACGCCCACCGGCTTCTGGATCTTCGCGGGCATCTGCGCGGTGATGCTGGCGGTGTTCTACGCGGCGCTGACCTGGGCGCGGCTGGAAATCTTCAAGATGCTCATGGGGTCGTTCTTCCCGCTGGCGGTGATGATCGCGGCCGTGCTGGGATCGATCGGCTTCGGCCTGGCCACGCCCAGCGAGGCCGCCGCCATGGGCGCCATGGGCGGGGCGCTGCTGGCGCTGGCGTACCGCAGGCTGAACCTGCCGGTGCTGCGCGAATCCGTGTTCCTGACGGCCAAGACCAGCGCGATGGTCTGCTGGCTGTTCGTGGGGTCGTCCATCTTCTCGGCGGCGTTCGCGCTGCTGGGCGGACAGCGCATCATCGAGGAATGGGTGCTGTCGCTGGGCCTGACGCAGATCCAGTTCCTGCTGCTGGCGCAGGTCATTATCTTCCTGCTGGGCTGGCCGCTGGAATGGACCGAGATCATCGTGATCTTCATGCCGATCTTCGTGCCGCTGCTCAACACGTTCGGCATCGATCCGCTGTTCTTCGGGCTGCTCGTGGCGCTGAACCTGCAGACCGCGTTCCTGTCGCCGCCGGTCGCCATGTCGGCCTTCTACCTGAAGGGCGTGTCGCCGCCGCATGTGACGCTGAACCAGATTTTCCTGGGGATGCTGCCGTTCATGGGGATTCAGATCGTTGCGATCTTCCTGTTGTATGTGTTCCCGGGCATCGGGATGTGGCTGCCGACGGTGCTGTACCGTTGATGGGGGTGCCGGCCGCCTTGGAGGCGGCCGGAGCCGGGCGCTCAGGGAGTTGCGGCTCATTGTGTCCCTGTCGACAGCGACACCGAACGACAGTCACCTGCAAGAGAAATAAAGTCGGTCGCGCCCCAGGTCTTTCCGCCTTCGACGGAAGATGACTGAACAAAAGTCGGTCGCTGGGAAGGGGTGTCGGAAAGTACAGGCGGCTGAGCTATATAAGGGGCCGCCTGCCGCTTGGCCCATGCAGCGTTCGCGCCAGGTGACACAGCGCGCCTTCATGGATGCCGGGTGGAATTGGAAGCCGGCTCTGCGCACGATGGCGCTATTGTGAGACGCCTATCGGCCAGAAGCCGACAATCATCAGTGTCTACCAAGGTCCCCGAGCAGCACAGTGCCGCAACGCGAGATGAGCGCCGGGCAAGCCTATACACATTTGTTACCTTTCAAGTTCATTGAGCAAACTTGCATCTTCAATGAACTTCTACAGTAGGTGTCGAATTTCGTTCAACTTGAGATTTGGTTCACTGAAGTTGGCGCCCACTCAATCCACCCGGAGCAAGGGCTTGTAATGCCTTTTCAAGGTGCTCTACGAAGCTATCCCGATTCGGCTCGGCCTCGACACGCGCCCTGTATTCGTCCGTGAAGTACAACACGCCCATCGGCCAGCCGTACCGACGAGCGGCTCGAGCTAGTTCGTCATGACGGCTCCAGCTGTTGATCACATGCCTCATGTAGGTCGAGAAATTCGGATGAGTAGGCAGGCCTTTGCAGAAGTCACTATGCGGTGGGCTGTCTAGCTTGTCGTTCCGCGTCAACCAACTCAGAAGGGCCAAGAAGCCCGCGTCAGAAAAGCGTTTCGAAAGCTCTGCTCTGTCCTCGGTGATCTGCAACCGTTGAGCGAGCAATGCAATTCTCTCCGTGAAACCCTGAATCCAGATGTCCATTCTGACGACTGGATAGGGATGTGTGCCTAGCGGCTCAGAATCCAGCTGGACCGGCTGATCGCCATTAAATAAGAGCATGGTGCAGCTCACCATCGCACATTGGAGGTAAGCCTGGTGTATAGCTTCGTCTCCTGAAAGGCTAGAGAGATGGCGCACCATCCAATCCTGGGCCTCAAAATCAGCGGCAAACTCGGTGGCATGGGATATCGTCGCAGCGTCTCCCACCTTTCGACGGACTTCCGCTTCCTCAAAATCATCAATGAGACCGTTAGTTGGATCGTCGCCGTAAAGCGCGCGAATGGAACCGTGCCCTTGGTTCAGATGACCAATCTCATGATAGAAGACAAACATCAGGCCGACCATGAACATGAGTTCGGCTGTTTCAAGAATATCAATATGCTGAGGCGGTGCAATCGTACCGTGCACGTGATCCTCGCCGGAAGGAACTCTCGTAAATCTTGCGAACTCGAAAGCCACAGAGTACAGACAATCAAGCAGTCCATAGCTCAGAGAAACGACATGCTGTTCGACAGTTTCCAGTGACGGTTCAACACTCGCGGTCGCCTTAACTTCCATCGTGCTCAGCCATCTGATGCTTAGCTCAACATCCGACGCGGCATACCAACGCGCGTCCAAGTCAGCTTTCATTGCGTCCGTAAATTCGACCGCATCCTCGATAAGCTCGGGCAGTTCCTTGGGCAGTTTCATAGTCTCAATTTTAGATATATTGAGTTTGTATTAAGGTCTTATCGCTCGGATCGCAATGCGCTCCTCTTGATCACAGCGCAGGGAATGGCAGCCGTTCGCGCAGCGCGACGACCCCTTTTCTATTCCAGGGCAACTGGCCGATGTACCTGGAATTCAGGAGCAGCAGCTCCTCCTCGACCGTCAGGCGCAGCGACTCCGGCTGAACCAAGATGAGTGTTACCCCCATCTGTGCGCCCGCGCGGACAACGTCGCGAACCTCTTTAAGTTTCGATTTGGTACTCGAAGATACCTTGAAGAGATGATCGCGCAGGCGGCTCAAGCCGGCGGAACTATGACGTTCTCCGATATACATCAGGGTCCATGGTGATTCGAGGCTTGCGCGGGACCAAAGCGCATACAAATTGAATGTCCGCCCCAGGACGGCCTGAGGATGCGTGCTCGACGCGAGATCCTCGACATCATGGTGAGTCACCGGGATCGGCACCGTCTCGATCAACTCGTGTTGTGCTCGTTCAACAAGAGATTGGATATCGAGCTGAATTGGTGTCATGGGAAATCCAAGGTGGTTGCCAAGCAAAGTTATATCGGTATCGCCGGCCATGGCTCAATAATCGGGCCGAAGTCCTCGAGCGCCTCGGCCGTAACGGATCATACTGCGCGACATGACTTCGCCAACGGGTCGCATTCCTTTTGCCAAGGGTAACGGTGTGATCGTGGCCAGCCGCGGCCACTTCCGGGGGCGGCTCGTCCGTGATCGCGGCAAATGAAAGGAGGCGCCCTTCCGGCCCTTTCCACTCCGCCCATAGGCATGCAATAAGCATCTCCTGGGCAGGCTCGGATGTCGAAGCTCATTGAAGTTGAAAAATTCATCCTATAAGAATCAATGACTTAGGAATTTTCGATTCAGTGAACTTGGAGCGTTTGGTTCATTCAAGTTGAGATTTTCACTGGAATGGTTCACTTAACTTGAAAAAAGGTGCCCAAGAGGCTTCGAACGGTTGAAGCTACGCTCCCTGCCAGTTGATCGCTTGTGTCCGCCGCGAACTGCGTCCCGCTGCCGCAGCGGCCCCAGCCATCGCTCGGGACGGGCGGGTGGGATCGACTAGCAGCTTTTGTACGCCTACGTACAGAGTCGGCAGCATCAGAGCTGCTCCAGCATAGAGACTTCTAGGAAATTCACTTAGGGACCTCTTTCGCTGTATACGCCAGCGCAGGGCCATCGGACGCACCAGCCTCGGCGTGGCGCCGGTCGGGGATACGCTGGAAGTCAGCTTGAACCCTGACCGTCCGCTCCCGCTGATTCGCCGAAGTGATCGACGGTACTGGGGCATCTTACCTGCCACATATTTCGATATGGTCCCTGGGCGGGTAGTCGAATCACCGTGGAGCAATGAGCATGGAGCTCCATGTCTATGGAGATGGCACGCTAGCTCGAGCCCTGCGGCAGAAACAATCGGGCGACCATGTCGAGCGTTCCAAGTCTCTTCGCCTGAGGGCTGGTTTCGTCGTCGTGTGGAAAAGGCTTCGGGCGCCCTGCGATCCAGACGCGTAAGGCATTGGGCGGGAATATGGTCGGACTAAATCGGCGAGGGAGTTGCCACGACAATGCCGTGGCCGAGAGCTTCTTCCAGCTAGTCATGCGTCAACGCATCAAGCAGCGAATCTATCTGGCTCGCGCTGACGCCCGCGGCGATGTTTTTGGCTACATCGAGATGTTCTACAACCCGAAGCGACGTCACAATTTCAAGGGCGGCGTCTCACCGGTAGAGTTTGAACGGCAGGGCGATGAACTCACGGGACTGGCGCGGCCTGAGTGAGCATCCGTTCGATGGCCTCCCCTTCAAAACCCAGTTGTCAACGCCCGTGTGTTTCCGAGCCGTCTCTATGTCAATCGTCGGGTCGCCTCAATTCGAATTCTGTTGAAGAGCTTGATACTATTTGAAGCAAATACAGCCGATCGAGGGATGAATGGCACAGTTCGCCAAATGGTGCGCAACCATCAAGGAAACCGTCAACGGTCATGAGATGACGGTTCTCAATGCGGATCCAAAAAAAATAGGTGGCGCTGTCAAGGCGCTATCAAAGCTTGTTCCCTCGCAGTATGCCTCAGATGCCCGCGTCGCCCATTTGATGAAATCGCTGGGCAAGACAGCTGTGGCCGAATACATCGAAGAGAAACTGCCCACCTCCAAGTCCATTCGTTCTGGCGACCTTGGCGAGATTCTGGGAACCTCCTACCTCGGCGAGTTCACGGTTTTCACGCAGGGAGTGAAACGCTTGCGTTGGAAAGACCACCGCAATATGTCAATGCGAGGCGAGGACGTCCTTGCGTTTGGTGTGGATGCAACCAATGGGGAGGTTCTGGTTCTCAAGGGTGAGGCGAAGAGTCGCGTCTCGCTATCCGGGACGACTGTAACTGCGGCACGAAAGGCACTGTCCGCGAACAAGGGGCGTCCTTCTGCACACGCGATTTCGTTCGTGGCCGACAGATGCTTTGAACAAGGGCACACGCACTTAGCTGATTTGCTTGACTCGGCTCAACTCAAGACGCGGCTCAAGACCTCACAAGTCACGCACCTGATGTTCACGTTCTCCGGGAATAATCCTACCGTGCTCTTGCGTCGCGACCTTGAGACCTACACGGGAAGCATTGAGCAGCTATCGGTCGGCCTCCGTGTTGTCGAGCATCAGAAGTTCATTAAATCGGTATTTGATTTGGTAGGCAGCGATGGCGTCTAGCATCAACGAGATTGAGGCGAACATCGAGCAAGCGATAGCCCCAGGGTTTAGGGAGAAACTCCTGGCGCGCGGGCAGTCCAGATCGATGATCTGGCGCGAGGGAGTTCTTCCAGTCGACGCCCCGAAATTTTCGACGTTCTTGAGCTACGACCTACTCTCCTACGCGTACTCGCTGCTGTCGCACGGACTACGACTTCTGGAGTTGGGCGGAAGCGCGGTACTTGCGCGAAGTGCTTTTGAACACGCGGGTGAAGCACTGGAGGCAGTGGTCGCCAGAAACAAGGAAGCTCCTGCACGTGATTTCCATCGCGTCGTAGCCGCGGCTTCTTATCACCTGGGCCGTTTCTCTGCGCGCGCGTTTTCGCTGCTGCATGTAGGCATTGAGCAGGCTAACCTTAGCAACTGTGAACGATGCCTCGCAAAACTGATGCTGCGAGATCTAGATGGCCTCAATGATGAGATCGCAAGATGGAAATCGAATGACACTGGGTCCGATGAGGCCTTGATCTCTGCCATTGGTTCGGCACTGAGCGAGGTCCCCGCACAGGACGGATCTGACGAAGAGCCTGAAGATTCGCCGCTTGTCAACGCAGTGGATTTGGCGCTGATAGATAACTTCCTGGGCGCGCTGGCAACCGCACTGCTTGCGTTTGAACGAGGTGACGCCTTGCTGATAGAGACATCTCTCTCAAAGTTCCGCGTCGGAAGGGACGGGGCCGCCGAGTTCAATCTTGTTGCCTTGTGGTGGTGCCACAAGTTGGCAATTCATCTGCTCCGGGGGCTCTGGGACATGAGTTTCCACCAACTACTGCCGATCGTTGGCTCGCCCGGCGACGCTGCCCCGGCTTGGTCCGAACTCAGACAGCTATTCATCGCTTCCTTGTATCGCCGCGGACGGTCTGAAATTGAGCTGTGGCCGTCCCAAATCGAAGCCGCAAAGCGAGTGCTTGACGACGATGCCAACTTGGTGCTCTCGCTTCCGACCAGCGCAGGAAAGACGCGGATTGCCGAGCTTTGCATACTGGCATGCCTGGCTGCTAGCAAGCGTGTCGTGTTCGTCACGCCGCTTCGGGCCTTGTCAGCGCAGACAGAGGTAGGACTGCAGCGCACCTTTCGGCCGCTGGGAAAGACTGTCTCAAGCCTGTACGGAAGCATCGGAGCGAGCGGCGCCGATGTTGATGCGCTGCGCGCTAGGGACATCATCGTGGCGACCCCAGAAAAACTAGACTTTGCCCTTCGAAGCGACCCAGAGCTTTTGGATGACGTCGGGCTGGTTGTGCTCGATGAAGGGCACATGATTGGTCTCAATGAACGAGAAGTGCGCTACGAGGCTCAGATTCAGCGGCTTCTGACCCGCTCCGATGCGGCGAGCCGCCGCATCGTCTGTCTGTCGGCAATTCTTCCTGAGGGCGACCAGCTTGATGACTTTGCGGCATGGCTGACAGGCGACAAGCCCGAAGGCTTGATTCAGGATACGTGGCGGCCTACACGGCTTCGCTTCGGCGAAGTGACGTGGAGCGGGGAGCACGCGAGTCTTACCGTTTCGGTGGGAGATGAGAAACCGTTTGTTCCGAAATTCATCAGCGGATTTGTGCCCCCAATCGGCAGACGCACCACGAGTTTTCCCAAGGATCAACGTGAACTCTGCCTCGCAACGGCCTGGCGCCTTGTGGACGATGGTCAGGCTGTGCTTATCTTCTGTCCACTACGCGCATCGGTGGAGCCCTTCGCCACGGCGATCGTCGACCTGCACAAACGTGGCGCTTTGGCCTCGGTGTTCGACCAGGACGAGGCGGTACTTGCATCGGCCCTGGCCATTGGTGCAGAGTGGTTCGGCAAGGAGCACGTACTGTTGAAGTGTCTGCAGCTCGGTGTGGCGGTGCATCACGGTGCCTTACCTTCACCCTACCGCAAAGAAGTCGAGCGACTGTTGCGTGATGGGGTTCTGAAAATCACGATCTCGTCACCGACTCTTGCGCAGGGCCTGAATCTCTCCGCGACAAGCCTCGTCTTCCACGGATTGATCCGCAATCGCCAGCCCATTGATATCTCCGAGTTCCGAAATGTGGTCGGCCGTGCGGGCCGAGCGTACATAGATGTCGAGGGATTGGTTCTGTACCCCATGTTCGACGACGAGAAAAATCGCCGACGACAGTGGCAGGCCATGATTGACGATCACAGTGGGCGACAAATGGAAAGCGGGTTGCTGCGCCTGATCCTCACCTTGCTGCTGCGGATGGCGGCCAAACTTGGAACGAGAGACGTGGACAGCTTGCTGGCATACGTGGCGGGAAATGCTGCTTGGGAATTCCCCAAGGTGTCCGACGAGTCCGTCGAAGACGCCGCCAGTGAGGCGTCCAAGTGGCGGTCTTACATGACCAGTCTTGACACCGCAATATTGAGCTTGCTTGGCGATCAGGCAGTACCGGATGACGAGATTGAAGCACGCCTCGACGAGGCACTTGCTTCATCATTGTTCGAACGACGGCTCAAACATCGTAAGGCCCATGTCGTAAAGGCGCTCAAGACGACGCTGGTGGCGCGAGCGAAGTTTGTGTGGAGCCACTCGACTGCAGCACACCGGCGGGGCTATTTTCTGGCTGGTGTGGGCTTGGAAACGGGGCGCTTGCTCGATGCTCGGGCGGTCGAACTGGAAGCGTTCTTGGCGCGCGCGAATGACGCGATCCTGCGTGCAGATCCTCTCGAAGCAACCAAGGCGATCACAGCGTTCGCTGAGGTCGTCTTTTCTATACCTCCATTTGTTCCTGATGACCTGCCCCCAAATTGGAGGGAAATATTGTCGTTGTGGCTCAGTGGCAAGCCATTGGCAGCGCTGACTACAGCAAATACCGCAGAGGTTCTCACCTTCGTGGAGCAAGGGCTGATATACAAGCTCCCGTGGGCTATGGAGGCGGTGCGTGTGCGCGGACTTGCGCATCAGGGCCCGCTCGATGAGAAAACAGAAACCACGGACCGAGAGTCGAGACTCGCCGTCGCTGCAGTGGAGACAGGGACTCTACTTAGGTCTGCAGCGTATCTTATGCAAGCTGGTTTCGCGTCGCGACTTGCTGCGATACAGGCTGTTCATGATGGAGATGGCCAGTTCACTTCGGCCCGCGCATTGGTTCAGTGGATCCGAAGCGAAACCGTTGAGGCCCTTGCCGCCAAAGCCTCGTGGCCGACTGTTGAAACGCATTCACTGTGGATGGAGTTCGTACGTTCTTTCGATGTGCAGGCGGCACAGCCATGGACTCGAACAATCGACTCAGCTCAGGTGTCCTGGCTTGAGGGGAAAATACCGAAACCTGGGACGCCGCTCCGTATCGACTCCGTTACCGAGTTGGAGGATATCGTTATGAGCGCCGACTACGAACGTCTCGGGGTCTTGACCCGGCGACTCAACGCCAATCGCGCGGGGTTGTTGACGGCTACCGCATCTGAATCTCGAAAGACTATTGCGCTCAACTACGTTGGCCCAGACAAACTATGGGTGGCCTGAAGGCTGATCAATCGGAGCTACGAGATGGCGACACGGATTCCTCCTTTCAATTCGCAGCAGCTTGAAGCCGCCTGCCGCGTGCTGGCCGATACCGAGCGCGGTCTAAGCGGTACACAGATCGAGCGCCTGCTGCAGGAGATCGAGGTGGCCGACACTTCGCCCAGTATTACGAAGTGGAAGCGGCTGTTCAATGCCCTCGCCGAGGTGCAGAACAAGCATCAGATGGGAAACGCCCTCATCATGTTCATCAACCGTGCAATGAACCCGGTGAATTATGCACGCGATCCCGGGATGTTTGCCCGGCGGCGTGACGAACTCAATGTGGTGCTGGCGTTCTCAGGGTTCTATGTACGCGACGATGGCAAGGTAGCGTACGCCGACAAGGCGACGACGCTGGGTGTGGCCCGCGCGCGTGCCGGCCGTCTCAAGGCGGCGCTCGAAAATCGCGTCGTTCATGCAGAGGTCTTGAACTATTGCCGCGCCGAGCTATTGGACGAGAACTACTTTCATGCGGTCTTCGAGGCAAGCAAGGGCGTCGCCGAGCGGATTCGCTCACTGTCGGGATTGACTAGCGATGGCGCCGACTTGGTGAACAAAGCGTTCGCGGGCCAGCAGCCAGTTTTGGTTTTGGGGCCACTGAGCACCGAGTCCGAAAAGAGCGAACAGAGAGGGTTTTCGAACCTGCTGATCGGACTGTTCGGTGCCGTGCGCAATCCCTTGGCCCACGCCCCGAAGACGAATTGGCCCATGTCCGAGCAGGATGCGCTCGACATCTTGACGTTGGTGTCACTGATCCATCGCAAGCTGGATGGAGTGCAGAAAGTGGCGGCTGTATCGACCAGACTTCAGTAGACATCTACGAGCTTGACAGAATGGCCTGCCGTTCAGAACCGCGCGCGCAAGGACCCAATCGGGGAACGTGGAATAAATGCCGCCAGCCGCTTGCGACGGGACGGCGTTTTATGCCGCGAAAGCCCCGTTGGGGCTGCGGCGCCGCGGTACGGTCGGCGGTTTAGGGCGGCGATCTCACGGGACTCGGCTATGCGCTCTCGGTCATGGGCTGTGCGAATTGAGCAGGATCACCTCGTTGGCGGTGTCGCCATCGCGGTGAATGCGGTGGCGTAGGCGCAGCAGGTCACCCTTACGAAAATGCGAATAATGCACAGCGAGCAACTGCCGACTGTTCAGTGCTGCGCGGTCTGAGTGAAGGGGGCCGAAGGACCGCAATGGGTCGCAAGCGGGCATTTGCCGCACGGCATAGAGACCGGAACTCAGCCTATCGGCTTCCTGTAACGAGCGTCGACGCGCGAGCAGGAACATGGCCGAGATTTAAGACTGCGGCGCCGGCCAAGCATGGTGAGCAAAGCGCGACCGACTTTATCTCTCGTTTTCACACTCGTGAGCCGCCGAAGGCCAGAACCCACTGCACATGCTCGGCCTCATCCAGACGCCAAGCCAGGACGGCACAGCACATACACCTTGGTCTCGCGACCGTAATGGCACTCGCGCCCAACGAACGCAAATCCGAGCTTTTCCAGGACGCGCATGGACGCTTTATTGCCTGGCCAGACCACGGCGAAAAGCTTCGGGACGTCCAGCCTTTGCCACGCATAGTTGCAAAGCTGCGCGCCAGCGAGCGTGGCGATTCCCCGCCCCCACGCAGGCTGGCAAAGGCGGTACGCAAGTTGGAGCCTGCCCGTGGTGCCGAGCTGCGTCAGACTGGCCCATCCGACGGCCATGCCATCCGCCACCACCGCCCAATGGCCTATGTCCGTCACCGGTTCATCCAGCCATGCCAGCAGTTCGCGGCGTCTTGCTTCATCGGCCGCCTTTACGCCCGTGCTGTGGCGCATGACTTCCGGGTCGGATTCCATGGACAGCACCAGGGGAATGTCAGCGATCTGGAGGCGGCGCAGTGTGACGGTCGGGGAGTGGGGCATGGAAATCCGCATTAAAAGGGTGGGGTCTCAAAGCTGGCTCATTCCACCGTCCGCGATGATTTCCGTGCCGACGATGAAGGCGGACTCGCGGGCGGCCAGGTGCAGCACGGTCGCCGCGATTTCCTGGGGGGTGCCGAAGCGGCCCAGCGGGATCTGCGCCTTGATGCCGGCGGCGGTCTTCTCCAGCGCGGCGCGGTCCAGGCCCAATTTGTCATAGATCGGCGTGGCGACGGGGCCGGGGCTGACGACGTTGACCCGGATGCCGCGCGGCAGCAGTTCGGCGGACAAGGTCTTGGCCAGTGAAATGAGGGCGGCCTTGGTGGCGGCGTAGATCGACGTGGCCGGCATGCCGATGCGGGCGTTGATGGAACCGTTGAGCACGATGGACGCGCCGTCATTGAGCAGCGGGTCCAGCGCCTGGAGCTGGAAATACACGCCCTTCACGTTGGTGCCGAACATGTCGTCCCACATTTCCTCGGTGGCATCGGCCAGCGGGGCGAAGCGGGCGGTGCCGGCGTTCATGAAGGCGGCGTCCAGGCGCACCCCCGCGAAGGCCAGGGCCGCGGCCAGCGCGACCGGCGCCTCGGGCGCGCCCACGACGTTCTGGATGGCAAGCGCCTTGGCGCCGAGGAGGGCGCGTGTCTTCTCCAGCGCGGCGCTGTCGCGCCCGGTCACGATGACGCGGGCGCCCTCGGCGGCGAAGGCCTGGGCGGCGGCCAGGCCGATGCCGCTGGTGCCGCCGGTGACCAGCACGGTTTTGTCTTCGAAGCGGTTCATGTCGGGTTCCTTTTTGCAGGGGAGGCGAGAGGAACAGTCATGTTGCGCCTTTCAGGGCGTGCGCCGCACGATATTTCGCATGAATCTGCCTGAACGCCGCGACGGCGCCGCCTGTCGCCCGTCCCTCGCCAACGACGCGGCGGCCATTCGTTGTAGTCTTATCCGCTTGCGGCAGCGCCGGGATCGAGCCGGCCCGACCGCGTACAACAGTCCAAAGGACGATCATGGAAGAGACAAGGCAGGAAACCCCGCTGAACTGGGCGGCGCTGGTCGACGATCTGAACCGGCTGCTGCGGCTGAAGACCACGGTCATCGGCATGAAGCTCTACGAGCACGAGGCGGACATGGCGGGCGTGAAGGGCCTGCGGCGGCCCAGCGCCACCCACACCACCGACCAGATCGTCGGCATGGCGGCGCGGCTGGGCTGGACCGTGGGCATTACCGGGGACGACCTGGTCGGCGCGCAGTGCCGGGCCGTCATCGGGTTGGGGCCGCAGGACGAAGCCTGGAAGCGCGGCGAGGACTACGTGGGCGTGTGGCACGCGACGCAGGCGGACGCGCAGGCGCGGCAGGAGGCGCTGTCCTGTGTGCCCGCGGGCAAGTATCGGGCCATGGTGGTGTCGCCGCTGGCGTCGGGCCGCCTCGATCCGCCCGACATCTGCCTGGTGTACGCGACGCCCGGCCAGATGATCATCCTGATCAACGGCTTGCAATGGAAGAACTACCGGCGTTTTGACTTCAGCGTGGTGGGCGAGACGGCCTGTGCGGATTCCTGGGGCCGGGCGCTTGCGACCGGCGAACCGAGCCTGTCCTTGCCCTGTTTCGCCGAGCGCCGCTACGGCGGCGTGCCGGACGAAGAGATGCTGATGGCGTTGCCGCCGCGCTATCTGCCCATTGCGATCGAAGGCATGAAGGCGCTGTCGGCCAATGGGCTGCGCTATCCCATCGCGCCCTATGGCATCCAGAACGATGTGCGTGCGGGCATGGGCGTGAGCTACGCGCAGGCGCCCAGGGCTCAGGGTTGAGCCTGCGCGTGCAGCGCCTCTGCAAGGGCGCGAGCCGCCGGACCGAGCGGACGGTCGATGCGATGCGCGAGATAGGTCTCGGTGGCGATCTGGCTGTCGCGCCCCAGGCTGGCGGCGGGGACGCGCAGCAGGCGGCCCTCGGCCAGGTCGCGCTCGACCTGCCAGAACGGCAGCCGGCCCCAACCCAGCCCGGCGCGGATCAGCGCGTGCTTGGTGTCCTGCCCGCTGACGCGGCAGGTCTGGGGCGACAGGACCGCGAAATCGCGGCCTTCGGAGAGGGGCGACGGATCGACCTGCACGATCTGCAGATGATCCGCCAGGTCGGCCTCCGCCAATGCGGCGCCGGTGCGCGCCAACCGCGCCAGCGGATGCGCGGCGCCGACGACCGCCACCATCTGCACCGCGCCCAGCGCCTGCACGGCGATGCGGGGATGCCGGAAGTGTTCGCCGGCCAGGATGCCCAAGGTGTGCGTGCCGTCCAGCAGGGCCTCGACCGGGCCGCCCAGGGGCAGCACCGACACGCGTATCGCGACCGAGGGATACGCCGCGCCCATCCGGACCAGCGCCGCGCCCGCAGCCTCGATCGGGAACAGCGTATCCACCGCCAGCGACAGCGCCAGTTCCACGCCTTCGCCCAGCCCTTGCGCGCGGGCGCGCAGGGCGTCCACGCGCAGGAGGATGTCGCGGGCATTGGCCAGCAGGGCCTGGCCCTGCGGCGTCATGACGGGGCGATGCCCGCTGCGGTCAAAGAGCGGCACGCCAAGCTGCGCCTCCATGTTGGCAATGGCATGGCTGACGGCCGATTGCACGCGCGACAATCGGCGGGCCGCGGCGCGGAAGCTGCCCGTGTCCGCCACGGCGGCGAACACGCGCAATTGGTCCAGGGTGAGGGCGTCGATCATGGCAGCGGTGGCTTAGGCAGTGATCTATTGTTTCGATCAAGAACGTCAAAAGGTTATCACTTCGCAGGATAGGCTCAAGCCGGCATGATGCCGGGATCGTCTGGACATCGAGGTCAGCATGGAAAAAGTCGAATTCGCGACGGCAAGCGGTCCCGCGGCGCAGGTCCGCTGGGGCGCCGTGGCGGCCGTCGTCGGCGCGGGGGTGGTGGCGGCCCTGCAGGTCGGCAAAGTCATCATCGCGGCGCCGCTGCTGCGCAAGGACATGGGACTGGACCTGGCGTCCATCGGCACGCTCACGGCGGTGTTCTCCCTCCTGGGCATGGTCGGGGGCATTGCGGCGGGCGGCGTGATCGCGCGCTTTGGCGCCCGGCCCATGCTGATGCTGGGGCTGGCCGCCACGGCCTGCGGCACGGCGGCGGGCGCGCTGGCCCCCGGTTACGGCGAGCTGCTGGCGACGCGGGTGCTCGAAGGGCTGGGTTTCCTGATGATCACGGTGGCGGGTCCCGCTTTGCTGCAGCGCATTGTCACGGGGGGCCGGCGCGACTTCGCCTTTGCCCTGTGGAGCTGCTATATGCCCGCCGGGATGGCGATTGCGATGCTGGCCTCGCAGGCGTTTTCCGATTGGCACGCCTACTGGTGGTGCGCGGGGATCGCCGCGGGCGTGGCGCTGGTCTGCGTGGCGCTGCTGTCGCCGCCCACGCCGGGCGGGGGCAGGCTGTCCTGGCGTGGCCTGCGCCAGGACACCGCCGATACCCTGGGCGCCGCCGGTCCCGCGCTGCTGGCGCTGTCCTTCACGCTGTACAGCGTGATGTTCTTTGCGTTGTTCACCTTCCTGCCGGTGCTGCTCATGGAGGCGCTGGGATTGACGCTTGCCGCGGCCGGCCTGTACAGCGCGCTGGCCAGCGCCGCCAACGTGATCGGCAACCTGGGCGCCGGGGTGCTGCTGGCGCGCGGGTGGCGGCGGTCCACGCTGATCGCCTGCGCCAGCGCGGCGATGGCGGCTGTGGCGCTGCTGATCTTCGGGTCCGCGCTGCCGGCCATGTCGACCTTTCTGTTGTGCGTGCTGTTTTCGGCGGTGGGCGGGCTGATTCCGGCCACGCTGCTGGGCACCGCGCCGCTGGTGGCGCCGCGCCCGGCGCTCGGCGCGGCGTCGGTGGGGCTGGTCATGCAGGGGAGCAACCTGGGGCAGGTGATCGGGCCGGTGGCGGTGGGCGGGGCCATCGACCGCTTTGGCTGGACGTCCGCGTCGTTTATCGTGGCGGCGGCGGGGCTGGCGGGCGTGGCGATCGCGTGGCGCCTGCGGCGGGTCGACGGCGCACGGCTTTGACCGCGCGCGGCGGTGGCGGCGCAAGGCGCTTGCCAGCCGGGCGGGCAGCGGGCTGGCATGCCGCGGTAACCCGGCTGGCCTATCATGGCTCGGACGACACGTTGGAGGTTACATGCATACGTCCGCCCCACGCCTGGTCATCTTCGATTGCGACGGCGTCCTTATCGATAGCGAAATCATTGCCGCCCGGGCCCAGTCCCGCGCGCTGGCCGAACATGGCATCACGATCACGCCCGAAGAAGCGGCGTCGCGCTTTGCCGGAATCCCGGATGCGGACATGTGGCGCACGCTCCAGGCGGAGAACGGCTGCGCGCTGCCCGAGGAATTCGCGCGCCAGTACGCCGACCGGCTGGAGCACACTTTCCGCACCGAGCTGCGCGCCTTGCCGCACGTGCACGAAACCTTGACGATCCTGCGCGAACGCGGTCTGGACCTGTGCGTGGCCTCGAGCAGCACGCCGCGCAAGCTGGAAGCGGCGCTCAAAATGGTGGGCCTGTGGGATGCCTTTGCGCCCCACGTGTTCAGCACCGCGCAGGTGGCCAAGGGCAAGCCGGCCCCCGACGTCTTTCTTTACGCCGCGCGGCAGATGCGAGCGGCGGTGCTGGATTGCGTGGTGGTCGAGGACAGCGTGCCCGGCGTGCGCGCCGCCCGCGCGGCGCGCATGCGGGCGGTGGGTTTCGTGGGCGCCTCGCACAACGGGCCGCAGCAGCGGCAGCGTTTGCTGGACGAGGGCGCTTTCGAGGTCATCGACGACCTGCGGCGGCTGCCGGACGTCATCTGAGCCGCCTGCCGGACTACGCCGTCGCGGGCATCTGTCCGTGCAGCAGGTAGTCCATCAGTTCGCGCACGGAGCGCATGGCGTTGCCGAACGGCAGCTTTGACGCGCCGCGGAAGAAGAGGCCCCGGCTGACCTCGCCGCGCATGGCCGCTGCCAGCTTCAAATCGATGCAGAACTGGCCGAACTTGGCGATGCCGTCGCGCAGGCCGCATTGCGTCAGGCAGTCCATGCGCTGGCTGCAGCGCCGCGGATCGGCGCGGGTGTTGGCCTGCAGCGTGCCTTCCTGGCGCAGATAGCGCGTGAGCCACGGCGTGGCCACCGCGCGCGCGGGCAGGCCGGCCACGCTGGTGAATTCCGCGAGCTGGTCGGGATCGGCGTCGATCAGCACGCGCTTGAAGTTTTCGTGCGCATCGCCTTCGTGGGTGACGGCGAACGCGGTGCCCACCTGCACGCCGTCGGCGCCGTGGGTCAGCCAGTGGCGCACCTGCTCATGGCTGCCGACGCCGCCCGCCACGATCAGCCGCGGCGCATCGCGGCCGAGCTGCAATTCGCTAAAGAGCGAGTGGCAATCGGCCAGCACGCGCTTGAAGTCGAAGCGTTCGCTGTGCAGGTCGTCCAGCCGCGCCGCGCCCAGATGGCCGCCGGCGTAGCCCGGGTGTTCGATGACCACGGCGTCGGCCAGCCGGCCTTTTTTCATCCATTTCTTCAGCACAGCAGCCACGCCGCGCGCTTCGGACAGGATGGGCACCAGGGCCACCTTGGGGAAATCGGCCGTCATCTCGGGCAGGTCCAGGGGCAGGCCCGCGCCCATCACGATGGCTTGCGCGCCGCTTTCGCACGCCTGGCGCACCAGCGCGGGATGGTCGCGCACCGCCTTCATGACGTTCACGGCCACCAGGCCGCGGCCCTGCGCGGTCTCCAGCGCGGCGCGCACCTCGCGGTGCAAGGCCTCGCGGTTGGCGGTGTCGATCGTGTCGCGGTCATTGCATTTTTCGGTCTGCTCCACGAGATCGGCGTGGTGATGGCGCAAATCGACGCTGGCGATGGTGCCTACGCCGTTCTGGCTGGCAACCGCGCCGGCCAGGCGGTGGGCAGATACGCCGACGCCCATGCCGCCCTGCACGATGGGCAGCAACTCGCGTCCGGCGAGGGAGAGTGATTTGAACCACGTCATGATATGAGTCTTTCCTCTGGTCAAGAGACCAGAGGCTAGAGCAAGGCAGGGTGCGCCGCCTTGCGAAGGATCAAGTGGCGCGGCAATGGGACCAGACCTGGCGGCCGGCGCGGCCGGGGTTTCCATGGCCCGGCTCCGGCCCCAGATTCGGGCTTTTCTCCTTCCCATCAGACGCGTCCGATGGACAGGGCGGATCGCCAGCGAGGAACATGTCGACAATTCCGTTTCCGCCCAGGTGGGGTATTGCCTGCGTATTCAAGAGACCTGCGCTTCACTTTCGTGCCCGAGCACGGCGGGGCGTTCGAGGTCAATGCGTTCACGTTCGAGGAGGCCCTGTCCGAGCCCTACCGGTTGTGCGTGCAGCTTTCCAGCCTTGACGCTGCCGCGAATGCCGGCGCGCTGCTGGACCAGCCCGCGCTGTTCACGATCTGGCGCGGCGGGCAGCCCATACGGCATATCCATGGCATCGTGTCGGAATGCGAACGGGCCGATACCGGGTGTCGGCGGACATGTTACCGGGCCGTCATGGCGCCGTCGCTGGTCCGCGCGGCCCGCTGTTCCGGCTGGCGCGTCTATCAGTATCTGACGGCGCCCGAGATCATGGCGGACGTCGTCCAGCGCCTGGGCATCGCCGACTACGAGCAACACACCGCCGCCGATCATCCGCGGCGGGCGTATTGCGTGCAGGCCGGCGACACGGACCTGCAGTTCCTGAACCGCCTGGCCGCCGAAGAAGGCTATCTCTACCGCTTTGACCACACCGAGCGCAGTCATCGCCTCATTCATGCCGATCGCATCCACGGCCTGGGCGAAATCCAGGGCGGCCCCGTCGTCTACAACGCCGCCTGCGGCGGCGCGCCGCGCGAACCCGCGTTGCGCCGGTTCACGTTCGCCGTCCGGGTGCGCACCAGCGTGCCGCTCCATCGCGACGCCGCCTACACGAATCTGCGCTACGTCCCGCAGTCCGCCCGCGTCGCCGCCGACCTGGGCATGCATGACGCGCGCCCAGGTCGCTACGTCTACCCCGGGGCATACCCGCGCAGCGAGGCCGGCAAGCCGTTCACGCCGTCGCTGCTGCCGGGACTGCGCCGCGATGCGCGCGTGGCTTTCGCGCAGGGCGACGACGCGCGCCTCGTCCCCGGCCTGGCGTTCAATCTGATCGGACATCCGCGGCAAGAATGGAACAAGGCGTGGCGGCCGGTGCGCTTGCGCCATCAAGGCGTGCAGCACGGTGGCCACGACGAAGCGGGGGCGGGCGGGAAACGCGGCACGCGGTACCACTGCGCCGCCGAACTCATCCCCGAGACGGCCGACTGGAAACCCGAGCCCGGTCTCAAGCCCCGCCCATCCGCCCCGCTACAGCCAGACCGCTTCAGCCAAACAGCTTGACGATCGCCGGCACGGACAGCACGGCGGTGTAGTAGCCCATGAACTGCACGCCGGTGTTAAAGCCGAATAGGCGCGACAGCAGGCCGCCGATCAGGCCCATGGTCAGGATGACGAGCAGGCCCAGGAACTGGCCTTCCCAGACGCTGATCACGATGATCAACCCGACGAAGGTGGCGATGATGGCCTCGTGGCTGACCTTGCGCGACACGAACAGCGCGGCGCGGCGCGCGAAGTTCATCGCGAAGGGGTAGGACACGACCGCCGCCAGCAGCACCGCCAGCATGCCGTAGCCCAGGAACTCCCAGTGGTTCAGCAGGTTGTGCAGGTTGTGCGTCTGGCCGGTCGCCGCATCCACGGTGAACCGCGGCGGCGCGTTGAACAGCGGCGCCGCAGGACCCGCGGCCACCGGGCTCAGGGGCAGGCCGAAGGCGATCAGCGGAATCAGCGCCTCGGCGATGTAGGTGGCCTCGGTGACGCCGTTGCGCGCGCTGAGCACGGTGGTCAGGCGGTGATAGGCGTGCTTGACGCGCGAGCCCACCAGTTCACCCAGGACGACGGTCATGGCGACCGGGCTGAACACGAACGTGGCGCTGGACACGGCGGCGGTGGCGAGCGTCCAGCGGGTCTGCACGCGGTCCATCACCTTGAGCGGGTTGGGGAAGTAGCCCGACCAGCCTTTCACGTCGGGCGCCAGCGAGAACGTGCGCACCTTGTCGCGCAGCATCTTGCCGCGTCCCTGGGGCGAGAGCACGGTGAACAGGTCGGCGATCAGCGGTCCGATGGCGATGCCCAGGAAGTAGCTGATGCTGAGCTTGACGCCGTACTTGGCGGTCAGGCTCTGCAGCGCGATGATGACCATGACGAAGGGCACCAGCAGCGCCACGGCGGCCCAGCGTCCGGCCGAAAAGTACGCGATCAGCAGCGCCGCGGCCAGGAAGATCCACGGCGCGGACTTGGTGATCGCCGCGCCGAACGGCGCCAGCAGCACCGCGAACAGCACCGCCAGGGGCACCGCGACGAAGGCCGCGACAATGGCCCCCGACACCATCTTGCGCAGCGCGATGTGCGGCACGCCCAGCTTGCGCAGCATGTTCGCGTCCTGCAGCAAGGGGGTGGCCAGGGTATCGCCCGGGATGCCCAATAGCGCGGTGGGCACGGCGTGCGTCATGTGCTTGGCGACCGCGCCGGCCAGGAAGAAGGTGAAGACGCCGGCGGGCGGCACGCCCAGCAGCACCACCAGCAGGGTCAGCGGCGCCAGGGTGGTGGTTTCGTCCGTGCCGGACACCAGTCCGATCGCGGCAAACACCACCGCGCCCAGCAGCCCGATCCCGGCGGCCACCATGATTTGTTCGAGCAGTACGGGGTCGCTCATGCCAGCGCCTCCTTGCCGGCGCCGCGCCGCGTCGTTTCGGCGGCGGCGGGCATGGCGGACTGGGCCGTCGGTTGCGCAAAGAGGTCGTACAGGTCCAGCTCTTTCAGTTCGCGCACCACGGCATCGGGCAGGTCGGCCAGCGTGCCCAGGCCGCCAGGTTGCTCGGCCAGTTCGGCCAGCACTTCGGCGCGCCAGGCCGGGTCGTGCGTGGCGCTGTGTTCGAGGACTTCGCGCTTGGGGGGGAACAGGCGGGCGCAGATGACGCCGGCCAGCACGCAGCCCGCCAGTCCGGCCAGCATGGCGTAGGCGTGGGCCAGTTCGGGCGACGCGACCACGCCGCGCAGCCAACGGCTGGCGGCGAAGAATCCGGCCACGCTGACCGAGATTCCGATACCGATGGCCCAGGCCAGGTGCCTGAGGTCCACGGTGTCGCTCCAGACTTCAGCCAGGCGCGCGGAGGGCGCCGGGGGGATGTGTTTCATGTCTCTCTCCTAGGTCTGCGGGCGGCGCGCGGGAATCTCCGGCGCCGCCTCGGGTTCTTGTCCGGCGGAATTATCGGGAAGCGCGCAGTTCCTCCAGCAAAGCCAGCGCGCGGTCGGTGCGGACGTCCTGCTCCGCGGCCATGCGCTTGGCGACCTCGTCGATCTCCGCGCCGGTTGCGCCCGCCACCAGCGCGATGTTGCGGGCATGCAGCGCCATGTGGCCGCGCTGGATGCCTTCGGTGGCCAGTGCGCGCAGCGCGCCCAGGTTTTGCGCCAGGCCGACGGCCACGGCGACTTCGCCCAGTTCCTGCGCCGAGCGCACGTCCATGATCTTGAGCGCCAGGCGCGCCAGCGGATGCGTCTTGGTGGCGCCGCCCACCAGACCGACGGGCATCGGCATTTCAATGGTGCCGACCAGCGCGCCCGACGTGTCCTTCTCCCAATGGGTGAGGGACGTGTAGCGGCCCGAGCGGCTGGCGTAGGCATGCGCGCCGGCCTCGACCGCGCGCCAGTCGTTGCCGGTGGCCACGATGATGGGGTCGATGCCGTTCATGATGCCCTTGTTGTGCGTGGCGGCGCGGTACGGGTCGATGGCGGCGAACGTGTATGCGTCCAGCACGCCTTCGATGATCTCGGCGCCGCTGCGGTCCTTCGTGTCCAGCGCCTGCGGCGTCAGGCGCACGCGGGCGCGGGCCAGGCGCAGGTCGGCCAGGTTGGACAGGATGCGCAGGCGCACCGACCCGCCGACGATTTCCTCGACCAGCGGGGCCACGGCCTCGGCCATGGTGTTGACGGTGTTGGCGCCCATGGCGTCGCGCACGTCGACGATCAGGTGCATCACGATCATCGGGCCGCGCGGCGTGTCCGGGAAGACGTGGACCTCGATGTCCTGGCAGCCGCCGCCCAGTTCGATCAGCACCTTGTCGCGGCTGTTGGCCCGCGTCAGGATGCGTTCGCGCTCGCGCAGCAGGGCCAGGCGCGCGCCATGCGGGTCGGTCAGGCCCAGGACCTGCACCTGCGCGCGCATCAGCGGTCGGGTGCTGGACGTCTCGAAGCCGCCGCATTCGCGCGCCAGCTTGGCCATGTACGAGGCGGCCGCCACCACGGACGGCTCCTCCACCGCCATGGGCACCAGCACGTCGCGCCCGTTGACCTGGAAGTTGCCCGCCACGCCCAACGGCAGCTCGAACGTGCCCAGCACGTTTTCGATCATGCCGTCGGCGCGGGCCAGGCCCAGGGCGCCGGGCGCGGCAAGCAATTGCCGCTCTTCGGCCGTGAGCGAGGCGGCGTCCGCGATGGCGGCGAGACGTTGGGCGGGGGTGAGGGCCCGGAAGTTGGGCAGGCGTGAATCGGCCACGATGGCATGTCTCCGTATAGAAATCGAGTGGCCCGATTCTAGGTAAACTGTACCGCCATTGAGAGGTACAGTTTGGGCAAACAGTACCATCGCACTGCACCAATTTTGGCAATGAACAAACGGGGAGTTCGCGTGGAACCAGCCAAACCGCCCGGCAGGCCGCAACGCGCGGCGCCCATCGCCGAGAGCCTGGCCAACCTGATCGGCCAGCAGATTGCCGATGGCGTCTATCGCGCGGGCGACAAGCTGCCCTCCTTGCGCGAGTTGGCGCAACTGCACCGCTATGCCAAGAACACGGTGGTGGTGGCCTTTGAACTGCTGGTGGCGCGCGGACTGGTGGAGCCGCGGCGCGGTTCGGGCTTTTATGTGCTGGACGTCAAGCATGCGGGCCCGGCGGCGGACGAAGAGCCCGGGCAGTTAAGCCGGGCGATGGACATCGTCTGGCTCATGCGCGAACAGCTCAAGACCCAGCCCGACGCGGTGGCGGTGGGCGATGGCTTTCCGCCGGTGGAGTGGCTGGCCGACATGCGCATGGACCGCTATCACCAGAAGGTGGTGCGCACGGGGCTGGGCGCCTTGTTCCGTTACGGAAGCCGCTTCGGCTATGCGCCGCTGCGCGAAAGCCTGGTGCGCAAGCTGGGCGACGTGGGCATCAGCGCGGCGCCCTCGCAGCTCGTGCTCACGCATGGCGCGAACGAGGCGATGGATCTGGTGATCCGGTATTTCCTGCCCCCCGGCTCGACCGTGTTGGTGGACAACCCCGGCTATTACCCGCTCTTTGGCAAACTGAAGCTGGCCGGGGTGAGGATGCTGGGCGTGCCGCGCCTGCCGGACGGTCCCGACCTGGCCGCGCTGGAAGCGTTGTTGCAGCGCGAAAAGCCACGCCTGTTCTTCACGCAGTCGATCGCGCATAACCCGACCGGCTCGGACATTTCCCCGGCCAAGGCCTACAAGGTCCTGCAATTGTCCGAGCGCTACAACCTGATGCTGGTCGAAAACGATCCGCTGGCGGATTTCAAGCCGACGTCGTCCGTCCGGCTGTCGGCGCTGGACCAGCTTGAGCGGACGATCTACATCGGCAGCTTCTCGAAGTCCTTCTCGGCGGCGCTGCGCGTGGGGTTCATTGCCTGCAATGCGGCGCTGGCCAGCGATCTGGCGGACCTGAAGGCGCTGGTGCACGTCAGCAGCTCGGAGTACTGCGAGCGCATGGTGGACGTGATGCTGCGCGAAGGCCACTACGAGCGGCATCTGGTGCGCCTGCGCCAGCGGCTGGAGGCCGCGACCGGACAGGCCTTGCAGGTGCTGGACGCGCTGGGCGCGCGCGTGTTCACCCGGCCGACGAGTTCGCTTTATCTGTGGTCGTCGTTTCCGGGCGTCGAAGACTCCTTGACGATGGCCGAGGCGCTGATGGCCGAAAAGGTCATCATGGCGCCGGGGCGTGTGTTCAGCGTCGATCCCACGGCCGTGTCGCCGTGGTCCCGCTGCAATGTCGGCGCCGTGGTGTCGCCTCGGTTCCACGCCACGCTGTCCGCGTACCTGGCTCAGCGATAGGCGAATTCCTGGAAAGCCTGGCGCAACTCGGCCTGCGCGGCGGTGCTCAAGGCCCGCGCGGCCGGCGTGCAGGGGCCGCTGCGCGCCGCCTGCACCGCAAAGCGGCGCACGCCCCGGCGGGCGAGTTCGCGCGCCAATGCCAGGAGGCGCGCTTCGTCCAGCCAGTCGGGGTGCCAGGTGATGCGGCACTCGAAGTCGGCCCCGGCCGACAGCAACTGGGTCAGGCATGCCAGCGCCGGGCGCTGCGAATCGCGGCGGCCCGTGATGTCGTCATAGCCTTTGGCATCGGCCTTGATGTCCATGCCCACCCAGTCCAGGTGGCGCAGCACGTCCGCCAGCCGCAGCGGATAGATGCCCGCCGTGTGCAGGCCCACGCGATATCCCATGCGCTTGACGTCGCGGATCATGGCGGGCAGGCGCGGTTCGCTGAGCGGCTCGCCGCCGGAAAACACCACCGCGTCCAGGAGGCCTTTGCGGGTTTCGAGGAACGCACGGACCTCGCGCCAGTCGTAGCGGGCGGCGCGCGTCTGCAGTTCGGTGTTGTGGCAGTAGTGGCAGCGCCACGGGCAGCCCGAGATGAACACCACCGCGGCAAGCTGGCCGGGCCAGTCCACGGTGGAAAAGGGCACCAGCCCGCCCACGGCGGCTGAGTGCCGGGGCAGGGGCTGGATGACCGGCTGGGGCGGCGCGGCATAGGCCGGCCGGTCCGCCAGCCGGCGCACGGCCTGCGTGGCGGGGCCGGCGCCTTTGGGCGAAGCGCCTTCAGGCACTGCGTTCGACGAAGAAGCGGCGTTCATTGAATTCGCCCTGTTTGCCGGTGTTGAAAGAAGAGACCGGGCGGTGATAGCCCATCACTCGGGTCCAGACTTCGCAGCGCACGCGCTGGCTGTCGTCCAGCTGGACGGCGGGCGCAGAGGCGGCGTTGGGGGCGGTCAAGGTTTGCATAGGATTTCCTTGGTAGGGATGCCGGGCGCAGGTCCGGCGGGATGGAGGCCGGCGCGCGCCGCGAGGGTCGCGCGCCGGCCCGGGTGAGGGCGTGGCTAGGCCGGGGCGCAGCACGCCGATTGTTTGGCCAGCAGTTCCGCATCGCACTTGGGGCAGAACTCGTGATGCCCGGCCAGGTAACCGTGATGGGGGCAGATCGAGAACGTCGGCGTGACCGTGATGTAGGGCAGCCGGAAGTTGCTGAGCGCGCGGCGCACGAGCTGCTTGCAGGCCTGGGCGGACGACACCGCTTCGTTCATGTACAGGTGCAGCACCGTGCCGCCGGTGTACTTGCCTTGCAGCGCTTCCTGCAGTTGCAGCGCGTGGAAGGGATCGTCCGTGTAGCCCACCGGCAACTGGCTGGAGTTGGTGTAGTAGGGCTGGGCGTCGGTGCCGGCCTGCAGGATGCCGGGGTAGCGCTTGCGGTCTTCGCGCGCGAAGCGGTAGGTGGTGCCTTCGGCCGGCGTGGCTTCCAGGTTGTAGAGGTGGCCGGTTTCTTCCTGGAACTCGGTCATGCGCTGGCGCACGCGGTCCAGCAGGCGCACGGCGAATGCGTGGCCGGCTGGCGTGGTGACGTCGTCGGCGTCGCCCGTGAAGTTGCGGATCATCTCGTTGATGCCGTTCACGCCCAGCGTGCTGAAGTGGTTGCGCAGCGTGCCCAGGTAGCGGCGGGTGTAGGGATACAGGCCCTGGTCGATGTAGCGCTGCACCACCTTGCGCTTGGTTTCGAGCACGTCGCGGCCCAGTCCCAGCAGGTAGTCCAGGCGTTCCATCAGCAGCGCCTCGTCGCCCCGGCAGGTGTAGCCCAGGCGGGCGCAGTTCACGGTGACCACGCCGACCGAGCCGGTCTGCTCGGCCGAGCCGAACAGGCCGTTGCCGCGCTTGAGGAGTTCGCGCAGGTCGAGCTGCAGGCGGCAGCACATGGAGCGCACCATGTGCGGCTCCAGGTCGGAATTCAGGAAATTCTGGAAGTAGGGCAGCCCATAGCGCGCCGTCATTTCGAAAAGGCGTTCGGAGTTGGGGTGGTCCCAGTCGAAGTCGGGCGTGATGTTGTAGGTGGGGATCGGAAAGGTGAACACGCGGCCCTTCGCGTCGCCCGCCATCATGACCTCGATGTAGGCGCGGTTGATCATGTCCATCTCAGCCTGCAGCTCGCCGTAGGAGAAGGGCATTTCCTCGCCGCCCACATAGGGGATCTGGTCCTTCAGGTCGGCCGGGCAGGTCCAGTCGAACGTGAGATTGGTGAACGGCGTCTGCGTGCCCCAGCGGCTGGGCACGTTCAGGTTGAAGATCAGTTCCTGGATGGATTGCTTTACGTCCGCGTAGGTCATGGCGTCGCGGCGGATGAAGGGCGCCATGTAGGTGTCGAACGAGCTGAACGCCTGCGCGCCGGCCCATTCGTTCTGCAGCGTGCCCAGGAAGTTCACGATCTGGCCGATGGCGGCCGACATGTGCTTCGGGGGCGTGGACTCGACTTTGCCCGGGATGCCGTTGAAGCCTTCGGTCAGCAACTGGCGCAGCGACCAGCCGGCGCAGTAGCCGCTGAGCATGTCCAGGTCATGGATGTGGATGTCGCCTTCGCGGTGCGCCTGCCCGGCCTCGGGCGTGAAGACGTTCGACAGCCAGTAGTTGGCGGTGACCTTGCCCGCCACGTTCAGGATCAGGCCGCCCAGGCTGTAGCCCTGGTTGGCGTTGGCATTGACGCGCCAGTCGCGCTGCTCCAGGTACTCTTCCATGGCGCTTTCGACGTCCACCAGCGTGTGGCGCAGCGCGCGCAGGCGGGCGTGCTGTTCGCGGTACACGATATAGGCGCGCGCCGTGCGCCAGTGGCCGGCCTGGACCAGGGCTTCCTCTACGCGGTTCTGGATGGTTTCGACGCCAGGGCAGACGTTGCCGGCCAGCGCCGCGATCACCGGGCCGGTCAGCGCCCGGGCGCCTTCCAGGTCCAACTCCCCCGTGCTCTGGCCCGCCGCCGCCATGGCCTGCGCGATCTTCTCGCTATCGAATGCAACGACGCGGCCGTCGCGCTTGAGGATGTGTTGGATTTCCATTGTTGGCACCATATGTAGTGGAGTGCGAAAACTCTACCACCACATATGGTGCTGAATTCGGAAAGGGATGGGCGGATATGCGCGCGGATTGACCCGCGTCAAACGCCTGCATGCGGCTGCGAATTCGCGCAACACGGCGCGTGCAGGCGCGGCGCGATGGCCGCCGCCGGGTCAAAAACCGATGCCGACGCCCACCAGCGATATCGCCACCGCCAGGGCCGCGGCGGTGGCCGCCGGATGCGGCGCCCACGAGAGCTTGCCGATCCACAGCAGCGCGCCCGCCGACAGCCAGCCCAGCCAGGCCACCATGCCGTGCGTGTCGCCCCACAGCCCCACGCAGGGCAGGATGGCCAGGCCCAGGAGCAATACGCCGGCCCCGCGCAGCACGCGCGTGTGGCCGGCGCGGGGATCGCGCGTCCAGACCTGGTCGTAGTGGCGGGGCGCCGCCAGGGCCAGGCAGGCCATGCCGGCGTAGATCAGCAGCAGGGCCATCGCGATGGCGATGAAGTCATTCATGGGCATGCGGCTGCAGTCATGCGCGGTTCTCGGCGCCGGCCGGGTGGGTCGGCGCCTTTGCGCGGTGGTGGGTAATGACCCCGATTCTACGGGAATCGGCGGCGCGACCCGTGCGCCGGGACTTTGTATTTTTTTCACGGTGCCTGGCCCGGCGGGCCGGGGCGATGCGCCTGCGGGCGCGCGCGCGGCCGCCGCGGCAAGCAGGAACGGCAGTTGCTGAATACGCGCCTTCAGCCGGGTTGATCGTTGCCATGCCGATGGCCGAAGGTCCACGCGACGGCCCAGGCGATGGCCCCGGTGATGACCCCAAGCGATGACCCAACACAAAGGAGCGCCACCATGAAACGCAAAGCCGGAAACGCCGCACAAATCAAGGAACTGCTGTACCAGGCCCTGGAGACGGAAATCGGCGGCCTCGCGATCTACGAGACTGCGGTGACCTGTGCCGTCAATGAAGACCTGAAGAAGGAATGGCTGGGCTATCTGGAAGAAACGCGGACGCATCGCCGCGTGCTGATGACCGTGTTCGAGCAGCTCAAGCTGGACCCGCAAGCCAGTTCGCCGGGCCGCGACGTGGTGCGGCATATGGGCGAATCGCTCGTGCGGGCCATGAAGATGGCGCTGAGCGCGGGCGATGCGCAGGCCGCCCAGCTGGTCGCGACCGAATGCGTGGTGCTGGCCGAAACCAAGGACCACGCCAACTGGTCGCTGATCGGCCTGATCGCCGAGCAGCAGTCGGGCGAGCAGGCCAAGATCCTCAAGCAGGCCTATGACGCCGTGGCGACCGACGAGGACCATCACCTCTATCACACGCAGGGCTGGTCCCGCGAGCTGTGGATCGAATCGCTCGGCTTTCCGGCCGTGCTGCCGCCGCCCGAAGAGGTCAAGAAGGTGGAAACCGCCATTGGCGCATCCCGTGCCGAACAGGCGCGCGATTCGATGCTGGCCCATTAAGGAGAACGACTCATGGCAAGCAAGAAGCCAGGCAAGGGTGGATCGGGCGGCGCGCTCGATACCGCATACATGAACACCGACAGCGGCCCCGCCAGCGGGCCGGCCGGCAAGCCCTCGCATCCCGCGCTCAAGCGCGCGGCGGCCGTGGGCGCCACGGCGGGCGCCATGCCCCACAACACGAACAAGGAGGCCGAGTATGGCGAAGAGGCGGCGCGCTGTCCCTACGCGGGCGCGCACGTCGGCGCGGTCGACCCGGCCGTGAGCGCGAGCTCGCTGTCCGAAAGCGAGACCTCGGCCAAGACCGGGGACGCGGCCACGCCCGGCGTGAATCAGGTCGACGGCACGTTGCCCCGCGTGCGCGCGGACGCCAGCGGCCAGGAACTGACCACGAACCAGGGCGTGCGGGTCAGCGACAACCAGCATTCGCTCAAGGCCGGGCTGCGCGGACCCGCGCTGCTCAAGGACTTCATCCTGCGCGAGAAGATCACGCATTTCGACCATGAGCGGATCCCCGAGCGCATCGTGCACGCGCGCGGTTCGGCCGCCCATGGGTACTTCGAGTGCTACAAGCCGCTCACCGACCTGACCGCCGCGTCGCTGTTCGCCGAAGCGGGCAAGCGCACGCCGGTGTTCGTGCGCTTCTCCACGGTGGCGGGCGAACGCGGGTCCAAGGACACCGCGCGCGACGTCCGGGGCTTTGCCGTGAAGTTCTATACGGACGAGGGCAACTGGGACTTGGTGGGCAACAACATGCCGGTGTTCTTCATCCAGGACGCGATGAAGTTCCCGGACCTGGTCCACGCGGTCAAGCCCGAACCACACCATGGCATGCCCCAGGCGGCGTCCGCGCACGACACCTTCTGGGATTTCGTGTCGCTCATGCCCGAATCGACCCACATGCTGATGTGGGTGATGTCGGACCGGGCGATTCCGCGCAGCTACCGCATGATGCAGGGCTTTGGCGTGCATACCTTCCGCTTTGTGAACGCCCAGGGCGAATCGCGGCTGGTGAAGTTCCATTGGAATCCCATCCTGGGCACGCATTCGCAGGTGTGGAACGAAGCGGTCAAGGTGTCGGGCGCCGATCCCGACTATCACCGGCGCGACCTGTGGGAGGCGATCGACGCCGGCCACGGTCCGCAATGGGAGCTTGGCGTCCAGGTGTTCACCGACGACCAGGCCGAAGGCTTCAGTTTCGACGTGCTGGATGCCACCAAGATCGTGCCCGAGGAACTGGTGCCGGTCGTGCCCATCGGGCGCATGGTGCTGGACCGCAATCCCGACAACTTCTTCGCCGAGACCGAGCAGGTGGCGTTCTGCGCCGCGCATGTGGTGCCCGGTGTGGACTTCACCAATGATCCTCTGCTGGCTGGCCGCATCCATTCCTATGTCGACACGCAGATCTCGCGTCTGGGCGGCCCGAACTTCCACGAGATCCCGATCAACGCGCCGCTGGCACCGGTGCACAACAACCAGCGCGACGGCATGCACCGTCAGACCATCCATCGCGGCCGGGTGGCGTATGAGCCCAATTCCCTGGCCGGCGGCTGTCCGTTCCAGGCGGGCATGGACGGGTTCGTGTCGTTCCCGGAGCCGGTGACGAGCGATGAGCTGCGCGGGCATCCGGAGAAATTCGCCGAGCACTACAACCAGGCCACGCTGTTCTACAACAGCCAGACCGCATGGGAACGGCAGCACATCGTCGATGCCTTTGCGTTTGAACTGAGCAAGGTGACGGTGCCGCAGATCCGGGCGCGCATGGTGTCGTCGCTGCGCAATGTGTCCGACGAGCTGGCGCAGGGCGTGGCGCAGCAACTGGGCATGCCTCTGCCCGATCCGATGCCGCGCGCAATGCCGAATCCGCCCAAGTCCGAAGTCGAGGTGTCGCCGACGCTGTCGTTGACCGCGCGACCCGGGGATGGCGGCGTGGCGACGCGCAAGGTGGCCATCCTGGCGGCTGAAGGCGTGGATGGCAAGGCGGTGTCCGCCGTGGCCGATGCCCTCATCCAGGCGGGCGCCGTCGTTCGGCTGGTGGGCCAGCGCATCGGCCCCGTGCAGGCGGCCGACGGCGGCAGCTTTGACGCGGACGCCTCGCTGGACAATCACCCGTCGGGGCTGTTCGACGGCGCGGTCGTGCCCGGCGGGGCGGCGGCCATGGCGAGTCTTGCGGCGGACGGGCGGGCGCTGGAATTCCTGCGCGACGCCTATCGCCACGGCAAGACGCTGATGGGCGTCGGGGACGGCGTGCAGGTGTTCGCCGCGGCGGGCATCGATCCGGACCCGAATGACGGCGGCCTGCTGCTGGACGGCGAGGCGCCCAAGGCGTTCATTGAAGCGCTGGGCAAGCACCGCCATCCTGAGCGGGAGACGACACCGCCCAAGGTATGAGGGCGCGGCAGCACGGGTAAGGAAGGACCATTGACACCGACGTGGCGGCTGCGAATACTGCGTTGGCAGGTCGGGCGAGCGCAACCGGCGCTCGCCCTCCTTACCCCGGGGGGCCGTATGAACCGCGCGTCCGTGTTGCCTGTGAAGTTTCTGGGCTGGCTTTGCGCCAGCCTTTTGACGTTTTCGGCCCTGGCCTGGGTGTCGCCGCCCGCGCACGCGGCCTCGGCGGCGGAGCTCAGCGCCGATTCGCTGGCCGCGCTGGAGCAGCTCTACGCCCAGGCGCCGCGCACGCGCGAGCTGGGCGACAAGGCCGTCGGGGTGCTGGTGTTTCCCAGCATCATCAAGGGGGGGCTGCTGGTGGGCGGCGAGCGCGGCGAAGGCGCGCTGATCCGCCGCGGGCAAGTCGAGGGGTTTTACTCGATTTCGGCCCTGTCTTTCGGATTCCAGGCCGGCGCGCAGCAGTTCAGCTACGCGCTCTTCTTCATGAACGAGGCGGCGATGGCCTACCTGGACCAGAGCGATGGCTGGTCGCTGGGCGCAGGGCCCAGCCTGGTGGTGGTGGACCAGGGCTATGCCGCCAGCATCACGACCACCACGCTGACGCAGGACGTGTACGCCGTGCCGTTCGGCGAACAGGGCCTGATGGCCGGGATGGGGCTGCAAGGCTCCAAGATCAGCCGCATCAATCCGAACTGAACCCGTTGCCGTCGCCATGACGGCCGGGGCAGGGCTGCGGCCGCGCGCCTCGTGCGCGGGTCAATCCAGCGTAATGCCCGCGCGCGCCGCGACAGCGGTAAAGGTGCCGACTTCCTTGGCGATCTGGTCGCGGAACGCCTGGCCGGGCAGGAACACGGGGTCCAGCGACAGGTCCGACACGGTCTTGCGCACTTGCTCGTCCTGCATGACCTCGGCGACGGCGCGGTTCAGCGTATCCACCACCGGGGCCGGCGTTTGCGCGGGCGCGACCAATCCATACCAGCCGACGAACGCCGCGTCCGCCATGCCGGCCTCGGCAAACGTCGGCACGTCGGGCAGTTGCGGCACGCGGCGATCGCCAGAGACCGCCAGCGCGCGGAGCTTGCCGGCGCGCGCCTGCGGGGCGGCCGAGGACACCGTGTCCACGCCCAGCGCGACCTCGCCGCCGATCAATGCGGTGACGAGTTGCGCGCTGCCCTTGTACGGCACAGGCATCATCTTGGCGCCCGCGGCCTGCGCGAACATCTCGCCGGCCAGGTGGGGGGCCGAGCCGGGGCCGAAGGTGCCATACATCAGCCCGCCTTTGGCGCTTTGCTCGCGGGCGAGCGCCGCGGCCTCCTGCAGGGTGGTCGCGGGCACCGCGTTCTGCGCCAGCAGCACGATGGGCGCCATGGCGACAATGCCGATGTGTTCAAAGCTGCGCACGGGATCGTAGGGCAGCGACGGCTTGAGCGCCGGCAGCACGGTGTAGGTGGTGCTGCCGGAGAGCATCAGCGTGTAGCCGTCGGGCTTGGCGCGCGCCACCGCGTCGGCGCCGATGACCGTGGACGCGCCAGGGCGGTTTTCCACAATGACGGGCTGGCCCAGCTTGCCCGACAGGCGCGTGGCAAGCAGGCGCGCCACGGCATCGGTGGCGCCGCCCGGCGTGAAGGGCACGACGATCTTGATGGCCTGGTCCGGGTACGCGGCATGGGCGTCGCCGGGATGGGCGGCGGCGGCAAGCGTAAACGCCAACAGGGCGGTGCAGAATCTAGCGGTCATGGGAAGGCTCGGTCAGGGTCAGGCGTTGGCGGAAGAGGAGGCGGCGGCAGGCTCGCGTAGGGAATCGCTTACGGAATCGCTTGCCGAATCGCGTACGGAATCTCGTACTGAGCTGCCCTGGTCGCCCAGGTCCCAGAAGAGGCCCGCCATGATGGCCAGGCCCTCGCGGGCGACGCTGCCCAGCAGATGCTCGTTGGGCGCATGCTGCGCGCACGCGGGATAGGAGTGGGGCACCCACAGGGTGGGCAGGCCGAGCTGGTCGGCGAAGATGTCGTTGGGCAGCGAGCCGCCCAGGTTGGGCAGCAGCGCCGGCCGCTTGCCGGTGGTGCGTTGCAGCGATGCGGCGGCCCAGCGCACCCACGGGCTGTCGGGCGACAGGCGGGTCGCGCCCGCCTGCATGCCGACGCGGATCTCGACGTCGTCGAAACCTCCCTGGCGCAGGTGCTCGGCGACGTGGGTGCGCAGCGCGTGCCAGTCGGTGCCCACCACAAAGCGCAACTGGCACCAGGCCACGGCTTCCGGCGGGATGGCGTTCACGGGCTTGGCCGGATCGCCCGCGCCGAAGGTCAGCACGTCCAGGCTGTTCCAGCCGAACACCTTTTCGGGCGCGGACAGGCCGGGTTCGCCCCACCATGCGTTGATCTCGGGATCGTCTTCGCCGCCGCCCACGTCCAGGTCGGCGAGCGCGGCGGCGACCGCCTCGGGGATGGGCGGCGGGCGCAGGCCGGGCACGGCGATGCGGCCCTGGGCGTCGACCAGCGAGCCGATCGCGTGCATGAGCCGGATGGCCGGATTGGACAGCAGCCCGCCCCAGTTGCCCGAGTGGTAGCCGCGTTCGCGCGCCCGCACTTTCAGTTCGAAATTCACGGCGCCGCGCGAACCCATGAACAGCGTCGGCCGTTCGGCATGCAGGCGCGGCCCGTCGCTGGCGATGAAGACGTCGGCGGCCAGGAGGTCGCGCTGCGCCTCGCAGAAGGCGGCCAGGCCGGGCGAACCGGCTTCCTCGCCGGTCTCGATGAGCCAGGTGGTGTTGAATCCCAACGCGCCGCCGCGCGCGGCGAGCGTTCGGGCCAGGGCCTCCAGGTTGATTGAATGCTGACCCTTGTTGTCGGCCGTGCCGCGTCCGTACCAGCGGTCGCCGTCGACCTGCAGGCGCCAGGGGTCGCGGCCGGCTGCCCATTTGGCGGCGTTGCCGCGCACCACGTCGCCGTGGCCGTACATCAGGACGGTCGGCAATCCGGGCGCCTCGATGCGGCGCGCCACCAGGATCGGCAGATCGACGCCGGCCGGATTGGCGTGGACGTCACAGGCAAAGCCCAGTGCCGACAGCAGCGGGACCAGCTCGTCGTTCAGGTAGGCGTGCTGGGCGGGGGCCTGCTCGGGCACTTCGCTTTCGGTCGCGTAGGCGACGCGGCGCGCCAGCGCGGACTGCAGGGCGCCGCTGTCATAGGCTTGTACGGCTTGGAGGATGGCTTGTTCGCGGGTCACGGCGGTTCTTCGTGCGGTGGGGAGGCACAAAGTTATTACGCTTCGTCGCGTGCCACAATTAGATAATTCGCACTTTAGCGTTGCCATAAAGGCATCCCATACCGAGGCATCCGTGATTTCCCTGAGTCTCAGATATTTCCTGGAAGTGGCCCGCTGCGGCTCGATCGCGGGCGCGGCGGCAGCGCAGCATGTCGCCGCGTCGGCCGTCAGCCGCCAGATCGCCAAGCTGGAGGACAGCCTGGGCATCGTGCTCTTCGAGCGGCAGGCGCGCGGCATGACGCTGAGCGAAGCGGGCCGCCAACTCGCGGCCTATGCCCAGGCCGCCGCCCTGGAGGCCGAGCGCGTCACCACCGACATCCGGCGGCGCAGCGCCTTGGGCGACGTGACGATCCGACTGGCCTGCACGGAAGGGTTCGCGCACCGTTTCATGCCGATGTGCATGGCCGATTTCAAACAGCTTCGCCCCGAGGCGCGCTTTCATCTGCATGTGGAGCGTCCGGACGAGGTCACGCGCCTGATCCTGGAGGGCCTGTCGCAGATCGCGCTGCGCTACACGGTCGGGCAGGACGACCGGCTGAAGACCGAGCTGCTGACCCGCGCGCCGGTGTACGCGGTCATGTGCCGCCAGCACCCGCTCGCCAGCCGGCGCACGATCAGCCTGCGGGATCTCGCGGACGTGCCGCTGTCGCTGGGCGACCAGGGCACCACGGTGCGGCAGCTGTTTGACACGGCCTGCGCCAACGCCGGCCTGCACATCGAGCCGGCCTACGTATCCAATCATTCCGCGGCCTTCCTGCCCATGCTGCCGGGCAGCCGGATCGTCGCGCTGTCCGGCTACCTGACGCTGATGGGCGATCCGCAGGGCGCGGCGCTGGCGGCAGTGCCGTTCAGCAATCCGGAAATGCGCCAGCGCAGCATCCAGGCGGTGACGCTGCAGGGCCGCACCCTGCCGCCGCTGGCCAAGGAGTTCCTGGAATTCATGGCGCGGCGGCTGACCGCCGCGCCGCGGGCGCCGGACCAGGACGGCGGCGGGGCGAGGGGCTAAGCGCAGGAGCTAAGCGCAGGGGCTGCGCGCCAGGGCGGTGCGGGCTCGCGCCGCTACACCGACCGCACGAACAGCGCGCGCAGTTTGCTCCAGAAGTCGCCGCCCAGCACGAAAAAGCTGGCGACCAGCATGGCGTCGCCCAGCAACTGCGCCTGCCACAGATTCGGCCGCAGCCCCGGCCAGATCTGGTCCACGTAGGGCTCCAGCATCGAGGTCAGGAGGGGCAGGATGAACATCACCAGCCCGATGGCGTGGCGCACCGGCCCCACCTTCTGCACGGGCGCGAGCTTTTTCGCGTGGCCGCCGATGATGGCCTTGAGCTGCTGGAATCCCTCTTTGCCCATCACGGCGATGCAGGTGATCAGCAGGACTTTGTTGGCGATGAAGATGGCCCCGGTCAGCGCGGCGATGCGTGTGCCGGGAATGTCCATGGCGGCGCCGACGGGGATCAGGAACCACAGCGCGAACGCCAGGATGAACAATCCGATTCCGCATTTGAAGCGCCAGCCCATCGCCGGCGCGGGTGGGGTGGGCATGTCTTGGGTAGTCATGGCGGGCTCCTTTTGAGTCGTGTGAACGGTCGGCGGAACGAAAACCGGGACTGGCGCGGCGCGCGCGGCCGGGGTTCCAGCAACTGCAGCATCAGGCAGGCATACAGCGTGACGGCGATGAACAGCCCCATGCGCACGGCGAACGCCGTGTAGACGTCTTTGCCGGCGATGCTGTCCTGCACCGACTGGCCCAGCAGGATGATCAGCGTGACCAGCGTGTTCAGCCAGAAGCTGGGCGCATGGGGCGTGGGACTCAGCCGATAGAGCTTGCGCGCAATCACCAGGGCGAAAAGCAACATCCACAGGAAGTACATCCACAGGCTGGGAAAGGGCCGCAGCGCGGCCCAGAACGCCACGGCCAGCACGCCCGCCAGCAGCGTCGATCCCAGGATCTCGCGGGCGGCGCCGTGCGCGGCGGTGACGCAGCTCTGGCGGCCCAGGCCGACCGCTTTCAGGATGATGGGCATGTAGCCCAGCGGATCGGTCAGCGCCAGCAGGAAGGCCGGCAGCACCACCAGCGCCGCGCGCAAGGCCATGCGGGTCGCCTCGGCCGCGGGCAGGACGGGGGCGGGCGGCGGCGCCGGCACGCCGGGCGGCTCGGGAAACAGCGCGTGGCACACGCCCAGCACCAGCGCGGCCAGGAGCAGACCCTTGACCAGCGCCTCGATCACCGTCACGGCCAGGCCGAAGTCGAAGGTGCCCGCCGCGGAAATCATGGTCAGGCCGATGATGAGAAAGGTGGACACCAGATTGTTGCCGCCGCGCAAGCCATGCCGGAACGCAAGGAACAGGCACAGGCCGACGAGCAGCACGCCGCCGGCCGGATAGTAGCGCAGCAAGGGGATCAGCAGCAGGCCGGTGCCAGTGGTGAACATTGCCACCAGCGCCAGCCCCAGGCCGGCCTTCAGGGACAACGGCCGGTTCATCTGCGCCAGCAGAAAGACCCCGAGCACCGGCGCGACCATCGGGATCGGCATGTCCAGGCCGAAACTGACGGCCAGGCAGAGCGCCGTCCCGACCCCCAGGCGCATGGCGCGCTGGCCGCGGGGATCGCGGGGAAAGGGCGGGGCGTCAGTAGGCATAGGAAAGCCAGCTCATCAGCCGCAGGTACACGCGGCCCAGCGGGTTGAGCGGATTGCCGGGCCGGGGAAACGCCATGACTTCGGCCTGGCCGCCGACCCGGATGCCGCGCAGGGACGGGAGCTGCCCGGGATCGAGGTCGATGGCGACCGGAAAGCGCTGCGCCGGTCGCAGCCAGTCGCGGCTGTTCTGCACGGTGGGCAGGCTGCCTGGCGGCGTGGCGGCGCCCACGCTCACGCCGTAGCCCACGCTGCGCACCCGGCCTTCGAAGACCCGTCCGGGCAATGCATCGAGGATGATGGCCACGGGCGTGCCCGGTTCGACATGGCCCAGATTGTTCTCCGTCATGTCGGCGTTGATCCACACGTCGTGGATGGCGATCAGCGTCATCACCGGCTTGCCCGCGGCCGCGAACTGGCCCGCATCGGTGCGCAGGTCCGTGACCAGGCCCGCCGCGCGGGCGCGCACCTGCGTGTTGGCCAGATCCAGTTCGGCCTTCTCGACCGCCGCGGCCGCGCTGCGCAGCTTGGCGTTGTCTTCCTCGCTGCCGCCTTCCTGTTCGCGCGCGCGCTGGACCTCGGCGCGCGCCGCCGCGACCTGGGCCACCGCCTGCGCCAGGTTCGCGTGCGCAATCTCCAGCCGGCGCAGCGAGATCGTGCCCCGGTCTTCGCGGTACAGGCGTTCGAGGCGGGTGCTGTCCTGCCGCGCCCGCACCTCATTGGCCTGCGCGGCGCGCAGCGAAGCCTGCGCCGAATCGATGCCCGCCGTGCTGGCGCCGATCTGGCGGCGCGTGGCGTCCAGGTCGGCCCGTGCGCGGTCCAGGGCGATCCGGTACTGCTCCGGGTCGACGTCGAACAGCACCGCGCCCGCCGCCACGTCCTGGTTGTTGCGCACGTGCACCTTGGCGACGCGGCCCGATACCTCCGAGGCCACCGGCACCACGAAAGCCTCCACGCGCGCCTGCTGCGTATAGGGCGTGTAGCGGTCGGCCAGCAGATACCAGACCAGGCTCAGGACGATCACCAGCAGCACCCAGCGGATGCCCTTCCTGGCCGGATCCGCGGGCGGCGGCGGGGCGGCGGGCGGTTCGGGCGGGGCGGGTGTGGCGGATCTGGCCGACGAGGGCGCGGACGCCGCGGACCTGGGACTAGTCATGGGGATCGCCTCGGTGTCGGGGGGCGCGCGGAAACGGGCGTTGGCCGTCCGGCGTCGGACAGCAGGTCGCCCCAGTTGGTGCGTTGCTGCATCTGCTCTCGTGTGGCCGGATCCAGCAGCGGCTGGTCGCTGTGCCAGCCGCCGCCCAGGGCCTTGTACAGCGCGATCAGGTCACGCACGGCATTGCCCCGGTTCACCAGATAGGTGTCCTGCTGCGTGGCCAGGGCGCGCTGGGCATCGAGCACCCGCTGGAAGTCGGAATAGCCCTCGCGGTACAGGGCGTTGGCCAGCGTCAGCGAGCGCTTGGCCGCCAGCGCCGCGTCATACAGGATGCCGTCGCGTTCCAGGGACTTGATCAGCCCCGTGGCCGCATCGTCCGCTTCCCGCGCCGCCTGGCGCACGGCGTCCTGGTAGACGACGATGAGCTGTTGCAACCGGGCGTCCTGCACCCGCACCGTGTTGGTGATCCGGCCGTGGTCGAACACGTTCCAGGTCAGGCTGGGGCCGCCCAGCAGCGCCGAGGCGCCGGAAGTGCCGGCCAGCGACGTGGCGGTCCAGACGATGCTGCCCAACAGGGTCAGCGACGGGTAGAGGTCCGCCTTGGCCACGCCCACCTGCGCGGACTGCGCCGCGATCCGCAGCTCCGCGGCCCGGATGTCGGGACGTCGCAGCAGCAGGTTGGCAGGCACGTCCTGCAGGACCGCCCGGTCGATCAGCGGGATGACCGCTTCCTGCGCCGCCAGGTCCGGCAATTCCGGCATCGGGCCGGGCGGCTTGCCCACCAGCACGGCGAGCGCGTTGCGGGTGCGGGCGATCTGGCTTTCGAACTCGGGGATGGTGCCAAGCGTGCCGAGATACTGGGTGCGCGCCTGCTGCAGGTCCAGCTCGTCGGTTTCGCCGCTGTTGAACAGGCGCTCGGTGATCTCGTAGCTGCGCTTCTGGATGGCCGCGTTGTCGCGGGCGATGCGCAGCCGCGCCTCGGTCGTGCGCAGCGCATAGTAGCTGTCGGCCACCTGCGCGTGCAGCAGCACCAGCACGTCCTCGCGGTTGGCCTCGGACGCGAAGTACGCCGCGTCGGCGGATTCGATGGCGCGGCTGAAGCGGCCCCAGAAATCGAGTTCCCAGCCGATGTCGAACCCCGCGCTGTATTGCCAGAAACTGCTGGGCCGGGGATTGCCCTCGGCGGACCGGGACGAGCGGCGCTGGTAGAACGCATCCGCGCCGATGACCTGGGTTTGCGGATAGGCGCCGCTGCGGGCAATGCCAAGCTGCGCGCGCGCCTCCATGATCTGCAGGCCGGCCACCTGCACGCCGGGATTGTGCGCGTCGGCCTGTGCGATCAGCGATTCGAGGATGGGGTCGTCAAAGATGCGCCACCACTCGCGGGCATCGGGCTGGGCGCCGGCTGCGGTGGCCTGTTGCAGCGCTGGGGTGTCCCATTGGTCGGACCAAGCGACCCGCTGAGGCTCGAAGTCCGGCCCCACTTGCACGCAACCGCCGAGGCAGAGCACGCCGGTCAGCAGCAGTCGATTCGAACCAGTCATCGGCCACATTGGGCACCAGGTCTGTCAAAAGCCTAACTGCAACGACCCAAGTCGTGCGGCCCGATGTTGCCGCGCGGCATGGATGCCGGATTGCCTGGCGCGGGCGCCAAGGCGGCGCCTGTGCCGGCGGGGGAGCGGCCGGTGCGCGCCGGCCACGCGCGGGATCCGGGGATCCGCGAGCGGCCGGGGCGAACGGGCTTGCGTCCGCATGCCAATCGATTCTATTGAGCTTTTTCCGCCGGTGCCAGCAAAACGTTTTTTGGCCAGGCGGCCCGCCGGATCGGGCCATCGCCGGCGGGCGTGCCGGTCAGCGCCGGCCGAAGAGTTTGCGCAGTCGCCAGCCAGGAGACGAGACGTGGGGCGGCTGCAGCAACGGGGGCGCGCCGTAGCGCGTGGCCAGGACGTCGAGATCGCTCTGCGCGGGCGGGGCGTCCTGCAGCAGTTGGCGCGCCACGTTCACCATGGCGGCTTTCAGTTCCTCGACGTTCAGGGTCCGCACTTGCCAGTCGATGGATGAGAACTCGGCGGGCGTATACACCGGAAGCAGCCGGTCGATCGCCGTAAACCGGTCGTCCCGGTCGCGCCGCGCCAGCACGACCGGAATGCCCATGGCGATGCAGGGACTGGCAACGTGCAGCAGCGGCGTCACGACGATGGACGCCTCGTTCTTGTAGATGTCCAGATAGGACTGCGCCAAATCGTCCATCTTGGCGACCGACGCGTCGCTCAGCGGGATCTCGCTGACTGGCTCGCGCTGGTAGATGAGGCGCGCGCGTTCCAGGATGGGTTTGGGAATGTTCTCCAGCAGCTTTTGCTGCAGCACGCCGGATCCCGCCCCGAACGCAATGACCGGCTTGCCGCCTTCCACGGCATGTTCGCGCCGGTCGAGGGTGAGCGTCGCGCAGCCCGTCACGAAGGCCGCGATGCGATGCTTGTCGAACAGGCGTTTGGTGGCGTTGTCCCGGCAGCCGATGGGCTGGTGCTTGCGAAACAGCGCCTTGTTGTCGGCGACGACCGATTCGCTTTCGGCGTTGAAGCCGAAGAAAACAGGCTCGATCTGGGGGGACAGGGGGAAGCAGCCCTCGTGGAAACAGCCGTTCATGATGAGCTTGACCGGCGCGCCATCGTAGTTGCGCAGGGAATCGCGATCGATGCCGACCATGTTGGCGTCGTCGACGCCCAGGCGTTTGAGCAAGCGTCGCACGGCGATGGACTGGATGCTGTCGCCGACGTTGGCGGTGCGGCGCTTCGGGTTGGCGCCGTATCTGAATTCGAGGTAGCCGATTTTCTGCGTGGTCATAGGTTCTGCGTGGGTGGAGTCCGGACGGTGACCGGTCATCGGTGATCACGTCCGCCACAAATTGTAAATTATTGAGATGCGCGTCCTGGGCGGCGGTTCCGCGCCCGTCGCGCCGGCGCCCGTCAGCGCGGCGCTCGCCGCCGCCACGCCGACCCGAATCGCAGGCGCAGCCGCTCCAACGCCAGATACACAATCGGCGTCGTGTACAAGGTCAGGAACTGGCTGATCATCAACCCGCCCACGATGGCGACGCCGAGCGGGCGGCGCAGTTCAGAGCCTTCGCCCATGCCCAGCACCAGCGGCAAGGCGCCGAGCAGGCCGGCCAGGTTGGTCATGACGATGGGCCGCAGGCGCAGCAGGGCGGCGCGGTGGATGGCCTGTTCGGGGGTCCGGTTTTCGCGGCGCTCCAGACTGAGGGCGAAGTCGATCATCAGGATGGCGTTTTTCATGACGATGCCGACCAGCACAGCCAGGATCAGCCAAGGCTGGTCCTGCAGGCTTTGCTGGAAATTGCGGGCATCGCCGCCCAGCCGGGTCTGGATGTGCGAGGGCACCATCAGTTTCGCCATGGCGGCGTCGATGGCGGCCAGCCCCTGTTCCAGCGACACGCCCGGGGCCAACGAAAAGCCCACCCACACGGCCGCGAAGAGGCCGTCGTGGTAGACGCGGTCGTTGACCAGCCCGTTGTCGTAGGTGGCGAAGGCGGTCAGCGGGACGCGGCTGCCGTCCGCCGCCACCACATGCACCTGCTCCAGGACTTCGGGGTCTTCGGTGTAGCGCGGGTCCAGCTCCAGCACGACGCGGTACTGGTTCATGGCGTCGTACAGGGTGGCGACCTGCTGCTGGCTGAACGAGTTGCTCAGCACGCTGAGAACGCGTCCGCGCCGACCACCTGCGATTGCGGATAGGCGCCGCTGCGGGCAATGCCAAGCTGCGCGCGTGCACGAGCCTCGTCCGGAAGGATGGTCGCGTGCAAGACGAAGGTGCACATGGGTGCTGGGGACTAGTCCTGGCGGTGCAAGGACAGAAGTAGATCGCGTTGCCGCAGATAGGCGTTCTCTTCGACGCGCCACGTAGGCTGTGCCGCCGGACTGGCCAGCCAAGCCCGCCGGTCCTGGACGGCATTGGGACTGACCACGCTTTTCAGGATTGAATAGCGGATCGTGCCGTCCGTCCCGAGAATAACGGTCGCGCCTCCATGAAACTCGAAGCCGGGCTGTCCGGGCCGGGGAGCCACCTGGCGCGCCTGCGTGATCTCGACGACCACGTCCGTGGCCACCTGTCCTTGGGGGGCGACGCGTCGGGCGGGGCGGATTGATTGCACGCAGGGCGCGTCAACGTGATCGCCGTCCAATCGCGGGTCCCCCGGCAGGGCGAGTCCAAATTCCTGAAGACGGTCAGGCTGCGTGACGTACGTTCCCAGAACATGCGCCAGGGTCAGCAGCTCCTCGACCTGCTTGGCCGTGTCCGTGTCGTCGGACAGACGAAGCGCCGCGATATCCATGTCTTCGATCTTCGGCATGGCGATGCGCGGAGGTCGCCAGAGGAGGGCGTCTTCGGACAGGCTAGAGGCCGAGCTCGGATAGATGCGGCGCCTGCGGAATGCGTCTATCAGGGCGCCGCGATAGTCCCACGGATCGTCGGGGACCAGATCGTAGTCGGCAGTGATCAAGGCGCGTAGGTAGTCTCCAAAGGTGAGGCCGGACGGGGGACAGTAGTCGACGGCCCGGACGCAGATGGTCAGGAACTGGCGCGCCAGCTTGCTGGCGGCGCCGGCAAGCAGCACCAGCAGATCGTAAGGCAGTTCGCCCGGCGGCAGCACACCAGTTCCCTTGGTGGCCAATCTCATCAGCCGCTCGGTCCTGCGCCGGTATACCTGCGTATAGGCCTCGAACACCGCACTGAGGAGCACGGATCCCAGCGCATGAGGGCCCAAGCTCCCATCGTATTGCAGGGGTTTGGTCGGATCTTGTTCGATGGCAAGCCGAAGCGGGCCGTTGCGCCCCGTCGCGTAGCCAAACTGCGTGGCCAGGTGCGTCAGCAACTCGGACTTTTCCGGTGCCCCACGAAACTGGCGCAGTGCCTGGGTGACCACCTCGGTATGACGAAACCGCTGGAAGATCGCGACGAGATCGGCGAATCCCTCATGAAAGCCCAACACGTCGGAAGTGGTGGGCTCCATGAAGTGCGCACGCAGCCCGTCCAGCAGGGCATGCGTGGCTTCATGCACCACGATGTCGTGCGATAGGCAGGTAAACACATAGCCTCCAGGAAGCGACCGGTTGTCGAGCGGCGCGTCCTCGGCGCGAAAGTAGCCGAACCTCAGTTCTCCCTGGCTCGGCTCGCTACAGTAGTACGCGTTGCGGTCATCGCCATAGTGAGGTCTCAAGCGAAGTTTTGCCGCGGCGTCCGCGGAGCCGAAGCCCCAGGTCGGGTTCCGGCCCAATGCGTCCTTGAAGCTGCGGTAGGTCGTGCTGCACACGGCGTAGACCATCTGCTGATGGAAACGCGGGTCCGACATGGACGGCGGGTAGCCATCGGCCAATAGGACGGCCGGAGCGTCCAGATTGGCGCTTCGATACGTTTCGCCTTGTCCGGGATCGTTGCAATCCACTTCAAACAGCGCGCCCACGGGTCCCGGCGCCAAGGGTTCGTAGTCCACCTGGACGGTCGTAATTGCGCCATCCAGTTTTGGAAGCGAAGGATCTGCTGCATAGATCCGCAGCCGCCGATGCAAGGGGTCGTCCTTCGTCCGGGTGTAGGGGATGGGGGGGCGGCGCATCAACGCCGCCGCAATCTGGTAGTGTCCGTTCGACATTGAAGACGGCATGGCTGTCCTCAGTGTTGCGCGAGGACGTGGATCGCCCGGGACATCAGTTGGATGGCTTCCATCGAGGGGACGCCCTGGACGGTCGTGTCCAATTCCCGAATTTGCCGTATGGGCCCGGCTTGCACCGCGTCGGCCAAGGGTTGCAACAGCAAATGCGTTTCAATGCCCCGCGGACAATCGAGGCGGGGATTTTGCCGGGAGTTCGGCCCGAACGATTTCTCCAGCCGGGCCTGGAATTGCGCGTGATTCATGCCCGCGACACTCTCCTGCAGAATCTGCAGCGCCCTACGCGTGAATTCGCCGTTGCCATTGCTTTCGAGCGCTTGCTGGTCATCCCGGCAGGCGGAGAATTTCGTGTGGTTCATGGGGGATTGTTCCCCGCGCCCGTTCAATGCACGGGGGGCTCGCAATGCCGCACGAAACCGTCGATTTGCCGTCCGCAACTCGTCGGTCGCCTTTGCATACCGCGCACGCGTGCCCGGTGGGAGTCGTCCTCCGGGGCCCACGGCGAACCGCGTGACGGTCCCGCTATGGCAGGAATCGATGAACAGCGTCATGTTGACGCCTTGCGGCAGGTCTGCCAGCAAGCGGGCGATGTCATCGTCCAGGAACAGGGCGCCGGTGCGGAAATCGAACGGGCACAGGGCTTCATCGAATCCGTCGTCTTCGTCTCGGTCCCAGTCATCGACCTGGGTGCCATGACCGGAGTAATGAAAGACGAGCACGTCGCCAGGCCGGGAATTGCCGATGAGCCGCCTGAGGGAATGTTCTATCGCGGCGCGGCTCGCGCCGCCGTCCAGCAACAGCGCGGTTTCGAACCCCAGGTTGCCGAGAGCCTGGCCCCAAAGCTGAGCATCGTTGACGCATCCAGCCAGCTGATCGTCCGGGTCGGGGTAGGCATCAATTCCCACACAGAGCGCCACCCGGCGGCCGCCGGTCGATGAAACGGCCTTCGGTGGGCTGAGAGCGGGTGTCCAGGAATCGTTGTAGGTCACCATCTCTGTGGTATGGGTTTGCTTTTGTGGCCCAGAAGGAAGCAGGATGTCGGGCCAGTCGATCTCGTCCAGCCAGGACCATTCGGCCGTGGACGGCCCGCGCGCGGCGGGGAAGTCGACGATGGGATCGATATCGTTCTTGGACAGCACGCGCCGCAGCAGGCTGTTCATCGTCGCCCCATCGTTGTCGAAATCGCCGTGGGCGGTGGCGCGGCTGGCGTAGCGGCCCGTGCTGTCCGGACTGGGCGACCAGATGATTCTGGCGGCGTCGTTTGTGGTGGTGCCCAGGCCGAACAGCCGCCTGAGGTCTGGGTCATCCCGCAAGCTGTCCTCCAGGCCTAAAAGCGGCGCATCGAAGCGCTCTTCAAGCGCGTGATGAATCAGATAGAGCAGGGATTTGCCGTAGATGCGGGCGCAATGATCCTTGCGCTCGTACTCGCGCGTCATCGTGAAGACCGCGAGGTCTTCGACGGCGTGCTGGCTGCCGTTCCCAATGAGGGGAAGCAGGCGTTCCTTGAATACGTCGACGGCGAGGGCCGGGGCCAGGAACTGCAGCGATTTGAATCGGGAAGCGCCAAGTTGGCGCGCAGTGGGTACGAAGTGCGCATGAAAGATGGAACCCGCGCTGTGCCCGACGGCATGCAGTTCGAATTTGCCCGGATGGTCGTCGCACAAGGCCCCGAGCTTTTTCGCGACATAGTGCGCGCCGCCGCCCGTCGGATTCGCGTTCGTGGGAGGGTCAACTGACCGCTGCGCGTTGGTTTTCATCGCGCCCCATATATTGATGCCGCCCAGGCGCCGCGCGATCTGTTCCAGCACGGGGTCGGTGAGGTCTCTCGGATCCAGACCGCGCGTGGACGGCCGCTGTTGCAGCAATTGCGCAATCGAGTGAAAAAGGCCGGTCTCCCAGACGAAGTGGATGGGATAGACGCCATTGCTTATCCACCACGGAATCTGCAGGGCAGCGATCTTGAGACCGGTTGACTCGGAAACCAGGCCGCCATGGGAAAAAAACAGGATCTTGACGGGCTGTCCACCGGCTTCCCGCAGGGCGCGTGGCAGGTGGTCGCCGAATATCGCGTCGACGTCCTCGGGCGTGGTGGTCATCATCCCGTTGTGGGAAAACCGCCCGGCGGTCAGGTTGACCACGTGGGGGCGCAGCCGGGCCAGATCGGCGCTGGACAGGCTGTCGCGCGGGCGTACGGGGCTTTCGAACGCAGACGTGTGTCCGTTGGCGGCTCCGTCAGTTCGCGCCCCGTATGTCGGGTAGCCGCCGTAATGCCCATGTGCCCCATTGCCGTCGTGCGGCTCGGCGTCTGCGGATTCGGTAAGTCCCATGTCGGATCGATGCAGGGACTGAATGGCTTCCTCCACGATGAATCCCGATTCAGTCGGAAACGGCCGAATCGCGCGTCCTTGGGGCGAAGGCCCCTCGTCCTTCGCGTGGCGCAGGCGATAGTCGGCGAGGTCGGCGAGGAGCTGCGGGTAGCGGATGGCACCGCCAGGACAAGACTTCGAGGACATCATGTTGTGAAAGCGCAGCGCCCGGTCGGGCAGGTTGAAATGGCGCAGCACGGCGTCGATCACGCCCAGGGTGGTCTCCTTCTGCGGTCCATCGAAGAGATCGACGCCGGCATCGAAGTCGCCGATCATCTCGAACATGAACGGTCCCTGGTTGCGGGTGCCATTGTGACCGGCTGCGCTCGCTGGCGGGGTGTTCCAATTCCTGCCGAGCCAGATGAACCCTTCCGGGTCGATGGTTACGTGCTGGGCGATGTCGGCCCATCCGTTGGTCTGGGTATGGTGGCGCCACATCCCCACGATCGTCTCGTGGCCTCGAAAATCCTGTCTGCGGGGGCGCCATGTGTGGTGCATGTGCACCTCATCGATGGCGCGCGTGAAGGCAAACTGCTTGATGATCTGTTGGAATTGCGCCAGCGAGACACGTTTGAAAGTGGGAGTGGCCATCATGGAACTCCAGATATCGAGCCTGCATTGGGGGAACGACTGCGCGTATCGTCATGTCTATGGCTGTGCCGGCGCCATGCTTGGAGGACAACGATGGCTAGACAACGGTGTCGAATGCCGCGACTATCGTTTTTGAGGCGCTGATGGAATAAGCCGGATTCCCGTGATCCCACGCAATGTCGTTCTTTTAAATCCCGCGCGAGCGGTGCGACATACCAAAATATGAGTATGGAGCCTCGTTGGCCACGATCGACGTTCCGATCGCAGGCCGCCTGGATGGCAGGCTAGGTACGCAAGCTGGCGCGCGCGCGAAGGCGCAACCGCAGTCTTTCCAACGCCAGATACACAATCGGCGTCGTATACAAGGTCAGGAACTGGCTGATCATCAACCCGCCCACGATGGCGACGCCCAGCGGACGCCGCAGTTCAGAGCCTTCGCCCATGCCCAGCACCAGCGGCAAGGCGCCGAGCAGGCCGGCCAGGTTGGTCATGACGATGGGCCGCAGGCGCAGCAGGGCGGCGCGGTGGATGGCCTGTTCGGGGGTCAGGTTTTCGCGGCGCTCCAGACTGAGGGCGAAGTCGATCATCAGGATGGCGTTTTTCATGACGATGCCGACCAGCAGGAACAGGCCCAGCAGCGCGATCAGGGTGAATTCGATGCCCGCCAGCCGCAACGCCAGCAGGGCGCCCACGCCCGCGGAGGGCAGCGTGGACAGGATGGTCAGCGGATGCAGGGGGCTTTCGTACAGGATGCCCAGCACCAGATAGATGGCGACCAGCACAGCCAGGATCAGCCAGGGCTGGTCCTGCAGGCTTTGCTGTAAATTGCGGGCATCGCCGCCCAGCCGGGTCTGGATGTGCGAGGGCACCATCAGTTTCGCCATGGCGGCGTCGATGGCGGCCAGCCCCTGTTCCAGCGACACGCCCGGGGCCAACGAAAAGCCCACCCACACGGCCGCGAAGAGGCCGTCGTGGTAGACGCGGTCGTTGACCAGCCCGTTGTCGTAGGTGGCAAAGGCGGTCAGCGGGACGCGGCTGCCGTCCGCCGCCACCACATGCACCTGCTCCAGGACTTCGGGGTCTTCGGTGTAGCGCGGGTCCAGCTCCAGCACGACGCGGTACTGGTTCATGGCGTCGTACAGGGTGGCGACCTGGCGCTGGCTGAATGAATTGCTCAGCACGCTGCTGACGGTCTCCATGTCCACCCCCAGCCGCTGCGCGGCGCTGCGGTCGATGTCGATAACGACCTGCTGCGTGGCGCCGTCGCCCTGGGCGTCCACGTCGCGCAGTTCGGGGATGTCCTGCATGGCGCGCGAGATCTTGCGCGACCATTCGCGCAAAGCCGGCACGTCGCTGGCCATGATGGCCAGTTCGTGGTCGCCGGAATTGCCGAGGCCGCCGGGCATGCGCAGGTCCTGGTCCACGTTCAGGAAGAACATTCCGCCCGGCACCGCGGGGGTGTTCATGCGCATCCAGTTGATGACCTCGGTGGAGGTCTCCCGACGTTCGGACGCGGGCTTCAGGCGGATCAGGAAGAGCGAATTGCTGATGCCCAGGCCGCCGCCGTTGTAGCCGATGACGTCCTGCACCGCCGGGTGCCTGAGCACCAGTTGCCGGTATTGGTCGATCTTGGGCTGCATGACCTGGAACGAAAAGCCGTCGTCGCCGCGCACGAAGCCCATGAGCTGGCCGGTGTCCTGGACGGGCAGAAAGCCCTTGGGGGCCTGCACGTACAGATAGACATTCAGGCCGACGACGCCGGCCAGGATCAGCAGCGTCAGCCGGGCATGGCCCAGCACGCGCGCCAGCGACGTCCCGTACCAGTGGTGCACGCGGGCAAAGGCCGCCTGCAGGCGCGATGGCCGCGGCGCGACGTGGCCCGCGGGGCGCAGCCAGCGCGCGCACAGCGCCGGGATGATGGCCACCGACACCACCAGCGAAATCACGGTGGCGGCCACCAGCGTGATGGAGAACTCGCGGAACAGCCGCTCCACCAGCCCGCCCATGAAGAGGATGGACACGAAGACCACGCTCAGCGCCACCGTCATGGCGACCAGGGTGAAGCCCACTTCGCGCACGCCGCGCAGCGCGGCCTTGACCGGGGTGAGCCCGCGTTCGAGGTGGCGCGAGATGTTCTCCAGCACGACGATGGCGTCGTCCACCACCAGCCCCGCCGCGACGATCAGCGCCATCAGCGACAGGTTGTTCAGCGAAAAGCCCCACGCGAACATGACGGCAAACGTGGCGATGAGGCACACGGGAATCGCCACGCTGGGAATCGCGGCCGCGCGGGCGTTGCCCAGGAACAGCCACACCACCAGGATCACCAGCCCGGCGGCCAGCGCCAAGGTGATGTGGGCTTCGCGCAGCGTGGCCTTGATACCCGGCGAACGGTCCAGCGCCACGGTCAGGTCCACGTCGGCGGGCATCAGCTGGCGCAGGCCCGGCAGCGCCTGGTTGATGGCCTCGATGGTTTCGATGATGTTCGAACCCGGCTGGCGGCTGATCGTCAGCACCACCGCCGGATTGCCGTTGTGGAAACCGCTGCTGTAGCGGTTTTCGACCGAGTCGCTGACGCGCGCCACCTGCGACAGCCGGATCACGGCGCCGTTCTGGTAGCGCACGATCAGGCTGTCGTAGTCGCGCGCGCGGCGCGGCTGCTCGGGCGTGCCGACTTCCCAGCGCCGCGCGGCCGAATCGAGCTGGCCTTGCGGGCCCATGGGCGCGGCGTCCGAAATCGCCTCCCGCACGTCGTCCAGCGCCACGCCGTAGTGGGCCAGCGCATTGGGATTGACCTGCACCCGCACCGCGGGCAGCGAGCTGCCGCCCAGGGTCACTTCGCCCACGCCGCCGATCTGCGAAATCTTCTGCGCCAGCACCGTCGACCCCAGGTCGTAGAGCTGGCCGGCGGGCCGGGTGGCGGAGCTGATCGCCAGCGCCATGATGGGCGCCTGCGACGGGTTGACCTTGCGGTAAGTGGGATTGCCGGGCATGCCCGCGGGCAGTTCGGCCCGCGCGGCGTTGATCGCGGCCTGCACGTCGCGCGCGGCTTCGTCGATGTTCCGGTCCAGCTCGAACTGAAGCTGCACGCGGGTCGATCCCTGGTTGCTGGACGAACTCATGGAACTGACGCCCGCGATGCTGCCCAGCGCCCGCTCCAGCGGCGCGGCCACCGTGCTGGCCATGCTCTCGGGGCTGGCGCCCGGCAGGTCGGCCCGCACCTCGATGGTCGGAAAATCCACCTGGGGCAGCGGCGCCACCGGCAGCAGCCGCCAGGCGACGGCGCCAAGCAGGGTCAGCGCCAGCGCCAGGAAAATGCAGGCGACCGGCCGGTGCAGCAGCGCCCGGATCATGGGGCGGGGCCTTCGGCGCCGGGCGCGGGCGTGGCCTGGGCGCGCCGATGGCCCAGGCGGTGGAAGAAGAGGTAGACGGCGGGCGTGGTGAACAGCGTCAGGACCTGGCTGACCAGCAGGCCGCCAACCATGACCCAGCCCAGCGGCTGGCGCAGTTCGGCGCCGGAACCCGTCGCCAGCATCAGCGGCAGCGCGCCGAACAGGGCCGCCAGCGTCGTCATCAGGATGGGCCGCAGCCGCAGCAGCGCGGCCTCGCGGATCGCGTCCTGGGGCGCGAGCCCGCGCGTGCGCTCGGCCTCCAGCGCAAAGTCCACCATCATGATGCCGTTCTTCTTGACCAGTCCGATCAGGAGGATGATGCCGATGACGGCGATCAGGTCCAGCGGCCGGCCCGTGATCAGCAGGGCCAGCAGCGCGCCCACGGTGGCCGAGGGCAGGGTGGACAGAATGGTGACCGGATGGATCGCGCTTTCATACAGCATGCCCAGCACCAGGTACATGGTCACCACCGCCGCCAGCATCAGCCACAGCGTGTTGGACAGCGACGCCTGGAAGGCGGACGCCGCGCCCTGCAGGCGCAGCTCCACGCTTTCGGGCATGCCGATCTCTTGCCGGGCCGCCTCGATGGCGGCGATGGTCTGGCCCAGCGAGCCGCCGGGCGGCAGGTTGAACGACAGGTTCACCGCCGGGAACTGGGACAGGTGATTGACCGCCAGCGGCGCGGCGCGCTCGCTCACGGTGGCCAGGGCGGACAGCGGAATGGCCTGCCCGTTTTCCGTCTGCAGATGGATGCGTTCCAGCGCCTCGGGGCTGGTCGCCATCGACCGGTCCACTTCCAGCACCACGCGGTACTGGTTGGACTGGGTGAACAGCGTGGCGACCTGGCGCTGGCCGAAGGCGTTGTAGAGCGCCTGCGCCACGTCGTCCATCGTGACGCCCAGGCGCGCGGCGGCGTCGCGCGAGACCTCCAGATACGCCTGTCGCCCTCCGCCCTGCAGGTCGGACGACACATCGGCCAGCTCGGGCGCCTGGGCCAGCCGCTGCATCAGCGCGGCGGTCCAGCGCGACAGCAGCGCGCTGTCGGGCGAGGTCAGGCTGAACTGGTATTGGCCGCGGCTGACGCGGTCTTCGATGTTGAGTTCCTGCACGGGTTGCAGATAGAGCGAAATGCCCTGCACCTCGCGGGCGCGCGCGTCCAGCCGCGCCATGATGTCGGCCAGCGGCGCGCTGCGTTCGTGCCAGGGCTTGAGGTTGATGAGCAGCCGCCCCGTGCTCAGCGTGGCGTTCATGCCGTCGATGCCGATGAAGGACGACAGGGTGGCGACGTCCGGATCGGCCAGCAGGCGCTGCGCCACCGCCTGCTGGCGGCGCGACATGGCGTCGAACGACGTGCTTTGCGCCGACTGGGTCACGCCCTGCAGCACGCCGCCGTCCTGCACCGGGAAGAAGCCCTTGGGCACCGCCAGGTACAGCAGGCCGGTGAGCGCCACGGTTGCCAGCATCGCCAGCAGGGTCAGCCGCTGGTGGCGCAGCGTCACGTCCAGCCAGCCGGCATAGCGCGCCTGCAGGCGGTCCAGCAGCCCGGGCCGCGCGGGGGCGTGCGCGGGCAGCAGCCGCGCGCACATCATGGGCGTCAAGGTCAGCGACACCGCCAGCGAGATCAGGATGGCGACGGCCAGGGTGATGGCGAACTCGCGGAACAGCCGGCCCACCACGTCTTCCATGAAGAGCAGCGGAATCAGCACCGCGATCAGCGACAGGGTCAGGGACACCAGCGTAAAGCCGATCTGCCCCGCGCCCTTGAGCGCGGCGGCCATGGGGCTGTGGCCTTGTTCGCGGTAGCGCGCGATGTTCTCCAGCATGACGATGGCGTCGTCCACGACGAAGCCCGCGCCGATCGTCAGCGCCATCAGCGTGAGGTTGTTGGTGGAAAAGCCGGCCAGGTACATGAAGCCGAAGGTGCCGATCAGGGAGAGCGGCACGGCCAGGCTGGGGATCAGGGTGGCGGGCAGGTTGCGCAGGAACAGGAACGTCACCAGCACCACCAGGCCCACGGCGAAGGCCAGCTCCCACTGCACCCCGCGCACCGACGCGCGGATGCTGTCGGTGCGGTCGGTCAGGATGCGGACCTGCACGGCCGCGGGCAGGCTGGCGGTCAGTTGCGGCAGCAGCGCCTTGACCTGGTCCGCCACCGCGATGACGTTGGCGCCGGGCTGGCGCTGGATGTTCACCAGCACGGCGGGCTGGCTGTCGACCCAGGCGGCCAGGTAGCGGTCCTCGGCCCCGTCCTCGACCGTGGCGATCTGGCCCAGGCGAACCGGGGCGCCGTTCTTCCAGGCGACGATCAGCTCGCGGTATTCCTCGGCGCTCTGGAGCTGGTCGTTGGCGTCCATGATGACGGACCGCACCGGACCGTCGAAGCTGCCCTTGGGCTGGTTGGAGTTGGCCTTGGCGATGGCCTCCTGCACGTCTGACAACTGCAGCCCGCGCGCGGCCAGCGCCATGGGATTGACCTGCACACGCACGGCCGGGCGCTGTCCGCCGGCCAGGCTGACCATGCCCACGCCCGAAAGCTGCGACAGCCGCTGGGTCATGCGCGTGTCGACCAGGTCGTAGACCTTGGGCAGGGGCAGGGAATCGGACGTGACCGCCAGCGTCAGGATCGGCACGTCCGCCGGGTTGACCTTGCGGTAGACGGGCGGCGTGGGCAGGTCGTTCGGCAGCAGCGAATCGCTGGCGCTGATGGCGGCCTGCACCTCCTGTTCCGCCACGCCCAGCGGCACGTCCAGGGCGAACTGCAGCGTGATGACCGAGATGCCGCTGCCGCTGGTGGACGACATCTGCTTGAGGCCCGGGATCTGCCCGAAGCGGCGCTCCAGCGGCGCCGTGACGGCGCGCGCGGTCACGTTGGGACTGGCGCCCGGATACGGCGTGGTCACCTGGATGATGGGGTAGTCGACCTGCGGCAGCGCGGCCACGGGCAGCATGCGCAGGGCCAACAGGCCCGACAGCAGCAGGGCGATCATCAGGAAGGACGTGGCGACCGGGCGCAGGATGAAGGGGCGCGACAGGCTCATGCGGGATTCCTTTTGCTAGCCTTGCGGGTCGATGCGCCGGGCAGCTTGCGGGGCAATGTGCGGGGCGATTTGCGGGTCGATGTTCGGGTCGATGCGCTGGTCGACGACCTGCACGGCGCGGCCATCGTGCAGGCGGTCCACGCCTTCGACCACGACGCGCTCGTCCGGGGCCAGGCCCGCCAGCACGACGATGCGGCCGGCGTTGGCCGGGCCCAGTTCCAGCACCCGGCGCGTCGCCCGGGCATCGTCGCCGATGACGAACACGAATGCGCCCTCGGAACCGTACTGCACCGCGGCGCTCGGGATGGTCACCACGTTGTCCCGCTGCACCACCGCCAGCCGGATGTTCACGAACTGGTTGGGAAACAGCGATTCGTCGGCATTGTCGAAGCGGGCGCGCAGCCGCACCGTGCCGCTGGCGGCCTGGATGCGGTTGTCCAGCGCCTCGAGCGTGCCTTCGGCAAGGATTCGGCGGTCATCGGCGTCCCAGGCCTGCACGCGCAGCACCGGGTTGTCGGCCTGGGCTCGTCGCAGGATGTCCAGGCGGGTCTCCGAAATGCTGAACAGGGCCGAGATGGGCGCCATCTGCACCAGGGTGGTCAAGCCGTCGACGTCGGCCGCGCGCACCTGGTTGCCCGCGTCGACGCGCCGCAGCCCGACACGGCCGGCGTGCGGCGCGACGATGCGGGTCAGGTCCAGAAGGCGCCGGGCATCGGCGACCTGCGCCTGGTGCTTCTGGCGCTGCGCGGCATAGGCGCGCACCTGGGCTTCGGCGGCATCGAGCTGCTGGCCCGCCACGGCCTCCTGGCGCGCCAGCTTGCGGTAACGCCGCAGGTCCGCTTCGGCGTTGTCCAGCAGCGCCTGCGTCTGCGCCAGTTCGCCCTCGGCCGACGCCAGCGCGGCCAGGTACGGGCGCGGATCGATCTCCGCCAGCAACTGGCCCCGGGCCACGGCCTGGCCTTCTGTGTAGTGCAGCCGGATCAGTTCGCCGTCGACCTGGCTGCGCACGGTCACCTGCGCCAGCGGGGTGATGGTGCCCAGCGCGTGCAGGTCGCGCTGCAGCGGGCCGATGCGCGCGGCGTCGACGCTGACCGCGACGGGCAGTTTTCCGTAGTTGGGCAACGGCGGAGCAGCAGAGCCCTTGTCGCCCGCGAGCCAGGCCGCCGCTCCGATCAGCAGGGCCAGCAACAGGGCGGCGGCGATCAGGATCAGGCGGGGGCGTGTCGGGGAGGGGCCCGCAAGGGAGCGCAGGGACATCAAGGCTGCCAGGCAAGGGGGTAGCGGACAGGCGAGATTCTATATTAATAATAATGATTAGCGTTATTAAGGCCGACGATCAAGCAGGGTTTGCGCGTATCGCGCCGGCCTTGGGCGCCGGTATCGTTTAGAGTGGCGGCTGTTTTCAATACCGAGTTTGCAAGGAGTGGGTCCATGGGCGAAAAATCCCTCGAAAGTCCGCGTGAGTTATGCGAGCGCCTGCAGGAAAGGCTGGCGGCCGAGCGCGCCCGGCTGGCGCAGTGGCAGCAGGTTGAATCGGAATACCAGCGCAAGTACACGCAGGCGCTGCGTCCGCTGGAAGAAAAGCTCAACCAACTGCGCTACAAGCTGGTGCTGTGCTTTGATCACGCGAACAAGGAAATGGGCCTGTCCAAGTCCGAACGCCAGTTCGTGTCCGAACTGGTCACGGAATTCGCGGAAGAACTGCTGGTGCTGTCGGCCAAGACCGAGCTGCCCGCCGGCTGCGACACGGCGCGGCTCAGGACGCTCTACAAGAAGCACAGCGGCGCCGACTACGATGCGCATCTGGCCGGACTGGTGGAAAGCGCGCGCGACGAGCTGGCCGACGCGCTGGACCTGGACGACGCCGACCTGGACACGCTGTCGCCCATGCAGTTGCTTGAGGTCATCCAGGATCAATACGACGACGAGGACGCGGAAGAATTGCTGGAGTACGCCCGCGCCGTGAAGCTGCCGTCCGTGTCGAACGCCGCGGCCTGGCAGGCGTTGCAGCAGGCCGAACAGGACCGGCTGGCCCAGGCCGCGCAGGACCCCGCGTTGCAGGCCGTCGTGCAACCTGCCAGCGACATTCCCGACAGCGGGCTGCAGGAGGCCAACACGGTGCTCGCCGCCCAGCTCGATGAGGTCCTCAGCCAGGTCGAGTTCGCCGAGGAAGGCTTCAAGCTGCGCTATGAACTGGACCCGTTCGCGTCCTTCGACCCGGACACGGTGATGGAAGAGCTGGATGCCGACATCAAGGATGTCCAGGAATACATCCAGGAGCTGGAGCACGAGGTCATGCAGTTCTCGGACGAGTCGCTGCTCAAGGCCTGGGTGAAGGCGATGCGGCGCGAAGTCGCCGCGATGGAGCGCCGCGAAGGGCGGCGTTGATGGGTCCTGCCGTCAATCGGCGCCCTTGGGCCGCGACACCGGCATCACCCGCATGACCGGGGCCGCCGGCCTGGCCGCGGCATCCGCGCGCGGCCGGATCATCATCGGGAAGAACCGCCAAAGGTACAGGCCCAGCGCCAGCGCCCAGGCGGTGGCCGACGCATGCAGCAGGCCCAGCGTGGCGGCCGTGGGCAGCAAGGCCGCCAGCCGCAGCAGGGCCGCCAGGATCATCAGCGCGTAGCTCACGACCATGCTGCGGTCCGTCTGCAGCGGGCGGCCCAGGTGGCCCAGCGCGGTGCGCGTCACCATACCCAGGATCAGCACCGAGAATCCCGCCACGCCGATGACGTGGGCCGGCCACGCCTGCCGCACGACATAGCCGCCCAGTTGCGCGGCGCCCACCAGCAAGCCGATGCCCAGGCCGAGGTAGCCGGCATAGAGGATCCACAGCAACGGCACGCGGCGCACGGCCCACGGCTTCCATGACACCCACTGGACCAGCGCGACCGCGCCGCTTGCCGCCAGCGCCAGCGCGGCGGCCTGCTGTGCGCCCGCCAACAGGCAGGCGATGGCGACGATGCCGGCGCCCAATTGCCAATGGCCGCTGCGAGTGTGGGGGGGAATGTCCAGCCCGGCGACGGCGCGCTTGGCGAAAAAGGGCATGACGCGGCGCGCGATCAGCAGGGTCAGCACCGCCATGGACAGTAGCCCGGCGTTGAAATAGCGCATCAGCGTCAGGTAGTCGCCCTGGACCGTGGCCCAGAGATACAGCGCGTTGGTCGCGCCCAGCGCCAGCAGCAGGAAGGGCACGCCGTAGTTGCGCTGATTGCGCGTGACGGCGACCGCGCGTCCCAGCGCGCCGGCCGCCCACGCGAAGAACAGCACATCGGCCGCCGCGGCGACCAGGAAGGCGGGCCGGCCGGGCACGAGGTAGCCCACGCGCGCCACGATCCACAGTGCGCACAGAACGGCCAGCGGATTGCCGCGCAGCGGGTTCCTGCCGGTCCAGTTGGCCCCCGCCGTCAGCAGAAAGCCCACGGCAATCGTCGCCACAAAGCCCCACAGCATTTCGTGCGCGTGCCAGAACATGCCGTTCAGCACGCCCGTCAGGCGCGCGGGCGCATGCACCCACAGCAGCACGGAAATCAGCGCCCAGCAACACCCGGCCAGGTAGAGCGGGCGAAACCCCATCTCGGTGAAAGCGGCCCAGGAGGGCGGCGGGCGGCGCGCGGGCCGTGCGGGTTCTTCGATCGAGAGCAGCGTCGTCATGGTCTGGCCCTTGCGCCATGCCGGCGCGGGGTTGCGGTTTTGAACGTGTATTTGAAATACATATTAACTCCGCCGGCCGGCCGCCGTGTCGGCTGGAATTGATCCAGCGCAAGCCTGGCCGGATCGCCCGCATGACTAGGCACATCGGAAATGCCCCTTTGGCCGGCTGGGGAATGGTGAGCCGAAGGCGGCCTCCTTAGGCTAGCCACATAGGAATTCGTCAGCAAAAGCGAGACTAACCATGGCAGCACATCAATCCTCGGCCGGCGCGCCGATGCGGGTCCTGATATCCAGTACGTTTGCCTTCACCATCTGCTTTGCGGTGTGGATGATCTTCGCCGTGCTGGGCATTCCCATCAAGAATCAGCTCGGCCTGTCCGAAACGCAATTCGGCCTGTTGGCCGCCATGCCGGTCCTGACCGGCTCTCTCGTCCGGGTGCCGCTGGGCATCTGGACCGACCGCTACGGCGGCCGTCCCGTGTTCTTTGTGCTGATGCTGCTGGCGGTGGCGCCGATCTGGCTGCTGTCCTACGCCACCGAGTACTGGCACTTCCTGGTGCTGGCGCTCTTTGTCGGCCTGACCGGCGGTTCGTTCTCGGTGGGCACGCCCTACGTGGCCCGCTGGTTTCCGCGCAACAAGCAGGGCCTGGCGATGGGCGTCTTCGGCGCCGGCAACTCCGGCTCGGCCATCACCAAGTTCGTGGCGCCCGCGCTGATCGCCTCCGCCGGCGGCGCCTGGGTCATCGTGCCCCAGGTGTACGCCGTGGCGCTGCTGGTCACCGCGATCCTCTTCTGGCTGTTTTCGTCGTCCGATCCCTCGCACCGCGTCGCGGGCGGCGCGTCGCTGTCGGCCCAGTTCGCCATGCTCAAGGACCCGCGCGTCTGGCGCTACTGCCAGTACTACTCGGTGGTGTTCGGCGGCTACGTGGCGCTGGCGCTCTGGATGACCAAGTACTACATCGGCGAGTACGGCTTCGACATGAAGCTGGCCGCGCTGCTGGCCGCGTGTTTCTCGCTGCCCGGCGGCGTGCTGCGCGCCTTGGGCGGCTGGATCTCCGACCGCTACGGCGCCTACAAGACCACGTGGTGGGTGATGTGGGTGTGCTGGGTCGCGTTCTTCATCCTGAGCTACCCGCAAACCGAATTCACCATCCTGACCGCCGGCGGCCCGCGCTCGTTCGGTATCGCCCTGGGCCCCGTCACGTTCACCATCCTGCTGTTCATCGTGGGCATCGCCATGGCCATCGGCAAGGCCTCGGTCTTCAAGTTCATCTCCGATGAGTTCAGCGGCAACATCGGCGCCGTGTCCGGCATCGTCGGCCTGGCCGGCGGCCTGGGCGGCTTCGTGCTCCCCATCATGTTCGGCGTGCTGCTGGACCTGACGGGCATTCGCTCCAGCGCGTTCATGCTGCTGTACGGCACCGTCTGCGTTTCGCTCGTCTTCATGCATTTCAGTTTCCGGCCCGAAAGCGCGGCCATCGCCCGGCAGCAAGCCGCCTGACCCACCCCCACCCCCTGAGAGAATCCCATGTCCACTCATGTTCTTGCGCGTTGGGAGCCGGATAATCCCGGTTTCTGGAAACAGACCGGCGCGCGCGTCGCCAACCGCAATCTGTGGATCTCGATCCCGGCGCTGATGCTGGCGTTCAGCATCTGGATGCTGTGGAGCGTGGTCGTGGTCAATCTGGACCGCGCCGGCTTCATGCTGTCCAAGAACCAGCTCTTCTGGCTGACGGCGCTGCCCGCGTTGTCGGGCGCCACGCTGCGCATCTTCTATTCGTTCCTCGTGCCCGTCTTCGGCGGCCGCAAGTGGACGGCCATCTCGACCGCCTCGCTGCTGATCCCGGCGCTGGGCATGGGCTTTGCCCTGCGCGACCCGACCACCTCGTTCCCGACGCTGCTGATCCTGGCGCTCTTGTGCGGCCTGGGCGGCGGCAACTTCAGTTCCAGCATGGCCAACATCAGCTTCTTCTTTCCCAAGGAAAAGAAGGGCCTGGCCACCGGCCTGAACGCGGGGATCGGCAACCTGGGCGTGTCGCTGGTGCAGTTCGTGGTGCCGGTCGTGATTTCGGTGGGCGTCTTCGGCGTGGCCGGCGGCGAGCCCCAGGTCATCACGGCCAACGGCGCGCAGCAGAACCTGTGGCTGCAGAACGCCGGCTTCATCTGGGTGCTGCCCATCGCGCTGGCGTCGATCGCGGCGTGGTTCGGCATGAACGACATCGCCGACGCGCGCGCCTCTTTCGCCGACCAGGCCGTGATCTTCAAGCGCAAGCACAACTGGCTGATGTGCTGGCTGTACGTGGGCACCTTCGGGTCCTTCATCGGCTTCTCGGCGGGTTTCGCCATGCTGACCAAGACCCTGTTCCCGACGGTGAACCCGATGGCCTATGCGTTCCTGGGCCCGCTGGTGGGGTCCCTGACGCGCCCCGTGGGCGGCTGGATCTCGGACAAGCTGGGCGGCGCGCGGGTCACGCTGTTCACCTTCGCCGGGATGATCGCCGCGGTGGCCGGCGTGATGATGTTCCTGCCGGCCGCCGGCCGCGCGGGCGACTTCAATGGCTTCCTGTCGATGTTCATCGTGCTGTTCGCGCTGACCGGCGTGGGCAATGGCTCGACGTTCCGCATGATCCCCGTGATCTTCCTGCGTGAGCGCACGCAGGCCGCCCAGGGCAAGGGGCCGGCCGCGCAAAAGCAGGCCACGGCGGACGCCGCCAAGGAATCGGCGGCGGTGCTGGGCTTCTCGGGCGCCATCGGGGCGTACGGGGGCTTCTTCATTCCGCGCAGCTTCGGCACGTCGCTGGAGATGACGGGCAGCGTGCAGACCGCGCTGTACTGCTTCATCGCCTTCTACGCCACCTGCATGGTCATCACCTGGTGGTACTACGCGCGCCGCAACGCGCCCGTGCCGTGCTGACGGCCGGATGGGGACCGGGACCGGGACCGGCTAGTCCGGCCCGCCCGGGTGTCTAGTCACTCTGCCGACCCCTGGTTGTGCCACCGGCGAATGGTCCGGCGCACGCCCCAGCCCTAAAGTGGTTTCAACAGCATCGATCGCAGTACGCGCCGGGAAGCCCGGCGTTCTTGGAGAAACACAATGAGTCATTTTCTGGACCGGTTGAAGTTCATGTCGCGGGTGAAGTCCACCTTCGCGGACGGTCATGGCGAAACGGTCAACGAAGACCGCAAGTGGGAGAACGCCTATCGCGCCCGCTGGCAGCACGACAAGGTGGTGCGCTCCACGCACGGCGTGAACTGCACCGGCTCCTGCTCCTGGAAGGTGTATGTCAAGAACGGCCTGATCACCTGGGAAACGCAGCAGACGGATTACCCGCGCACGCGGCCCGACCTGCCCAACCACGAGCCGCGCGGCTGTCCCCGCGGCGCGTCGTACAGCTGGTACGTGTACTCGGCGCAGCGCGTGAAATACCCCATGATCCGCGGCCGCCTGATCGAAATGTGGCGCGAAGCCCGCAAGACCATGGACCCGATCGCGGCCTGGGAATGGATCAGCCAGGACCCCAAGCGCGCCAAGCGCTACAAGTCGGTGCGCGGCCTGGGCGGCTTCGTGCGTGCTGACTGGGACACCGCCACGGAAATCATCGCCGCGGCCAACGCGCTCACCATCAAGAAGTACGGCCCGGACCGCGTGATCGGCTTTTCGCCCATCCCCGCCATGTCCATGGTCAGCTACGCCGCCGGCGCCCGCTACCTGAGCCTCTTGGGCGGAGCCTGCCTCAGCTTCTACGACTGGTATTGCGACCTTCCCCCCGCCAGCCCGCAGATCTGGGGCGAGCAAACCGACGTGCCGGAATCGGCCGACTGGTACAACTCGACCTACCTGATGGTCTGGGGCTCGAACGTCCCGCAGACCCGCACGCCGGACGCGCACTTCTACACGGAAGTCCGCTACAAGGGCACCAAGACCGTGGCCGTGTCCAGCGACTTCGGTGAAATGGTCAAGTTCGGCGACATCTGGCTGGCGCCCAAGCAGGGCACCGACGCCGCGCTGGCCATGGCCATGGGCCACGTGATCCTCAAGGAATTCCACCTGTCGGGCAAGTCGGCCTACTTCACGGACTACGTGCGCCGCTACACCGACATGCCGATGCTGGTGCAGCTCAAGCAGCGTGACGGCTTCTACGCCCCTGACCACTTCCTGCGCGCCTCGCAACTGGACAACGCGCTGGGCGAACAGAACAACCCCGACTGGAAGACGCTGGTGCTGGACGAAACCACCGGCGATCTGGTGGCGCCCAACGGCAGCATCGGTTTCCGCTGGGGCGAGGGCGCTGTCAACGACGGCGAAAAGGTCGGCCGCTGGAACCTCGAATCCAAGGACGGCGGCTCGGGCCGCGACATCGTCCCGACGCTGACCCTGGTGGGCCAGTCCGACGCCGTGGTCGGCGTGGGCTTCCCATACTTCGGCAGCGAACACGACGAGCTGCTGGTGCGCAACGTGCCCGCCCGCCGCATCCGCCTGGCCGATGGCAGCGAGGCCCTGGTCGCCACGGTGTATGACTTGCAGATGGCCAACTACGGCCTGGACCGCGGCCTGGGCGGCGGCAACGTCGCGTCCTCGTACGACGATGACGTGCCCTACACCCCGGCCTGGCAGGAAAAGCACACCAGCGTGCCGCGCGCGCAGGTCATCCAGGTGGCGCGCGAGTTCGCGCAGAACGCGCACGACACCGAAGGCAAGTCCATGGTCATCGTCGGCGCCGGCCTGAACCATTGGTACCACATGGACATGATTTACCGCGGCATCATCAACATGCTGATGATGTGCGGTTGCGTGGGCAAGAGCGGCGGCGGCTGGGCGCATTACGTGGGCCAGGAAAAGCTGCGCCCGCAGTTCGGCTGGGCGCCCCTGGCCTTTGCCGCGGACTGGGTCCGCCCGCCGCGCCAGATGAATGGGACATCCTTCTTCTATGCGCACACCAGCCAGTGGCGCCATGAAAAGCTGAACGTGCAGGAAGTGCTCGGCCCCACCGCCGACCGCGCCAAGTACGGCGACCTCAGCATGATCGACCTGAACGCGCGCGCCGAGCGCATGGGCTGGCTGCCGTCGGCCCCGCAACTGCGCACCAATCCGCTGGACGTGGTGGCGCAGGCCGACAGCCTGGGCAAGGACCCCGTCGCGCACGCCGTCGAGCTGATGAAGTCCGGCGAACTGCGCATGTCCTGCGAAAACCCGGACGACCCGGCCAACTTCCCGCGCAACATGTTCGTGTGGCGCTCCAACATCCTGGGCTCCAGCGGCAAGGGCCACGAGTACTTCCTGAAGTACCTGCTGGGCACGCAGAACGCGGTGTTCGGCGACGAAGCCGCCGCCATCAAGCCGACCGAAGTCACCTACGAGGAAGACGCCGCCGAAGGCAAGCTGGACCTGCTGACGGTGCTGGATTTCCGCATGAGCACCACCTGCCTGTACGGCGACATCGTGTTGCCCACGGCCACCTGGTACGAAAAGGACGACCTCAACACGTCCGACATGCACCCGTTCATCCACCCCTTGAGCGAAGCCGTGCAGCCGCTCTGGGAAAGCAAGACTGACTGGGAGATCTACAAGCTGCTGGCCAAGAAGTTCAGCGACATCGGCGGCCCGTACCTGGGCAAGCGCCGCGACCTGGTGCTGACCCCGCTGATGCACGACACCCCGGGAGAACTGGGCCAGGCCTTCGAGCCCAAGGACTGGAAGCTGGGCGAATGCGACCTGATCCCCGGCAAGACCGCGCCGTCCATGACGGTGGTCGAACGCGACTACAACGACATCTACCGCAAGTTCACGTCGGTGGGGCCGTTGCTGGACAAGCTGGGCAATGGCGGCAAGGGCATCAACTGGAACACCCAGCACGAAGTCCACGAACTGGCCGGCATCAATGAAAGCGTCACCGAAGCCGGCGTCAGCCAGGGCCGTCCGCGCCTGGACACGGCCATCGACGCGGCCGAAATGATCCTGACCTTCGCGCCCGAGACCAACGGCCACGTGTCGGTCAAGGCCTGGGAGGCGCTGGGCAAGATCACCGGACGCGACCACACGCACCTGGCCGTCGGCCGCGAGCACGACAAGATCCGCTTTCGCGACATCCAGGCGCAGCCGCGCAAGATCATCTCGGCGCCCACCTGGTCCGGCCTGGAAAGCGAAGAGGTCAGCTACAACGCCGGCTATACCAACGTGCATGAACTGATCCCATGGCGCACCCTGACCGGCCGCCAGCAGTTCTACCAGGATCACCGCTGGATGCTGGACTTTGGCGAGGGCTCGTGCGTGTACAAGCCGGCCATCGACACCAAGACGGTCGCGCCCATGCTGGGCAAGTACCCGAACGGCGAAAAGGAACTGGTCCTGAACTGGATCACGCCGCACCAGAAGTGGGGCATCCACAGCACGTACTCGGACAACCTGCGCATGCTGACGCTGTCGCGCGGCGGCCCCCACGTGTGGGTGTCCGAGGCCGAGGCCAAGCAGGCCGGGCTGGTCGACAACGACTGGGTGGAAGTGTTCAACGTGAACGGCACGCTGACCGCCCGCGTGGTCGTGAGCCAGCGCGTGCCGGTCGGCATGTGCCTGATGTACCACGCGCAGGAAAAGATCGTGAACGTGCCGGGCGCCGAAACCAGCGGCAAGCGCGGCGGGATCCACAACTCGGTCACGCGCACTGTGCTCAAGCCCACGCACATGATCGGCGGCTACGCCCAGCAGGCCTACGGCTTCAACTACTACGGCACCGTGGGCGCCAACCGCGACGAATTCGTGGTCGTGCGCAAGATGAACAAGGTGGACTGGCTGGAAGGCCCGCTCGTCGAAGAACTGCAACAAGAAGAGAAGCAATCATGAGGATACGCGCCCAAATCGGCATGGTGCTGAACCTGGACAAGTGCATCGGCTGCCACACTTGCTCGGTCACCTGCAAGAACGTCTGGACCAGCCGCGACGGTGTCGAATACGCCTGGTTCAACAACGTTGAAACCAAGCCCGGCATCGGCTATCCGAAGGAATGGGAGAACCAGAAAAAGTGGAAGGGCGGCTGGACCCGCACCGCCGCCGGCAAGCTGGAGCCGCGCCAGGGCGGCAAGCTGCGCATCCTGGCCAACCTCTTCGCCAACCCGAACCTGCCCGCCATCGACGACTACTACGAGCCGTTCACCTACGACTACGAGCATCTGCAGAACGCGCCGCTGTCGCAGACGCCGCCCACCGCGCGCCCGGTGTCGGTGCTGACGGGCAAGAAGATGGACAAGATCCAGTGGGGCCCGAACTGGGAAGACGACCTGGGCGGCGAATTCAGCGCGCGCAGCCGCGATGCGCTGTTTGAAGGCGTGCAGAAGGAGATGTACTCGACCTTCGAGAACACCTTCATGATGTATCTGCCGCGCCTGTGCGAGCACTGCCTGAACCCGGCCTGTGTCGCGAGCTGCCCGTCCGGTTCCATCTACAAGCGCGAAGACGACGGCATCGTTTTGGTCGACCAGGACAAGTGCCGCGGCTGGCGCATGTGTATCTCGGGCTGCCCGTACAAGAAGATCTACTACAACTGGAGCAGCGGCAAGGCCGAGAAGTGCACGTTCTGCTATCCGCGCATCGAGGCCGGCCAGCCGACCGTGTGCTCCGAAACCTGCGTGGGCCGCATCCGCTACCTGGGCGTGCTGCTGTACGACGCCGACCAGATCGAAAACGCCGCGTCCACCGCCAGCGAGCAGGACCTGTACGAAGAACAGCTCGGTCTCTTCCTGGATCCGCATTCGCCCGAGGTGATCGCCGCCGCGCGCGAGCAGGGCATCCCGGAATCGTGGCTGGATGCCGCCCGCAACTCGCCGGTCTACAAGATGGCCGTGCAGTGGAAGGTCGCCTTCCCGCTGCATCCGGAATACCGCACGCTGCCGATGGTCTGGTACATCCCGCCGCTGTCGCCCATCCAGACGGCCGCCGAGGCCGGCAAGATGCCGCAGCGCACCGTGGGCAAGAGCGGCATGATCCCCGACGTGTCGTCCTTGCGCATCCCCGTGCGCTACCTGGCCAACCTGCTGACCGCCGGCAAGGAAGCGCCGGTGCTGCAGGCCCTGGAACGCATGCTGGCCATGCGCGCCTACAAGCGGTCCGAAACCGTCCACGGCGAACGCGACACGGCCCTTTTGGACCAGGTGGGCCTGTCCGAGGAAACCGTGCAGGACATGTACCGCATCATGGCCATCGCCAACTACGAGGACCGCTTCGTCGTGCCCAGCAGCCACAAGGAAGTGGTCGAGGACAGCTTCAACGAAAAGGGCAGCTGCGGCTTCACATTCGGCAACGGCTGCTCGGGCGGCGTCTCGGAAGGCAGCCTGTTCGGCCGCAAGCCGCAAGGCAGCGAAATCTTCATCGAGATGCCCAAGTCCCGCAAGAAGGCCGTGTCGGCCTGAGGAAAGGAGAAAACCATGAGCCTGTACCGTCTGCTTTCCGCCATGCTGTGCTACCCCGAGCCCGAACTGCTGGACCACCTGGGCGAACTGGAAGCGGCCATCGCGACCTATCCGGACGCCGAGGAAACCCTGCAGCCGCTGGTGGGCTACCTGGCCGCCAACGACCTGATCCCGCTGCAGGAAAACTACGTCGCCACCTTCGACCGCAACCGCTCGCATTCGCTGCACCTGTTCGAACACGTGCACGGCGAAAGCCGCGATCGCGGCCAGGCCATGGTCGACCTGCTGGACACCTACCGCGAGCATGGCTTTGAGCCGATGGTGTCCGAACTGCCGGACCACGTGCCGCTGTTCCTGGAATTCCTGGGGGTCATCGACCCCGACAAGGCGCAGGAACTGCTGGACGAAGCCATCCACGTGCTCGCGGCCATCGGCGCCCGCCTGGCCAAGGGCGACAGCCCCTACGCCTGCATCTTCGCGGTGCTGCGGGCCCAGTCCCGCGTGATCCCGCGCGTGCAGACCGAGGCGCCGGTGCGCGACATGGACGAGGCGATGGAGATCTTCGGCGCCGGCGCGGACGGCGTGGAGCCGCTGCTGCGGCCGTTCTCGGGCGACGGGGCGCAGACCGTGCGCTTCTATCCCCGTTCGCCCGCGACCCATTAACGCTCAGGACGACGCATCATGAATTCCCTGAATCAGTTTCTCTTCGGCATCTATCCCTACATCGCGCTGACGGTCTTCCTGCTGGGCAGCCTGGCGCGCTTCGAGCGCGAGCAGTACACCTGGAAGTCCGACAGCTCGCAGCTGCTGCACCGGGGCCAGCTGCGCCTGGGCAACATCCTGTTCCACATCGGCATCCTGGGCCTGTTCTTCGGGCATCTGGTCGGGCTGCTGACGCCGGTCATCGTGTGGGACACGCTGGGCGTGTCGCATTCCCTGAAGCAGATGGTCGCGATGGTGGCCGGCGGCGTAATGGGCGGGCTGTGCCTGATCGGCCTCTTGATCCTGATCCACCGCCGCCTGACGGACCCGCGCATCGCCCGCGCCACCCGTCCGGGCGACAAGCTCCTGCTGCTGTGGATACTGGTCACGCTGCTGCTCGGGCTGTCCACCATCGTGCTGTCGGCCGGCCACATGGACGGCGAGATGATGGTGCACCTGATGACCTGGGCGCAGCACATCGTCACCTTCCAGGGCGACGCCGCCAGCTATGTCGCCGGCGTGCCGCTGCTGTTCAAGGCGCACCTCTTCATGGGCCTGACGCTCTTTGTGATCTTCCCGTTCACCCGCCTGGTGCACGTATGGAGCGGCTTCGCGTCGGTCGGCTATCTGGGCCGCGCCTGGCAGCTGGTCCGCCCGCGCTGATCCCTCGTCCAAGGAGCCGACCATGCCTGTCATCGTCAATGGCGTCGAACTGAACGACGCGGATCTGGAACGTGAACTGCCCCTGCACGCCGAAGCCGGCAATCCCATGCGCGAGGCCGTCACGGCCCTGGTGCTGCGGCGCGTGCTGCTGGACGAGGCCGGCCGCCAGGGCCTGGACGTCTCGGACGAGGAAAGCGCCATCGGCGCCTTGCTCGCCAGCCAGGCGCCCGCGCCCGAGGCGGACGAGGCGGCCTGCCGCCGCTTCTACCAGATGCACCCCGAGCGTTTCATGGTGGGCGAGCTGGTCGAGGCGGACCACATCCTGTTCCAGGTCACGCCCGACGTGAACCTGGACATGCTGAAAGCGCATGCCAACGTGGTGCTGGCCGACCTGCTGGCGGACCCGTCGCGCTTTGCCGAGGTCGCGCGCGCGCAGTCCAACTGCCCGTCCGCGGCCGTGGGCGGTAACCTGGGACAGCTCGGGCGCGGCGACACCGTGCCGGAATTCGAGCGCGCGGTGTTCGCGCTGCCCTCGGGCGGACTGCTGCCGCAATTGCTGCAGACGCGGCATGGCCTGCACATCGTGCGCGTCACGCGGCGTGTCGAAGGGCGGCTGCTGCCTTACGAGCAGGTCGCCCGGCAGATCGCCACGGCGCTCACCGCCATGAGCCGCGATACCGCCTGGCGGCAGTACACCAAGCTGCTGGTGGGGCGGGCCAAGATCTCGGGCATCGACCTGGACGACGGCGAACCCGAGCGGGTCTTCGCCGGGAGCGCCGCATGATGGACGAGCCTGCGCCTGCCACCCTGACCGACGGCTTCGGCCGCCGCATCGACTATCTGCGCGTGTCGGTCACGGACCGCTGCGACCTGCGCTGCAGCTACTGCCTGCCCAAGGATTTCAAGGGCTTCGAAACGCCGGCCAACTGGATGTCCCACGACGAAATGGCCCGGCTGGTCGGGCTGTTCGTCGGCCTGGGCGTCGCCAAGGTCCGGCTGACCGGCGGCGAGCCGCTGCTGCGCAAGGGCGTGGCCGGGCTGGCCGCCACCATCGCCGCCATGCCCGGCCTGCGCGACCTGTCCGTGTCCACCAACGCCACGCAACTGGCCCGCCATGCGCAGTCGCTGCGCGCGGCGGGGGTGGACCGGCTGAACATCAGCCTGGACACGCTGGACGCCGCGGCCTTCGCGCAGATCACCGGGCGCGACTGCCTGGCGTCCGTGCTGGCCGGACTGGCGGCGGCGCGGCAGGCGGGCTTTGCCCCGATCAAGCTCAACAGCGTGGTGCACGCCGCCACGCCCGAATCCGACGTGCGGCGCCTGCTGGCGTACGCGATGGAACAGGGCTTCGTGCTGCGCCTCATCGAGCCCATGCCCATGGGCGAATGCGGACGGGGCCACACGCACACCGACCTGAACGCGATGGGCGCACGGCTGGCGGCGGACGCCGGCCTGGTGCCGTCGCTGGCGCAGTCGCGCAACGGTCCGGCGCGGTACTGGACGGGCGGGCAGGGCGCGCCGGTGCTGGGCGTCATTACGCCGATGTCGCGCCATTTCTGCGCCACCTGCAACCGCGTCCGGCTGGGCGTGGACGGCACCCTGTACCTTTGCCTGGGGCAGGAAGACCAGATCCCGTTGGGACGACTGCTGCGCGCGGGCGCCAGCGACGGCGACCTCATCCAGGCCATCGTGGCGGGCATCGCCGCCAAGCCGGAGCGCCACGAATTCAACGCCCGTCCCGAACGCATCGTGCGTTTCATGGCGCAGACGGGAGGCTGACATGCAAGACCTCGAACGGCTGGTCGGCGGCTTCCAGCGTTTCCAGCAGCAGTATTACGAAGACGCGCCATCGCTGTACCGCAACCTGCGCGACGGCCAGCATCCCAGCACGCTCCTGATCGGCTGCTGCGATTCCCGGGTGGACCCGGCCATGCTGCTGGGGTGCGACCCCGGCGACATCTTCACCGTGCGCAACGTGGCCAACCTGGTGCCGCCGTCCAGCAAGGACCGCGGCCTGCAGGGCGTGCTGGCGGCCATTCAGTTCGCGGTCGAGCAACTGCAGGTCAGCCGCATCATCGTGCTGGGGCATGCGCAGTGCGGCGGCATCCGCGCGCTGATGGAGCGGGGCATCCGCCGCGATGGCGAAACCGATTATCTCGGGCGCTGGATGGACATCGCCGAACCGGCGCGGGAACAGGTGCTGCGGCAGATGCCGCACGCCTCCCAGGCAGAGCGCCGCCGCGCCTGCGAGCAGGCTTCCATTCTGATCTCCCTGCGCAACCTCGAAGACCTGCCCTTTGTCCGGCGGGCCGTGGACGGCGGCAGCCTGACGCTGCACGGCTGGTATTTCGACCTGGTGGCCGGCGCTTTGCTGGCATACTCCCCGCGTGCGGACACGTTTCTGCCCATCGTTTGCCCTCTGCTGACGGAACCTGCCCTCCCATGACCCCTGTATTCGGCATCGCCGGCCGCTCCGGCAGCGGCAAGACCACCCTGATCGAAGCCATGCTGCCGTTGCTGGGCGCGCGCGGCCTGCGCGTGAACGTCATCAAGCACAGCCATCACGATTTCCAGATGGAGCCGCCCGGCAAGGACAGCGCGCGCTTTCGCACGGCGGGCGCGCAAGAGGTCATGATCGCCTCGCCGTACCGCTACGCCATCGTGCATGAGCTGCGCGACGCGCCCGAACCCACGCTGGACGCGCAACTGGCGCGCCTGTCGCCCGCCGACCTGGTGCTGGTCGAAGGCTTCAAGCAGGCGGCCATTCCGCGCATCGAGGTCTACCGGCCCGCGCTGGGCAAGCCGCCGCTGCATACCGAGGACCCCGGATTTCTCGCGGTCGTGACCGACGCGCCGCAAGGCATCGCCTTGCCCTGCCTGCCGCTGAACGAACCCGCCCGGGTCGCGGACTTTCTCTGCCGCGCCCTTGGGCTGGGATGATCGCGCGAACATGGTGTCTGAATGCTTGCGGGAAGGGACTACACTGATGCCCGAATCGCGCTCTTCGCACCGACCACCATGACGCCCGCCGATACCGCCGCCCGTTCCGACGCGCTTCCGTCGCCCCGGCACCGCCTTTCCACGCGCATCGTGGCCAGTTCGCTGCTGGCGCTGGTGGTGGTGCTTGCCATGGTGAGCTGGACGCTTTGGCTGTCGTGGCAGTTGGAAGGCGCGGGCGCGGCCATCAACGACACCGGCAGCCTGCGCATGCGCGCGAACCGCGTGGCGGTGGAACTGATGCGCCCGCAAGCCGGCCGCGACGTGCGGACCGCCGAACAGATCGCCGTGCTGGACGAGACCATCGCGCGCCTGGCGCGCGGCAACCCCGCGCGTCCGCTCTTCATCCCCAACGACCCCGCCATCCGCGCCCAGTGGCAGGACGTGGCGGCCTACTGGCGCGACATCATGAAGCCGGCGGCGCTGCGGGCCATCGCCCAGCCGGACGCCTCGGCGTACCTGGAGACGCTGCCCGAGTTCGTGGCCCGGGCCGACACGCTGGTGCGCATGATCGAACAGGACAACGCCGGCAAGACCACGTCGCTGCGCCTGTCGCAGGGCGTGCTGGCCGCGATCGCCAGCGCCGGGACGCTGGCGATGATCTACCTGCTTTACCTGTGGATCATCTCTCCCGTGCTGCGCCTGCGCGACGGCCTGCAGCGCATGGCCGACCGCGAGTTCAGCACGCGGCTGCCGGTGGAAAGCCAGGACGAGTTCGGGGTGCTGGCGCGCGGCTACAACCGCATGGCCGACGAACTGCAGGACCTGTACACCAGCCTGGAGCAGCGGGTGGAGCAGAAGACCGCGCAGTTGGCGGCGCAGAACCGCGACATCGGCGCGCTGTACGACATGGCGGCGTTCCTGAACCAGCCCAATGAGATCGAAGCCATGTGCGACGGCTTCCTGCGCCGCGTCATGCTGCAATTCGACGCGGACGCCGGCAGCATCCGCGCGCTGGACCCCAACAATGAAAAGCTCAACCTGGTGGTGTCGGTCGGCCTGTCCGACGAACTGGTGCAGGCCGAGCACTGCATGAAAGTGGACGACTGCTACTGCGGCGTGGCGACGCGCCAGGCGGGGGTCATCGTCATCCAGGACTTCCGCCAGTCGCCGCAGGAGCTGGACCTGAACTGCCAGCGCGAGGGCTTCTCCAGCGTGGCCGTGTTCCGCATCGTGACCCGCGACGAGGTATTGGGCTCGTATTCGCTGCATTTCCGCCAGCAGCGCCGCCTGATGGCGTCGGAATCGCAACTGCTGGAAACGCTGGGCCAGCACCTTGGCGTGGCGCTGGACAACCGGCGCCTGAGCGCGCAGGCCCGCCAGCTTGCCGTCGTGCAAGAGCGCGGGCTGGTGGCGCAGGGCCTGCACGACAGCCTGGCCCAGGGGCTGAATTTCCTGAACCTGCAACTGCAGATGCTGGACGCCGCCATCAAGCGCGGCGACGACGAAGAGGTCAGCGAGATCCTGCCGCTCCTGCGCACCGGCGTGGACGAAAGCTACCAGGACGTGCGCGAACTGCTGACCAATTTCCGCAGCAAGCTGTCGCAGGGCGATCTGCAGGCCGCCATCGAGGACACCGTCGCCCGCTTCCGGCGCCAGACCGCCATCGAGACCGAGCTCACCTTCAGCCAGGGCGAGGGCGCGCCGCTGCAGCCCGAGCAGCAGCTCCAGGTGCTGTTCATCCTGCAGGAGGCCCTGTCCAACGTACGCAAGCATTCCGAAGCCAGCCGCGTGCGCATTTCTGTCGAGAACGGCCGCGATTTCACCCTGCAGATCGCCGACGACGGGCAGGGCTACGACCCGGCCGACGTCGCCGAACGCGGCGAATCCCACGTGGGCATGCACATCATGCGCGAGCGCGCCGCGCGCATGCGCGCCGTGATAAAACTCGAATCGCAGCCCGGCGCCGGCACGCGCGTGGCGCTCACCCTGCCTGGCGCTGAACGCCAGGCTGCCTGACCTTCCTGTCCATCATGACCATCCGCATCCTGCTCATCGACGACCACACCCTGTTCCGTTCCGGGGTCCGCCTGCTGTTGCAGCGCCAGCCCGACTTCGAAGTCGTGGCCGAGGCGGGGGACGGGGTGGAGGGCCTGAAGCGCGCCCAGGAGCTCAAGCCCGACGTGGTGCTGCTGGACCTGAACCTGCCCGGGCTGTCGGGGCTGGAAACGCTGCAGCTCCTGACGCAGGACCTGCCCGGGTGCGCAGTCATCATCCTGACGGTCTCCGAAGAGGCCGACGAACTCGGCCAGGCGCTGCGCGACGGCGCCCGCGGCTACCTCGTCAAGAACATCGACGCCGACGCGCTGGTGTCGGCGATCCGCCGCGCCGCCAACGGCGAAGCCGTGATCGCCGACAGCATGACCGCCAAGCTGGTCGAGCAGTTCCGCGGCCAGGCCAGCCAGACGCCGCCGCCGCCCGGGTCCGCCGAACGCCACCGCCTCACCGCGCGCGAGACGCAGATCGTGCAATGGCTGGCGCGCGGCGCCAGCAACAAGGTCATCGCGCGCGAACTGGACGTCAGCGAAAGCACGGTCAAGATCCATGTGCAGAACGTGCTGAAAAAGCTCAATCTGACCAGCCGCGTGCAGGTGGCCGTGTATGCGGTGGAGCGCGGCCTGTATACGGAAGAATAGGCGCCCGCGATTGCGAGCACTTCGGTGTCAGACACCCGAAGGCGCCGCGCCGTTTGATTTTCGACAAGGCCCGGCGCACGGGCGGCCCATAGACTGGCCGTCATGCAAACTCGAACCACTCCCATGGAGCTCGTGGCCCCGGCGGGCAGCCTGGCCGCGCTGAAGGCAGCGATAGAGGCGGGCGCCGACACCGTCTATCTCGGGCTCAAGAACGCCACCAATGCCCGCAATTTCGCCGGGCTCAATTTCACCGAAGCAGACATCCGCGCAGGCGTCGAACTCGCCCATCGCCGCAACCGGCAGGTGCTGTTCGCCATCAACACCTTCGTGCAGGCGGGCCGCATGGCCGAATGGCGGGCGGCGGTGGATGCCGCGCACGACCTGGGCGCCGACGCCGTCATCATGGCCGATCCGGGCCTGCTCGCCTACGCCAGCGACCGCTATCCCGACCTGCGCCTGCATCTGTCCGTGCAGGGCTCGGCCACGCACGCCGACGCCATTGAACTCATGAAGGAACAGTTCGGCATCCGCCGCGTGGTGCTGCCGCGCGTGCTGACGCTGGCGGAGGTGGCACGCATCTGCGCCAACGTCAGCGTCGAGGTCGAAGTCTTCGGCTTCGGCAGCCTGTGCGTCATGGCCGAAGGCCGCTGCCTGCTGTCCTCGTACGCCACGGGCGATTCCCCCAACAACAAGGGCGTCTGTTCGCCCGCGCACGCGGTGCGCTGGGTGGAAGAGGACGGCCGCATGGATGCGCGGCTCTCCGGCATTCTCATCGACCGCTACGAACCCGGCGAACCCGCCGCCTATCCCACGCTGTGCAAGGGGCGGTTCGACGTGGACGGGCACGCCGACCACGCGCTGGAAGAGCCCACCAGCCTGAACGCCATCGGCCTGTTGCCGCGCCTGGCCGAGATGGGCGTGTCCGCCATCAAGATCGAAGGCCGCCAGCGCAGCCCGGCCTACGTCACGCAGGTGGTGTCCACCTTGCGCGCCGCGCTGGACAGCGTGCACGCGAACGCCGCGCGCTACTCGCCGCGCCCCGAATGGAACGCCATGCTGGCGCGCCATGCCGAGGGTTCCCAAGTCACTCAAGGCGCATTCGAAAGGCCGTGGAAATGAACCTGCTCCCATTCCAGATTTCAGTCGGTCCCTTGCTCTACTACTGGCCGCGCCAGCGCACCATGGACTTCTACGCCGCCGTGGCCGACAGCCCAGCCGACATCGTGTACGTGGGCGAAACCGTCTGCAGCCGGCGCCACGAACTGCGCGCCGACGATTGGCTGGGGCTTGCCCGGGACCTGCGCGCCGAGGGCAAGACCGTCGTGCTGTCGGGCCGCACCCTGATCGAAACCGGGGCCGAGGCCAGCGCCCTCAAGAAGCTGTGCGAGCAGCCGGACTTCATGGTGGAAGCCGGCGAACTGGGCGCGGTGCGCCATCTGAGCGGGCGCGATTTCGTGGCGGGGCCGCACCTGAACGCCTATCACGGCGGCACGCTGGCCTGGCTGGCCAACCGCGGCGCGGTGCGCTTTGTCGCGCCGCTCGAAATGGACGGCCCCACGCTGGCCCGCTTGCTGCAGGAGCGGCCGGCGGGCATGCAGGCCGAAGTCATGGTCTGGGGCAGGATGGCGCTGGCGTTCTCGGCGCGGTGCTTCACGGCGCGCCACTTCCGGCTCAAGAAGGACGATTGCGGGTTTCGCTGCATCGAGCATCCCGACGGGCTGGACATGCGCACGCGCGAATCGCGCGAATTCCTGGGCATCAACGGCATCCAGGTGCAGTCGGCAGCCTGCCTGGATCTGCTGGCCGAAGCCGCGGAGCTGGCGGGGATGGGCATCGAGGTGCTGCGCGTCAGCCCCCAATCGGCCGGGACGCTGGAAGCGATTGCCGCGCTGGACGCGACGCGCCGCGGCGGCAAGCCGGACGCCGTGTCGCCGCCGGCCGGCATTGGCCGCTGCAACGGCTATTACTACGGGCAGGCCGGGATCGCGCTGCAGGAGGTTGCCGTATGAGCGCCGCGCTGAATCTGCCGCCGCTGCTGGCCAAGCTGGGCCGGCGCGTGCCGGGGCCCTTCGTCTCGCTGCATTTCGCCGCCGGGCTGGAACTGGCGCGCCGCCTCAAGTGGCTGGAGCCGCCCGCCGAACTGGACGGGCGCAGCTTTGCCATCACGGTCGAAGACCTGGGCCTGCGCAGCCGCTTCATCGTGCGGGACGGGGCTTTCCGGCCGCTCTGGAGCCGCGGCGCGGCCGAGGCGGCCGCCGACCTGGAACTGGGCGCGAAGCTGGCCGACTTTTTGGCGCTGATGCGCGCGCAGACCGACGCCGACACCTTGTTCTTCCAGCGCCGCCTGCGCATCGCGGGCGATACGGAGCTGGGCCTGATCGTGAAGAACTGGCTGGACGCGGCGCCCCGGCCCGCGTGGTTGCAGCGCATGACCGGCGGGGCGGGCGGCGGGGTGGGGGGTGGGGTTGGCGGGTAATGGTCCGGGATCGCCGGCTAGTGCCGCGGCGCGCATCGTGGGGTATGGTTACGTGCGCCCGTCCAACGGGCCCAATGACAACCAGGCAGACATCGAAGGCATCCTGCGCGCCGCGCGCGCGTTTGCCGCCTGATCTGAACCCTTGAAAAACGCAATACCCGGAGAGACTCATGACTGAAGCGAAGAAGCCCAACTGGCGCCTGGAAACCGTGGCCGTCCACGGCGGCTACCGCCCCGATCCGACCACGCGCGCGGTGGCGGTGCCGATCTACCAGACAGTGGCCTACGCGTTCGACGACACGCAGCACGGCGCGGACCTCTTCGACCTGAAGGTCGCGGGCAACATCTACACCCGCATCATGAATCCCACCACCGACGTGCTGGAGCAGCGCGTGGCGGCCCTGGAAGGCGGGATCGCCGCGCTGGCGCTGGCGTCGGGCCAGTCGGCCGTCACTTACGCCATCATGACCATCGCCGAGGCCGGCGACAACATCATTTCGTCCAGCACGCTGTACGGCGGCACCTACAACCTGTTCGCCCACACGCTGCCGCAGTACGGCATCACCACGCGCTTTGCCGACCCCTCGGACCTGGCCGCGTTCGAGGCGCAGATCGACGACCGCACCAAGGCCATCTTCGCGGAATCGGTCGGCAATCCGCTGGGCAACATCACCGACATCGCCGCGCTGGCCGAGCTGGCGCATCGTCACGGCCTGCCGCTCATCGTCGACAACACCGTGCCCTCGCCGTACCTGCTGCGCCCCATCGAACACGGCGCCGACATCGTGGTGCAGTCCCTGACCAAGTACCTGGGCGGCCACGGCACCAGCCTGGGCGGCGCCATCATCGACTCGGGCAAGTTCCCGTGGGCCGAGCGCAAGGCGCGGTTCAAGCGGCTGAACGAGCCCGACGTCAGCTATCACGGCGTGGTCTACACCGAAGCCTTCGGCCCGGCCGCCTACATCGGCCGCGCCCGGGTGGTGCCGCTGCGCAATACCGGCGCGGCCATTTCGCCGTTCAATTCGTTCCAGATCCTGCAGGGCATCGAGACCCTCGCCCTGCGCGTGGACCGCATTGTCGAAAACGCGGTCAAGATCGCCGGGTACCTGAAAGAGCATCCGAAGGTGGAATGGGTGAACTACGCGGGCCTGCCGGACCATCCGGACCACGCGCTCGCCCGCAAGTACCTGGGCGGCAAGGTCCCCGGCCTGTTCACCTTCGGGGTGAAGGGCGGCCGCGAGGCCGGCGCGCGCTTCCAGGATGCGCTGCAGCTCTTCACGCGCCTGGTCAACATTGGCGATTCCAAGTCCCTGGCGACGCATCCGGCGTCCACCACGCACCGCCAGCTCAACCCCGAAGAACTGCAAAAGGCCGGCGTGCGCGAGGAAACCGTGCGTCTGTCCATCGGCATCGAGCATATCGACGACCTGATCGCCGACCTGGAACAGGCGCTGGAACAGGTGTGATCGCCGCGCCGGCGGCCGGCAAGGCGCCCGCTACTCGCCCGCTATTTGCGGGCGCTTTTGCCATTTTCCGTGCAGATAAGGTCGCGCAGGCGCCGCTGGACCGGGTCGCGCGTGACCGGCGCGTTGCGGATGCCCGCCACCGGTATCGATTCCACGATCGCGCCGGTGGCGTCATTGCCAGCGTGGTGCAGGACCTGGGTGACCGTGTAGGTGTTGGCGGCGCAGTTCAGCGTGACCGGCTGGGTGACTGAGCCGTAAGGCTGGCCGTTGGCTTCGGAGATCCGCGGCTGGGCGTAGAACCAGGCCACGGTCACGGCCATCACGGTCGGGTTGTCGGACACGGCCCGGATCGAGTGGGTGTCGTAGAACACCCCCGGCATTGCCTGCGGGTCCACCGGGACCCAGTTGGGATCGTTGGCGGCGGCGTGCGCGCCGGGGCTGCCGTGAGCGGCGACAAACAGGGCCAGGGCGAGGAGGGCGGCGGGAGGCCTTGCGGTCATGGGACGGTTTCCGTGGCGTCGGGGCAGGGGCGCGCGTCCGGCAAGACGTGAGCATGCGTTACGCCAGTATAGAGAACCGGACGCAACGCGCTATAGTTCCGTCCGTTCGATAAATGGCTGGCGGCGGGGGGCTGGCGTATATGCCCAGAATGCCGGGACCCAAGACCATCAGACTGCTGGCCGCAGGCCTTGCGATCGCCGCCGCCGGAGTGCTGGCCTGGGGGATCTACCAGATCATCCCGATGGGCGAGCCCCTGCCGCGTAGCGAGATCGTGGGCGAACTCAACGGACCGGCGCTGGCCTCGTATTCCCGGGTGGCCATCCACCGCTACGGAGAACGCCAGCTCCTCACCGGTCAGCTCCTGGTCACCGCCCGGGACATCGACGGGCTGGCGCAGGCCCCGGTCTTGGACACACAGGTTCCGTCCCTGAAAGAACGTCTGCAGCAGCAGCGCGTGCGGCTGGCGCAGGCCGGCGCCATCACCACCCTGGCGCACGGGACTGGCGACCTGGCCCTGGCCATGCTGCAGACCGGCCGGTCCACCACCGACGCGCGCAATCTCATCTATGGGGGCCGGGGCACCGGCGTATTCGACCTGCTGGGTTCCATCAGCGGCGATACCGGCGTCACGCTCATCGGCGCGCCGGGCGGCCAGCCGCTATTTCTTGTCGCCGGCACCCTGCGCAGCCCGGGCGAAGGCGACCAGCCCGCCGCTTGGGACGCGCTGCGCTCGGACGATCTGGGCACGACCTGGACCTACGATCCCGAGGTGACGCTGGGCGTCCCCCAACAGCACACCACCTTCCTGACGGACCGCCTGGCCATCGCGCTGGAACACCACGAGACCGGCGTGCGGCTCCTCTACAGCTGCGACGGCGCGCGGCGCTGGTCGGCGACGCTGCTCAAGGAACAGGTCTGGCCCGATTCGGCCGCCTTCGAGCGCAAGTTCGCGGCGTCGGCGGAGCGGGACCGCGAAGCCTACGGCGAAGGCCAGCTCGGGTACGGCTGGTCGCTGTACCCGCTGGACGACCGTCGCGCGGTGGGCTGGAGCTGGCGCACGCGCGTGAGGCCCGAGGGCCAGGAGGCGCCCGAGTTGATCGAGACGCGGCGTTTCGAGGTGCAGTTCCAGGAAGACGCCTCGCCCGCGTTCCGCGTCACGCCGGAAGTGCCTCGGGTGCCCGAGCAGGCGGCGCAGGTGCTTCTGACACGCGACGAGCCGGTGTTCGAGACGGAGGGCGGGGCCATCTACCAGTTGGACAAGGCCGGGTTGTCCTGGGTGAAGCGATCGACGTCGCCCGACGTGCGCGGGGCCCGGTCCTGGATCGGGCAGGCGTGGTTCGGCCGCAATGCGTGGGTCATCAAGACCTATGCCGATCACCTGTTCCCCGACAACGAATACACCAAAACCTACTTCTACAGCCGCGACAAAGGCAGGTCCTGGCGGCCGTTCCAACTGTCCTACGAACAGGAGCGCGGGCTGCTGGGCCTGGACCAGACGGGCGACGCCCTGCTGACGCTGGCCGAGCGCGGCGGCAAGACCGTGATCCAGCGCTATCCGCTGGACTGAGACCGCTATCCCGCCACCACGTATTCCGGATAGCGCTTGCAGATTTCGTTGACCTGGCTGAGCGTGCCGGACAAGTGCTCGCGCAGCACCTGCTGCGCCCGCGCGGGGTCTTGCGCCGCGATGGCGTCCACCAGCCGCTGGTGATCGTCCAGGATGCGTTCGGCCTTGCCGGCTTCGGGCAGATGCAGGCGGCGCAGCCGGTCCAGGTGGCCGCTGTAGCGCTGCGCCATGTCCCACAGGCTGGCGACGCCGGCGGCCTCGTGCATGTCGCGGTGAAACGCCTGGTCGGCATTGATGAACTGCTGGTATTGGCCGCTGGCGTGGCTGGCGCGCTGCAGGTCGATGCTGGACTGCAGGCGCTGGAGCAGGAGCGGGTCGGTCCGCTGCGCCAGCAGGTGCACGATTTCCAATTCGAGCGAGCGGCGCAGGAAGTGCGCCTGGCGGGCGGCGGCGATGTCGATGCGGCTGACGACGGTGGTGTGTTGGGGATAGATATCGACCAGGGCTTCCTCGGCCAGCCGCATCAGCGCGTCGCGGATGGGCGTCTGGCTCAGGCCATAGCTGTCGGCGAGCGTGACGCGGGACAGCGGCGCGCCGGGCGCGAGCTCCAATGAAATGATCTGGCGCCGCAGGTGTTCGAAAACCTGGGGCGCCGCGTAGCGGGAGCGGTCCAGTCTGAGCTTCTGGCTTTGCATCGGATACGGTATCGAGATTCCGCGTAGGGAAGGGCGGTGACGAAAACGGCAGTGTAGCGGGTTTCCACCTAGCTGACGCACTAATGTATTAGTGTTTAAATGCCCTGACCGTCACAACGCCTTTCCTCCTATCCCGATGAAACGACCCTACGAAAGCCTGCGCAGCGCCGCCTGGATGGCCAAGGACGACCTGCGCTCCTTCGGCCACCGTTCCCGCATGATGCAAATGGGCTACGGCCCCGACGATTGGGCCGGGCGCCCGGTCATCGCCATCATCAATACCTGGTCCGACCTGAATCCCTGTCACAGCCATTTCAAGCAGCGCGTCGAGGACGTGAAGCGTGGCGTGTTCCAGGCCGGCGGCTTCCCGGTGGAACTGCCCGCGATCTCGGTGTCGGAATCCTTCGTCAAGCCGACCACCATGCTGTATCGCAACTTTCTGGCCATGGAAGCGGAAGAGCTGCTGCGCAGCCACCCGGTGGACGGCGCGGTGCTGATGGGCGGCTGCGACAAGACCACGCCGGGCCTCATCATGGGGGCGATCAGCGCGGGCCTGCCCTGTGTCTACGTGCCCGCCGGCCCCATGCTGCGCGGCAACTGGAAGGGCAAGGTGCTGGGGTCCGGATCGGACGCCTGGAAACTCTGGGACGAACGCCGCGCCGGCAAGATCACGCAGGAACAATGGACCGAGGTGGAGGGCGGCATCGCCCGCAGCTACGGCACCTGCATGACCATGGGCACCGCCAGCACCATGACGGCCATCGCCGAGGCCATTGGCATGACGCTGCCGGGCGCCTCGTCGATTCCCGCCGCCGACGTCAACCACATGCGCATGTCGGCAGAATGCGGCCGCCGCGTGGTGGACATGGTCTGGGACGACCTGACGCCGCAGCGCATCCTGAGCCCCGCGTCGTTCAAGAACGCCATCAACGTCGCCATGGCGATGGGCTGTTCCACCAACGCCATCATCCACCTGGTCGCCATGTCGCGCCGCGCGGGCTGCGCGGTGGGCCTGGACGACTTCGACGCCGCCAGCCGCAAGGTGCCCGTCATCGCCAACATCCGGCCCAGCGGCGACACCTACCTGATGGAAGACTTCTACTACGCGGGCGGCCTGCCCGCGCTGATGTCCCGCCTGCACGGCCACCTGGACCTGTCCGCCATGACGGTCACGGGCAAGACGCTGGGCGAGAACATCGCCGGCGCCGAGGTCTACAACGACGACGTGATCCGCAAGCTGGACGAAGCGATCTACGACGAGGGCGCGCTGGCCGTGCTGCGCGGCAATATCGCGCCCGACGGCTGCGTCATCAAGCCCAGCGCCTGCGCCCCGCAGTACCTGCGCCATACCGGCCCGGCGCTGGTCTTTGACGACTACCCCAGCATGAAAGCCGCCGTCGAAGACGAAAACCTGGACGTCACCGCCGACCACATCATGATCCTGCGCAACGCCGGCCCGCAAGGCGGCCCCGGCATGCCGGAATGGGGCATGCTGCCCATCCCGACCAAGCTGGTCAAACAGGGCGTGCGCGACATGCTGCGCCTGTCGGATGCGCGCATGAGCGGCACCAGCTACGGCGCCTGCATTCTGCACGTCGCGCCCGAAAGCCACGTGGGCGGCCCCCTGGCGCTGGTCAAGACGGGCGACACGATCACCGTGGACGTGCCCGCGCGCACCATCAACCTGAACGTCAGCGACGAGGAACTGGCCGCGCGCCGCGCCGCCTGGACACCGCCGCCGCGGCGCTACGAGCGCGGCTACGGCTGGATGTATTCCCGGCACATCCTGCAGGCCAACGACGGCTGCGACTTCGACTTCCTGGAAACGGAATTCGGCGCGCCCGTGCCCGAGCCCGCCATTTTCTGAACCCAGACTTTTTCCGCATTTTCGTCTACCTACCCGGAGCCATCGTGTCCCCCATGAATCCCGAAACCCGCGCCCGGCTGTCCGGCGTCAGCACCGCCACGCTGTGCACGGCCCTGTTCAAGCGCGGCCTGCGCAACCAGTTCATCCAGGACGTGCGGCCGCTCAACGCCAATCTGCCCAACATGGTCGGCCCGGCCTTCACGCTGCGCTACATCCCCGCGCGCGAAGACCTGAACACCATCAAGGTGTTCGAAGACCGCGCGCATCCGCAGCGCGCCGCCGTCGAGACCTGCCCCGAAGGGGCGGTCTTCGTCATGGACAGCCGCAAGGACGCGCGCGCCGCGTCCGCCGGCTCCATCCTGGTCACCCGCCTGATGAAGCGCGGGGTGGCCGGCGTGGTCACGGACGGGGGCTTTCGCGATTCGCCCGAGATCGCCGAGATGGGCTTTCCCGCCTACCACCAGCGTCCGTCCGCGCCCACCAACCTGACGCTGCACCAGGCGCTGGACATCAACGTGCCCATCGGCTGCGGCGACGTGGCCGTGTGGCCCGGCGACATCGTCGTGGGCGACCGCGAAGGCGTGGTGGTCATTCCGGCCCACCTGGCCGACGAGATCGCGATCGAAGCGGTCGAGATGACCGTCTTCGAGGACTTCGTCACCAGCCAGGTGCAGGGCGGCGCGTCCATCCTGGGCCTGTATCCGCCGACCGATCCCGGCACCAAGGACAAGTTCGCCGCCTGGCGCAAAGAACAGGGCCGCTGAGCCTTGCCGCCGGCGCAGCCGGCACCCCCCCATACCGATAAAGATAGGCAGGAGACAACCATGAACATGCAACGACGCGGCGCGCTGGCCGCGCTGCTGGCCGGCGCCGTCCTCGGCACCCTGGCCATGCCCGCCAGTGCCGCCGATTGGCCGACGCAAAAGCCGATTTCCTATGTGGTGCCGTTCACCGTGGGCGGCTCGACCGACGTGGTGGGCCGGGTGCTAGCCCAGAAGCTGGGCGACCGCCTGCACCAGAACGTCATCGTCGAGAACAAGCCCGGCGCCGCCGGCGGCATCGGCGCCACCTACGTGGCCAAGGCCGCGCCCGACGGCTACACGCTGTTCGGCGGCACGATCAGCACGCACGCCATCAACGCCAGCCTGTACAAGAACCTGAAGTACGACCCGGTCAAGGACTTCGAACCGGTGTCCCTGATTGCCTTCCTGCCCAACGTGCTGCTGGTCGATCCCAACCTGGGCGTGAACTCGGTGGCCGACCTGATTGCGCTGCTCAAGCGCGACCCATCCAAGCGCACCTTCGCGTCCTCCGGCGCGGGCACCTCCACGCACCTGGCCGGCGAACTGTTTTCCGGCATGATCGGCGTGCCGCTCACCCACGTGCCCTACAAGGGTACGCCGCCGGCCATGGTGGATGTGTCGTCGGGCGCGGTGACGTTCATGTTCGACCAGATGACGGCGGCCTTGCCGCTGCTGCAGACCGGCAAGCTCAAGCTGCTGGCCGTGACCACCAAGGACCGCATCGCGCTCGCGCCGGACGTGCCGACCATGCAGGAGGCCGGCGTGCCTGGCTTCCAGATGGCGTCATGGCAGGCGGTCTACGCGCCCAAGGGCACCCCCAAGCCCATCCTGGACAAGCTGGCCGCCGAAATCGCCCTGATCCTGAAAGAACCGGACGTCCAGGAAAAGCTGGGCAAGACCATGGGCATGGAGCTGGTCGGCAGCACGCCGGACCAACTGCGCGACCTGATGGCCACGGAAATCCCCCGTTGGGCCGAGGTCGTGAAGAAGTCGGGCGCGTCGGTGGAGTAGGGCAGTATCGGGCGAAGTCCGGGGGCGCGTTGTGGTTCACGCAGCGGCCCTCGGCGCCTGGATCATCCGGCGCCCGGGGCGGCATTGCGCTGCACGGTGACTGATGGCGTCTGCACGCGGGTCGTGTGGGCGAGGCCGCGCGGCAGTAAGCTAAGGCTTATCGGGACCTGGCCCGGCGTCCTGTCCGGCAGTCAGGCTCGCAGCGGAGTCACCGCAGTGGAGTCACCTATCGTGAACGATCTCGCCGCCCTCGCAGGGGCCACCATCGCGTTCGATCTGGACGGGACGTTGGTCGAATCGGCCCCCGATCTCATCGGAGCAGTCAACGCCGTGCTGATTGCGCACGGCTATCAGCCCTTGGCCTATGAACGGGGCCGGCCCTACGTCAGCCGAGGTGCGCGCTGGCTGTTACAGCTTGGCCTGGAAAGCGCCGGCGAACCGGAGCCCGCCGCGCGCACGGCTGCGCTGTTCGGCGGCTTCATTGCCTATTACAGCGACCATATCGCGGACGAAACGCGACCGTTCCCCGGCGTCATCGATGCGCTCAAGACCCTGCGGACCGCAGGCGCGGCCTTGGTCGTCTGCACCAACAAACCCACGGACCTCTCGCGCAACTTGCTGACCAAGCTTGGCATGGCGGGCCTTTTCGACGGCGTGGCCGGCATCGACGCCGTGTCAGCGGCCAAGCCCAATCCCGCCCATCTGATCGAGGCGGTGCAGGCCGTGGGCGGCGACCTCGCGCGCACCGTCATGGTGGGCGACGCCGACACCGACGCAGGCGCCGCCCGCAGCGCGGGAACCCCGCTGATCCTGGTGGACTTCGGATACAGCGAGATCCCCGCCGCGGCGCTGGCGCCAGACGTGCTGCTGCATCACTTTGACGACCTGCCGGCCGCCTGCGCCCGCCTGGCAGGGACACCATGACGGAAGCCCGTCTTGCATTGAGGAGATGACATGATCGTCGAAGTCTTCCAGCGCGCCGATGGCAAGTGGGGCTTTCGGGGCATTGCGCTGCTGGGCGTCCAGGAGGATCCGGGCGCCTATCCCACCCGCGAGGACGCGGCCGCGGCGGCGCGCGTCGCCTATCCGGGCGAGTCGATCTCGCAGGTCGATGCGTCCATCGACACGCCGCCGCAGCCGCACTCGGATTGAGCCGGGCGCGCTGCGTGTCGGCCGGCGGGCCGCCGGAGGCTACTGGCGGTCGCGCGCCCAGCCCAGCCGGCGCGCGCCCAGCACGATGCCGGTGGCGGAAAGGGCCAGGCCGCCCAGGCTAAGCAGGATGAGCGCCAGGTCCCGGCCCACGCCAGCGTCCAGCAGGGCGGGGAGGTCCCAGCTGTGCAGGAAGTAAAAGAGCCAGCGCCCGACCCGCTGCGCGCGTGAGAGGCTGAGGACCGGTTCGCCCGTGCGCAGGTCCACATAGACGCGATCCGCCGCCGCCGTGTCGAAGTCCAGCCGTAGTACGGGCAGTCCGCGCGGCGCGCCGCCATTCATCGCTTCGGCGTGGCGGGCGTAGTAATAGGCGTCGTAGCGGTCCAGCACTTGCGCGTGCACCGGCGCGTCTGGAAATAGCGCGCGGGCCGCGTTGCGCACGGGCTCCGGTTGCCAGGACGATTGCACCGCAAGCCCGGCCGTGCCCTGCCTGACGATGCGGCTGTCGGCGCTGGCGTCGCGCGCCACCACGTACGGTTCACCCGCCAGCCAGCGCCATTCCAGCTCAACGGCCAGAAAGCCCGCGCGTCGCAGTGCCTGCAGCACCGGCTGCGGGTCGGCGAGGGAGGCGTCGTGTTCCGGGCCCGCCATGGCGGGGCGATCGGGGCCGGGGCCGGACCCGGAGAAAATCCCGCCCGGATTCATCGACATCAGCCCGCTGAAGATCCACGTGCACACGAAGGCGCTGAAGAGCAGGCCGGCGATATGGTGCCAGCGCATCCAGGCCTCGCGGTAGGGCGTGCGCGCGCCTGATTTGTAGCGCCCGCGAAAGCGCCAGCGCCACACCCCGACGACCGCGCCGCTGGCCGCCAGCACCGTACAGAGGCCGGACAGGACGATCACCATCCAGCTCCAGACCGGATCGACGGAGCGGTCCCGCGCCATGTACAGCCAGTGCAGCCATGCGCCCGCGTAGTTCCAGCGCTGCTGCGCCAGCGGCGCGTCCAGCACGACCTGGCCGGTGGCCGAGGACACGTACAGGACGCCGGCCGGTTCCCCGTCCATGCGGACCTTGTGCAGCGGGCGATGGCGGTCCAGGCCGCGCGAATGGGTCCAGCGGTCTTCCTCGACCAGGCCCTCATAGCGCGGTTCGCCGGCAGGCCAGAAGCGCCCGGCCTCGGCGACGGCCATCTGCGCCGTCACCGCGCCGTGGGGCTGGCCCGTGCGCGCGGACCAGGCGCGCGGCCCGTCCGGCGTCGACACCACATAGCTGGGCTCGCCGCGCACCGACGTCAGGACGCGGGGGCCCGCCGCGTCCGGCGCCGGGTAGGCGTCCGCGGCCAGGACGGGAAGGCGGGCGTAGCGTTCGGCAGGCGTCAGCTTCGGGTAGCCGACGTACAGCATGACGATGCCGCTCAGAAACCACGCAAGCATCAGCACGCAGCCTGCCACGCCCAGCCAGCGATGGACCAGGTAGGTCAGCCTGCGGGCCCGTGCCTTGAGGTCCATGGTCCGGCCCGCCTTCAGAAGCGATGGTTCAGGGTCAGCTCGAAGCGGCGGCTGGGCCCGTACAGCCACTGCGTGTTGGTGTAGTAGGCGGTCGTGTAGTAGGCGCGGTCGAAGACGTTAAAGCCCCGGGCCGTGATGGCGGTGTCCTTGTTCACGTCCCAGCGCAGCGCCAGATCGGTCGTCGTGTAGGACGGCAGTTCCAGCGTATTGGCGCTGTCGGCGTACCGCTTGCCCACGTAGCGCAGGCCGCCCATGGCGGTCCAGCCCGGCTGGAAATTCCAGGTCAGCCACAGGTTGGCCAGGCGCTGCGGCACATTGGGCGGGACATTGCCCGCGCGCGACACGGCGGCGCCGCCGACCGATTCGGAGAAGTCGTCGTACTTGGCCCGCAGCATGGTGGCATTGGCCTCGATCGTCCAGCCGGGCGCGAACGCCAGCGACAGCGACGCTTCCAGGCCCCGCGACGATTGCTCGCCCACCTGCACGCGCAGGCTGGGGTCGTCGGCGTCGCGCGACAGCAGATTGGTCTTGCGGATCTGATAGGCCGCGAGCGTCCATTCGCCACGGTTGTCCAGGAAATTCTGCTTGAGACCGACCTCGATCTGCTTGCCCCGCGACATGTCGAACTCGGCATTGGCCGGGCTGATCATCAGCAGGCCGCTGACCGGATCGGCGGCCTCGGCGTATTGCGCGTACACGGCAAGATCCGGCGTAATGTCGTACACCGTGCCGATGCGCCAGCCGACGTCGGAATAAGTCTGGGACAGCGCGCGTTGATCGGTGATCAGGTCATCGCGCGTGACCTTCGCATGGTCGTACCGCAAGCCGCCGATGACGGACCACTTGCTGGTCAACGCCAGGCGATCCTCCATGAAGAGGGCGAACTGGTCCGCCTTGTTCTGGTAGCGCGGGATGAACGGGACGTCGCTCTGGTATTTGCCGTGATCCGGGTCATAGGGGTCCACGGGGCCGGAGCTGCCGGTGTAGGTGTTGTTGGTGTGCTTGAAGGTGGCGTGGTTGACGTCAAAGCCCACCGACACCGTGTTGTCCAGGCCGGCCAGCCTGCCCTTGAACACGGCGCTGGTGGTCAGGCCGGTCTGCGTCTGGTCATGCGTGATCTGGGTGTTGTCGGACCGGTCGATCAGGCTGGTTGCGGGGTTGTAGACGTAGCGCTCGGCATTGCGCCAGTCGCGGTCGCTCTGCACGTGGTAGAGGCGGGTGCGCACCGTGGTGGCGTCGTTCGGCGTCCAGACCGTGTCCAGTTGCGTCCACTGATCCCGGAACCGCATGAAGCCGTCGTCGACGTTGTAGTTCTGCTTGCGCAGCGCCTCGTCCTGCTCGCCGTTGATCATTGGCGTGCCGAAATACCGCATCGGGCGCTGATAGCCATACGCGTAGCTCAGCGTCATGTTCAGGTCCGGCGTCGCGTCCCAGCGCAGCGCGCCCGAGAACGTGGCGTCGCCCGATTGACCGTTGTCCACCCAGCCGTCCGTGTAATTGCCGCTCACGTCCAGGCGATACGACAGCGTATCGCTCAGCGCGCCGCCGCTGCCCAGTCCAAGCCGGGCCGTGTCCTGCGTGCCTATCGTGGCCTGGATCTCGTTCTGGATGGGCCCGCGCGTCGGCCGCTTGGGGATCACGTTGACGACGCCGCCGATGGCGCCGTCGCCATAGATCACCGACGCCGGTCCGCGCAGGACCTCGATGCGCTCCACCGACCACGTGTCGAACGGAAACGTCAGGCCGACGCCACCATATTGGCGCAGCCCGTCGTACAGCCGCATGACCGAGGTGCTGTCCGTGAAGCCGCGCACCGACAGGGCGCTGTTGCCGTTGCCCGGATGGGGCATGGCCGAGAAGCCGGGGGCGCGGGTGATCGCTTCGATCACGCTGGCGTCGCCGCGCGCCGTGATCTGGTCCCGTGAAATGATGTCGACGCTGGCGGGCGTCTGCATGGGCGTGAGCCCCAGGTTGGAGCCGGTGGATGCCTCGGTGGTCAGCGCCGTTTCGGCGCCTCCCATCACGGTGATGGGGGCGAGTGTTGCGGGAGCGGTTTGCGCGGCGGCATTGAATGCGGCCAGGACCAGGGACGTGCCCAGGCACGCGTGCGTACGAACGATGGCCAAAATGACCCCTCTTCTTCAGTGTCTTCGACTGGATCTGCCGCCGGCGTGAATGCCGGCGGGCAATGCGGACGCGAAGAGGGGGACATCACGCGGGCGGCGCCAATGTACTGGCGACGTATCGAGGCATGTTCCGGACGTATCCCTCCCTTCGCTGCCGAGCGCGGCGCAAAGCGCGCGGGCGCGGCAAATCAGGAAGACAGGGAAGGCGGGGCGCGTGGCCCGAGGGGCGGGCCCAGCGCGGGAAGCGGCGGCGCGGCGCGATGGACGGCGGATGCAGGCGCTGCGTAGGCGGCCTGGGCCGAGAGCACGGGCGCCAGACCGGTCTCGGGCAATATCGCATGCGCGGCGAGGGCGCCGAAGACGCAGGCATCGCTCGCGGCATGCTTGGAATCGGGCTGCGACGGCAGATCGAACGTCACATTGAGCGCGCCGCCCGCGTCGCACAGCGTCAGCATCAGCGAGGTCGTCGACCGCCCCGCCATGAAGCCGTCCGGGATGAAAGCGCGCAGCACGAACGCGGCCATTGCCAGACAGACGAGCAAACGCCAGGGCAGGCCGCGGGGCTTGATCGCAGAGTCCCGGTCGGTACGCATGGGCGGGATTCTATTACAGAATCTGACGCATTCTCTACGAATCGCAACACGTGCGGCGATCTGTCGCAGGACCTTTACTATCGATCTTGCGGCGCGCCGCCGGCGGCCTGCACAGGAGTTCGCCAGCATGATTGAGCCTTCCCACGACCGTCCCTCGGATGACGTGCACCCCGATGCGGCGGGCGCCTATCCCCCGGCGCCATGGCACCTGCGCGGCCATGCGCTCATCAGCGCGTGGCGCGTCCCTCTGGTCGATCTGCCGCGCCAGCGGGCGCCCGGCGACGCGCGCGTGGTCACCCTGGGCCGCCATGCCATCTGCGCCACGGTCTGGACTGCCTATGAACCGGGCGGCACGCTGGCCTACAACGAACTGCTCTTTGCCACGGCCGTGCGCCATGCGGGTTTGCTGGCGCCCGCCTGCACTGTCGGCCCGATCTGGGTGGACGACGATGCCGCCGCCGCCGGAGGCCGGGAGTTGTGGGGCATTCCCAAGCGGATGGGCCGGTTCGAGCCGCTGCGCGCGGAAGGGGCTTCCGGCGTTCCCGGCGTTCCCGGCGAGTTCGGCGCTTCCGGCAATGTCGGCACCGGCACGGCCGCGTGCCGCACGGATGACGGGCAGTTCGTGGCCAGCCTGCAATTTCACCCGGGGTTGCGCGTGGCCGTTCCGCTGCGCCTTGCGGTGTGGACGGTTCAGGACGGTCACGCGGGCCCGCTGCGCACCCGCTGCACCGTGCGGGGCAGGGCGCGTTTCGGGTCGGCGCGCTGGCGCGTGGCCGAAGACGGTCCGCTCGGTTTCCTGGCCGCACGCCAGCCGCTGGCCAGCGTGTGGCTGCAGGACATGTCCGTGTCGTTCGGGGTCTAGGGGCGGAGCGGGCGCCCGCCGACCCAGCCCCGCGCCGCTACGCGCGGCGGTCGAACACCATGCACGTCGTGGTGCCGTGGGCGTACAGCTTGCCGTTTTCGTCCTCCACGCGTGCCTGCGCCGTGGCGATCTGTCTGCCGCTGTGTATCAGCGTGGCGGCGGCGCGCAGCGGGCCGCTGGACGGCGTTGCCGGCCGCACGATGTTGACGCTCAGTTCGACGGTCGTGTAGGTGCGGCCTTCCGGCAGCGCGCTCTGGATCGAACACCCTAGCGCCGAATCGAGCAGCGTGGAGAACCAGCCGCCATGGATGGTGCCGAAGGGGTTGCAATGCCGCGCCTGCGGCACGCCCATGAACACCACCCAGCCCGATTCCGCATCCACCAGGGTCATGTTCATGGTGTCGTTCATTGGCGGATAGGGCAGCTCGCCGGCCATCATGGCCTGCAGGATCTGCAGGCCCGTCATGCCGCCGAGTTGTTCCGCGCTGGCGATGTCGGGCTTGCCGCCTCCTGCAAGGAGTCGGGCGCGCGCGGCCTCGTGTTGCGTCATCCAGCAGGCCTGTCGATTGTTGTACATGCGTACCCCTTCATCGTGATGCCCGCGGCGAGGGGCCGCCGCGCCGCGGGCGGTATGGGTGAACCCATCGTCACCCGGGAACGGCCTCGGGTCTGGCGGCGCCCTGCGCGGATGCCGGGCGGATCTTGAACCAGATGGCGTACATCGCCGGCAGGAAGACCAGCGTCAGGATCGTGCCGGCGAACGTGCCGCCGATCAGCGTGTAGGCCAGCGTTCCCCAAAACACGGAATGCGTCAATGGGATGAAAGCCAGAATCGCGGCCATCGCCGTCAGGATGACCGGCCGCGCCCGCTGGACCGTCGCCTCCACGACCGCGTCGAACGGAGCTAGGCCGTCGTGCTCGTTCTGGTGGATCTGGCCGATCAGTATCAGCGTGTTGCGCATCAGGATGCCGGACAGCGCGATCAGGCCGACCAGCGCATTGATGCCGAACGGTTGTTGAAAGAGCAGCAATGTCGGCACCACGCCGATCAGGCCAAGGGGACTGGTGGCGAACACCATCACCATGGCCGCAATCGAGCGCACCTGCAGGATGATGATGAGCAGGGTGGCGGCGATCATGATGGGAAAGAGCGGCAACATGGCGGTGCTTGCCTTGCCGGCCTCCTCGATGGAGCCGGCCTGTTCGATGCGATAGCCCGCAGGCAGGGCATCGATGACCGGCTGCAACTGCTTCAGGACGTCCGTGGACACATCCGGCGGCTGCAGCCCTTCTGCGATGTCGCCGCGCACCGTGATCGTCGGCGTGCGGTCCCGGCGCCGCAGGATCGGGTCTTCCATGCGCACCTCGACCGTGCCGACCTGCGACAGCGGCACGCGCTGGCCGGCCGCGCCCGCCAGCGTCAACCCGGCGATCCTGGCCGGATCCAGGCGCACGTCGCCAGCGGCCCGGCCCACCACTTCCACCGAGCGGATGTCCTCGCGCACGTTGGTGAGGGGCGCGCCGCTGAGCAGGAACTGCAATTGCTGCGCCACCGAACTGGACGTCAGGCCCACTGCCTGGAGCCGGTCCTGGTCCAGCGTGAAATGCAGGGCCGGGACGCGCGGACCCCAATCCGTGTTGACGGTACGCATCATCGGATCGGCCTGCATGATGGACTGCACGCGCGCGGCGATCGTGCGCAGCGTGTCGGGATCGGGTCCCATCACGCGGTAGGCCACGGGAAACGGCGAAGGCGGTCCGAACACGATCTGGGTGACGCGGACCTGCGCCTGCGGCGCCAGGCCGTCGGCGATGGCCTGGCGCAGCCGGAACTTGAGGGCTTCGCGCTCCTTGTCATTGCCCGTCAGGACCACGATCTTGGCGAACGAGGGGTCGGGCAGTTCCGGCGACATGGCCAGGAAGAAGCGCGGCGCGCCCTGGCCGACGTAGGCCGTCACGATCCGGGCCTCCGGCTGGCCGGCAAGCCAGGTTTCGACCTGGGCGGCGGCCTGGCTGGTCTGTTCGATCGACGTGCCATACGGCATCTGGACTTCAACCAGCACTTCGGGCCGGTCCGACGTGGGAAAGAACTGCTTGTTGACCATGCCCATGCCGACGACCGCAAGCGCGAACGCGCCGATGACGGTGCCCGCCACCAGCCACTTTCGGCCGATGACATGACGCAGCAGGCGCCGGAAGCGGTTGTAGTTGCGCGTGTCGTAGATGGCGTGGTGTCCGCCTTCGATCTTCTTGATGTCCGGCAGCATCTTCACGCCCAGGTAGGGGGTGAACACCACCGCCACCACCCAGGATGCGATCAGGGAGATGCCCACGATCCAGAACATGTTGCTGGTGTATTCACCGGCGGTGGAGCGCGCGAAGCCGTTCGGCATGAATCCCACCGCCGTGACCAGCGTGCCCGACAGCATGGGCGCCGCGGTGTGGCTCCACGCATACGCCGACGCGGCGATGCGGCTGTAGCCTTCCTCCATCTTGACCACCATCATTTCGATGGCAATGATGGCGTCGTCCACCAGCAGGCCCAGCGCCAGGATCAGCGAGCCCAGGGTGATGCGGTCGAAGTTCTTGCCGGAGGCCGCCATGACCACGAAGACCGCCGCCAGGGTCAGCGGCACCGCGGCCGCGACCACCACGCCCACGCGCCACCCCATGCTGATAAAGCACACCAGCATCACGACCAGCAAGGCGACGAAGAACTTGACCATGAACTCGTCGACGGCGGCGCTGATGTTGACGGCCTGGTCGGTGACCTTGGTCAGGCTCATGCCCAGGGGCAGCGCCTGGTTGATGCTGGCCACTTCCTTTTCGAGCGCGCGGCCCAGATCCAACCCGTTCCATTCATCGCGCATGACGACGCTCAGCAGCAACGCCGGCTCGCCGTTGTTGCGCACCATGAAGGTCGCCGGATCTTCATAACCCCGTTCCACCGTGGCCACGTCCGACAGTTTCAGCGTGCGGCCCCGCGCCACGATGGGCGTCTGGCGGATCTTGTCGAGGTTGTCGAACGCGCCGTCTACCCGCAGAAACACCCGCGGCCCGTCGGTGTCGATGGACCCGGCGGGCGTGAGCAGGTTCTGGCCGTTGAGCGCGGCAAAGATGTCCTGTGGATCGACGCCGAGCGTGGCCAGGCGGTCATGCGAGAAGGACACGTAGATGCGCTCGGGCTGCTCGCCGATGATGTTGACCTTCTTGACGCCCGCCACGTGCAGCAGTTGCTGGCGCAGCGCCTCCGCGTCGCGCACCAGCAGGCGCTGGGGCTCGCCCTTGGCCTTGAGCGCATACAGGGCGAATGTCACGTCCGCGTATTCGTCGTTGACCAGCGGCCCGATGACGCCGGGAGGCAACTGCTTGGCTTCGTCCGAGAGCTTCTTGCGCGCCTGGTAGAACTCTTCCTGCACTTCCCCTGGCGGCGCGCTGTCTTGCAGGGTGACCATGGTGAACGCCAGGCCTGGCCGCGTATAGGTTTCGGTCCGGTCGTACCACCGCAGTTCCTGCAGCCGCTTTTCCAGCGGATCGGCCACCTGATCCTGCATTTCCTGCGCCGTCGCGCCGGGCCATGCCGTGACGACGGTCATCTGCTTGATGGTGAAGGGCGGGTCTTCGGCCCGGCCCAGCTGGAAGAACGCGAGTATGCCGGCGACAGAGATGAGGAAGATCAGGAACAGCGTGATCGAACGCTCGCGCACGGCGAGCGCGGACAGGTTGAAGCGGCCTTCGCTCATTGCTGCGCTCCCGCCGCGGCGACCGCATTCTGGCCGCCGACGCGCACGGGCTGGCCTTCATGCAGCAGATGCGCGCCCAGGGAAACGATGCGCTCGCCCGGCTTGAGGTCGCCGCCGACGCGCGCCGCGTCGTCGCTCAGGCTGATCACCTGCACGGACCGCCGCGCCACGTGGGCCGGGCTGCCGCCCACGACCCAGACGCCGGGGCCGGCGCCGGCATCGAACAAGGCGCCGATCGGCACCTGTACCGACGGGGCGCCATCGGACGATTCGGGAATGTCGATCGTGATGGTGGCGCCCAGCGGCGCGCGTGCCAACTCGCCCGACAGCACATACCTGGCCTCGAACGTGCGCGTGACGCGGTCGGCGGCATCGGAAAGCTGCCGCAGCGTGGCGGGCGCGGGCGTCTGATGGTCGCCGTACAACCGCGCGCGGGCCGACGACCCCACAGCGGGCCGCAGCGTTTCGGGCAAGTGCACGATGGCTTCGCGCTGGCCCGCTCGCGCCAGCCGCGCCACGGTTTGCCCGGCGCTGACCACCTGTCCCGGTTCGGCCAGCGTCTCCACGACGACGCCATCGGCGTCGGCCAACAGCACGGCATAGCTCGATGCATTCTTCGCGACGTTGGCCTGGGCTTCGGCGGCCTGCAGGTCGGCGCGCGCGGTATCGGCGGCCGCCTTGATCTGCGCATAGGCCGACGCCGACACCGCGCCTTCCGCCACCAGGCCGCGATAGCGCGCTTCGTCATCGGCGGTCTGCTTGGCTCGCGCGCGAGCCGCCGTGACGGCCTCGCGCTGCGCCCGGGCCTGCAGCCCCAGGTCTTCCGGGTCCAGCCGCATGAGCGGCTGGCCTCGCGTCACGGTCTGCCCAGTGTCGACCAACCGTTCCAACACCTTGCCCGACACGCGGAATCCCAGATCGCTCTGGACGCGTGCCGCCACCACGCCGGAGAAGGACCGCGCCGAGGCGGATGCGTCTTGCGCCACGCCGACGCGCACGAGCGGGGGATCGACTCGGGGATCCCGAGGGGGGCTATCGCCGCATGCCGCGAGGGCGAAAGGCAACAGGCAGAGGGCAAACGGAGCAAGCTGACGCCGAAGCATGGGAAACCATCCTCACAAAGAAGGCTCCCATTCTAAACGTGTGACTAAAACAGTCAATGGTTACAATGATATTTTGCGCCAAATTTTTGTGGCACACCGGTTGCGCGCACCGGATTGCCACATTCGCTCATGGCGCCAGACTGCGCAGAATCAGGCCCGACAACTGGATCGTCGCCTGCTCGGCGTTGTCCAGGTTGTGCTGCAGGAGCAGGGGATTCAGGTAGGGCCGCAAGACCAGGTAGATGGCGTCCACGGTTTCGTCGAGCGGCGTCTTGCGCTCGAAGTCGCCGGCCTCGCGGCCTTCACGCACGATCTTGAGGATGAGGTCCTTGACGTGCGCCTCATAGGCCCGCGCGGACGGCCACGACTCGCTGGCCGAGGTCCGCGCGATGTCGTACAGCTTGCTGTCCTGGAAGAAGAGCTGGCTGCCGGCCTCCACAAGGGCCTTGAAGATGCGGCGCAGCCTTTCCGGGGCCGAATGCGCGTCCGCCACGGCGGCGTCCAAGGCCACCGTGATCATGTTCAGCCGGTTCGCGCAGATCACCTCGCCGATGGCCTGCTTGGAATCGAAGAACTTGTAGATATAGGCCTTGGAAAAGCCGATCGCCTTGGCCAGATCGGACACGGTGGTCTTGTCGTAGCCGTAGCGGCCAAAGTATTCGGTCGCGGCGTCGACGATCTGGTCTCGGACCTCGTGACCGGACGGGCCGCGCGCATGGGGGTCGGGGGATGTTGCTTTGCTCATCCCGGGAGCTTAACCCGCGGACCTTGTGTTGACAACAAGTGACTAAACGGTATTATAGTCACGCACCAATCCATTGCTGCCCCCCATTTCAGCCCGTCTTGAAGGATTCCCATGTTCGCCCGTCGTTTTCTTGTTTTGCTATGCGCCAGTGTGACGACCGGGTGCGCGGTAGGGCCTGACTACCGCAAGCCGGAAGCCCCGCTTCCCAGCCATTACACGCAGACCCCGGCCGCGCAGGCCGGGGCGGCGGCCAGCCAGGACCTGACGGCCTGGTGGCGCCAGTTCGACGATCCGATGCTGGCGCGTTTCGTGTCGAAGGCGATCGCGCAGAACCTGGATCTGGCGCAGGCCACGGCGCGCGTCGCGCAGGCCCGGGCCGGCCTGGGCGCGGCCAACGCGGCGTTGCTCCCGTCAGCCCAGGTCCGCGGTCAGGCCGCGCGTGCGTATCAGTCGGTCGAGACGCCGTTGGGACAAGTGCTCAACGCCACGCCGGGATATGACCGGTGGGGGAACGACTACGAGGCGAACCTGGAGGCGAGCTGGGAAGTGGACCTCTTCGGCGGCCTGCGGCGCGGCCGCGAGGCTGCCATTGCGGACCTCCAGGCCGCGGACGCGGCGGCCATGGCGACGCAGCTTGCCGTCGCCGCGCAAACCGCGGACACCTACATCGTCATCCGCAGCCTGCAGGCGCGTCTGGAGATCGCCCAGCGGCAGGTCAGGACGCAGCAGGATCTCGTCGCAAAAGTGGGGCTGCTCCACGAGAGAGGGCTGGCGGCCAGATACCAGGTGCAGCAGGCCGACGGCGCGCTGTCGCAGGTCCAGGCCACGGTCCCGGTCTTGCAGGCGGGCCTGGATGCGGCCATGAACGCCCTGGACGTGATGCTCGGCGAGCCCCCCGGCACCCATCGTTCGGAACTGGAAGTTTCCGCGCCCATCCCCGCGACGCCGCGCATTGCTGACATGGGATCGCCCGCCGATCTGCTGCAGCGCCGCCCGGACCTGATCGCGGCCGAACGCCGGCTGGCCGCGGCTAACGCAAGAATCGGCGTCGCCATCGCCGAGTACTACCCCAAGTTCTCGTTGAGCGGCCTGCTGGGCAGCGCGACGACCGTATCCAGCGGCAACCTGTTTTCCAGCGGCGCCAGCCAGTCGGCGGGCGTGCTCGGCCTGCGCTGGCGTCTCTTTGACTTCGGCCGCATCAATGCGCAGATCGACCTGGCCAAAGGGCAAGAGGCGCAAGCACTGGCCGCGTACCGGCTGGCGGTGCTTCGTGCGACGGAGGACGTCGAAAACGCGTTCTCCGCGCTGCTCCGGCGCGCGGAACAGACCGCGGCGCTGACGCGAGGCGAAGATTCCCTGACGCGCGCCCGCGCATCGTCGTTTGCCGCCTATGAGCGCGGCGCCGCCAGCCTGATCGACGTGCTGTATGCGGATGCGTCCCTGCTGCAGGCGTCGGACGACCGGGCATTGGCCCAAGGCGAGTCGGCGCGCGCGGCGGTGGCCGCCTACAAGGCGCTGGGCGGCGGGTGGCAGCCGGGTGTGCCCGTCCAGCCGGCCCAGCCCGCCCCGCCCGCCCCGCCCGCCGAGCCTGCGCAGGTCGCGCGGCGCTGATGCCTGGGATGCCGGTCGCCCTTGCGCGACAGGAATGCGGCTTGCTGCGCGGCCCGTCACGGGCGCGTGCTTGGGCCCGCATTCCACGAGGCGATCCCAGTGACTCAACTCATCGAAAACCGATATGCCCTGACCGTGCGGCCCATGCCCGCGGTCTTCCTGGCGGGGATGTTTCCGCTGTATCTCGGCGCCGCGCTGGCGGATGCGGCGTATGCGCAGACTTTTCACATCCAGTGGAATAATTTCGCGTCCTGGCTGCTGGTCGGCGGCCTGGTGTTCGGCGCCGTCGCCCTGTTGTTCGCCCTGATCGATGTCTTCAGGCCGACGCAGCGCGCGCGGGGCATCGTGCCGTATGCGCTGGTGCTGCTGGCCGCATGGCTGGTTGGCGTCCTCAACGCGCTCATGCATGCCCGCGACGCCTGGGCAAGCATGCCCGCCGGCCTGATCCTGTCCGTCGCGGCCGCATTGCTGGCGTTCGTGGCCGTCTGCCTGGGATTTCGCACGCCGCACATCAGGGGACCGCTATGAAGAAGCTTCGCTTGCTTGCCGGGATCCCGCTGCTGGCGGCGGCCGGGGTATGCAGCGGCCAATCCGGGACCGCGCAGGTCGGCCCGACGCCCGAATTGCCCCCGCCCGAACGGGGCCTGCTGCCCGACATGGTGATCGCCAAGCCCGCCCAGTGGGGCGACAAGGTGCCTACCGTGCCCGAGGGATACAGGATTTCGGCCATCGCCACCGATCTGAAAATCCCGCGCCAGACGCTGGTGCTGCCCAACGGCGACATCCTGGTCGCCGAAGGCCGCGGCGGCAGCGCCCCGGACCTCAAGCCCAAGGATGTGATCGCGGGCATCATCAAGGCCCGCGGCACCAGCCCGGTCAAGGGCGGCAACCGCCTGACGCTGCTGCGCGATGCCGAAGGCGATGGCACCTATGAGGCCTCCACGTTCGCCGAGAATCTCAATGCGCCGTACGGGCTGGCGCTGGTCGGGAACCATCTCTACGTCGCCAACCAGGACGCCCTGGTGCGATTCGACTACCAGCCCGGTCAAACCAAGGCCAGCGGCCCGCCGGTAACGGTTACCCCGTTGCCCGCGCAGATCAACCATCACTGGACCAAGGCCCTGACCGCCAGCGCCGACGGGCAGTATCTGTACGTGGGCATCGGTTCCAACAGCAACATCACCGAACGCGGCATGACGGCGGAAGTCGATCGCGCCCGCATCTGGCGCGTCAACGCCGCCACGGGCGAATACAAGGCGTACGCCACGGGCCTGCGCAATCCCACCGCGCTCACCATCCAGCCCGACACCGGCCAATTGTGGGCGGTGGTCAACGAGCGCGACGAGCTCGGTCCGGACCTCGTGCCCGACTACCTCACGTCGGTCAAGGAAGGCGCGTTTTACGGCTGGCCTTACAGCTACTGGGGCAAGAACGTGGACGATCGCGTCCGGCCGCAAGACCCCGAGAAGGTCGCCTCGGCCATCGCGCCCGATTACAGCCTGGGCTCGCACGTCGCGGCGCTGGGCGTGGATTTTTCGAACGCCGCGATGGGGGACCGGTACGCCAACGGCGTCTTCGTCGGCGAGCACGGCAGCTGGAACCGCAGCGATCCGGTCGGCTACAAGGTGGTGTTCGTGCCCTTCACCGACGGCCGACCGTCCGGACCGCCCGTGGACTTTGTGGCGGGCTTTCGCGACAGCGACGGCACCACGCGCGGCCGCCCGGTGGGCGTGACGGTCGATCCGAAAGGCGCGCTCATCGTGGCCGACGATCTGTCCAACACGATCTGGCGCGTCACGCCGGCGCCGTCCGCGCCGCCACCCAAGCCCGTCGCCGCGGCGCGACCTTGAACTCCATTCCGGCACGGCAACACGGCCGGCGGGCCGGCGCGGCACTAGACCGGTCGGCGGCGCCAGGGCAGGGCGGCGCTCCGCCCTAACTCCCTAACTAATTAATTCCGCTTGAGCGCAACGGTCACCAGCACCGACGCGTCTTCCAGCGCGAAGAGCGAATGCGGCGCGCGGCCAGGCAGATACATCAGACAGCCCGCATCCAGGATATGCGTGGCGCCGCCGGCGGCCACTTCCACGCTGCCCTCCAGGCACTGGAGGGTGATTTCCCCCGCCACGTCGTGCGAGGGCATGCTCTTGCCGGCCAGCAGCACCAGCCGCATGACTTCCAGGTCGCCGGATTTGAAGAGCGCGATCGACTGCTTTTGCGCAAGCGCCGCGCCATAGGGAGAGAGATCGATGACCTGCCCGGGATCCGCGTGTTTCAAGGCCATGATGGCTGTCCTTCGCTGGGATGGGATGAACCAACGATACCCCATCCGCGCGCCGGGCTCGCGCCCGGCTGGCGGCCGGATCAGTTGATCTTGATACCGCGTTCCTTGACCAGATCCTTCCATTGCGCGGTTTCCTTGGCCAGGTGGTCGCGCAGCGCGTCAGGCGTGCTGCCGATGGACTCGGCGCCGATCGAATCCAGCGTCGCTTTCACCTTGGGCTCGGCCAGCGCGGTGCGCATGGCGTCGTTCAGCTTGGCCACCACTTCCGGCGGCGTGCCGGCCGGGGCGAAAGCCGCGAACCAGGGCATCAGCTCGTAGCCCGGCACGCCGGCCTCCTGCAGGGTCGGCACGTTGGGCAGCGCGGGCGAGCGCTTGGCGGTGGTGATGCCCAGCGCGCGCAGCTTGCCGCTGTCGATGTGCGGCTTGGCGGACGTGATGCTGTCGAACATGTAGTCGACCTGACCGCCCAGCAGGTCGGCCACGGCGGGGCCGCTGCCCTTGTAGGGCACGTGCAGCATGTCCACGCCCGTCATCGACACGAACATCTCGCCGGCCAGGTGGATCGAGGTGCCCACGCCGGCTGACGCGTACGTGTAGTGCTTGGGCTGGGCCTTGGCCTTGGCGATCACGTCCTGCACGCTGGTCGCGCCGGTGCGTTCCGGATTGGTCACGAGCACGTTGGGCACGACGGCCAGCAGCGAGATCGGGGCGAAATCCTTGATGGGGTCGTAGTTCAGGCTCTGGTAAAGCGCGGGATTGACCGCCATGCCGTTGGCGACGATCAGGATCGTGTAGCCGTCGGGCTTGGCGCGCGCCACGGCCGCCGCGCCGATATTGCCGCCCGCGCCGGCGCGGTTTTCGACGATGAAGGACGTGTTGAGCTGCTTGCCCATGGACTCGCTCAGGGTGCGTGCGATGCTGTCCATGGCGCCGCCGGGCGGAAAGGGCACGATCCACTTGACCGGCCGGTCGGGATACGCGTCGGCGTGCGCGGCGGTGGCGCCGGCCAGCAGCGTAGCGGCCAGCAACGCGCGGGCAAAGGGTTTGAATACATGGCGCATGCGCATGGTTGTCTCCGTGTTTCTCGAATTATCTGCGGCGCCTGTTCCATTCATACTTTGAATGTCAGGGCCTGAACGCTTAGCGGCAGTATCGCTTGCCTTTTTCCAGGGTGTCCAAGACTATATGGGTTTCGATTGATACCTTCAGGGTCTGAATCACGATGGAACTCCGGCATCTGCGTTACTTTCAGGCGGTGGCCGAGGCGGGCAGCTTCACGCTGGCGGCCTCGCGCCTGCACATCGCCCAGCCGCCTCTCAGCCGCCAGATCCGCCAGCTTGAAGAGGAGCTGGGCGTGCAGCTCTTTGAGCGCACGACCCGCGCGCTGCGACTGACCGAGGCGGGCCGCTTCTTGCTCGAACAATCGCGGCTGCTGACCGCCCGCCTGGAAGAGGTGCTGGAGGGCACGCGCCGGCTGGGCCAGACCGAGCGCCGCTGGTTCGGCATCGGCTTCGTGCCGTCCACGCTCTATGGATTCGTGCCCGAGCTGATCCGGCTGCTGCGCAGCGCCGATGATCGGGTCGAGGTCGGCCTGATGGAAATGAACACCCTGCCGCAGCTTGAAGCCCTGAAGGCGGGCCGCATCGATCTGGGCATCGGCCGCATCCTGCTGGATGATCCGGCCATCGAACGCCGCGTGCTCATGACCGAACCGCTGATGGCCGCGGTGCCGCTGCATCACCCGCTTGCGGGACAGGCCAGCGTCTCGGTGGACCGGCTGGCGCGCGAACCCTTCGTGCTCTATCCGGCCAGACCGCGCCCGAACTACGCGGACCACGTGCTGGGCCTGTTCCGCGCCGCCGGGCACGCCGTGCAGGTGGTGCAGGAAGCCAATGAACTACAGACCGCCATCGGACTGGTCGCGGCGGGGCTGGGCGTTACGGTGGTGCCGGCCTCCGTGCAGCGCCTGCAGCGCCAGGACGTCGCCCACGTGCGCATCGACGCCGACGCCTTCGTGTCGCCGGTGATCGTCAGCTACCGCAAGGACGACGCCTCCGCGTTTCTGGCTCAGGCGCTGGAACTGGCGGGCGAACTCGCGACAAGGCAGGGATCCGGATCGCGCTGACGCCAGCGCAGCGCCAATGCTGCGCCATAGCAGCGCAATGCTGCGCCAGCGCGGCCGTGCGGCGGTCCGCCACGGTATATTGCCCTCATGAAAAAGCTAGACATCCCAGCGCTGGAAATCTTCGTCGCGGCCGTCGAGGAAAAGAGCCTGTCCAAAGCGGCCGAGCGGGAAAACCTGGTGACGTCCGCGGCCAGCAAGCGCGTGGCCGAACTGGAGCGGCATCTGGGCCGCACGCTGCTGCACCGGCACGGGCGCGGCGTCGAGCCCACGCCGGCGGGCGCATTGCTGTACCAGCGGGCCAAGGCCATCCTGCGCAGCGTGCAGCTCACCGAGCAGGCCATCAACGGCTATACCCTGGACGGCCAGGCGAAGATCCGCCTGGCTTCTAACCCGTCCACCATCCTGCAATTCCTGCCCGGCGTGATGGGGCGCTTTCTGGCCGGCCGCAGCGACGTCAGCGTGGACCTGCTCGAAGGCCACAGCTACGACATTCCGCGCATGGTCGCCGAGGCCTCGGTGGATATCGGCATCTATCACGCGGACCACCCGGTGCCTGGCGTCGCCTCGTTTCCCTTCCGGCGCGATCGCGTGGGACTGGTGGTGCCGGTGGGCCATGCGCTGGCGGGCCGTTCCGAGTTGTACCTGGAAGAGGCGCTGGACTACGACCTGCTCGGCTATTTTCCGCGCCATTCGCTCGACCAGTTCCTGGCCTACGCGGGGCAGTCGCTGTCGCGGCCGCCGAACGTGAAGCTGCAGGTGTCCAATTTCGAGACGCGCTGCCGCATGATCCGCGAGGGCCTGGGCATCGGCGTGGTGCCCGAAGGCATCGCGCGGCACTACCTGTCTTCGATGGGACTGGCGCTGCTGCGGCTGCGCGATGACTGGGCCGAGCGCCAGTTCTACGTGTGCGTGCGCGATACGAGCCAGCTTGCGCGGCCGGTGGACGACCTGCTCAAGGCGCTGACGGCGCCGCAGTTGCAAGGGGAGTGACCCGGCGCGGTGGTGGCGCAGCCGTCAGCCCGCGCCACGGCCCCGGGAGACCGGACGTACCCGCGTCCGCGCGGCCGCGCGCTATGCGCCCTGCCGCCTGCGCGCCGCCTGCGCCAGCACCGGCCGCAGATAGCCGAGGAACCGGTCCGGGTCCTCGCTCATGGGAAAGTGGCCCATGCCTTCCATGATCTGCCATTGCGATCCGGCGATGCGGCCCGCCAGGAATTCCGTGTCCTCGGGCGTGCAGGAATAGTCGTATTCGCCGGTCAGCAGCCACAGCGGGCAGCGCTGCGTGTCGATGCCGGCCACGCGGTCGCGGATGTCGCCGTCCGCGGTATAGAAGTGCAGGTCCCCCTTGAACACGCCCGGACCGCTCTGCATGTAGTGCCACAAGGTCTCCCAGCGATGCTTCTCGGGGCTGCCCGGCCCGACCAGGCCCGACACGATGCCGGCGCAGACTTCGCCGCCGTGCACGTCAGGCCGGTTCAGCCATTCCAGGTCGTAGTACGGGTCGACGTGCGCGCCGGACTGCAGGCCGATGGCGCCGCCGAAGCGGTCGGCGTGCTCAAGCGCCAGATGCAGCACGATGCGGCCGCCGATGGAGCAGCCCATCACCAGCGGACGGTCCAGCGCCAGCGCGTCGGCCACGGCGATGATCGCCTCGGCGTAGTCCTGCGAGGTCAGCCGGTAGGTTTCTTCCTGCCAGCCCTCGGGCGGGGACGATTTGCCGTGCCACGGCAGGTCAAAGGCGATGACCCGGAAGGATTCCAGGATGGCCGGGTCGTTCATCACCGCGCGGTACTGGCGCGAGTCCGCGCCGGCCGTGTGCAGGCACAGCAGCGGCGTGCCGCTGCCGGCTTCTTCGACGTAAATGCGCTGCGGGCGTCCGCCCAGCGGCAGGTGCAGATAGCGGCCGACGATGGGCTCGAAGCGGGCGGGGCTGGCGTTCACAGGGACGCTCCTTTGGCGCGCGGGCAGGCCAGCACGTCCTTGAAGTAAAGCAGGTGGGACATCAGGGGATGGAGGTCGCCTTCGGCGCGCAGGCGGCGGAATTTCACCAGCGCCATCAGGTCATGGAAACCGGGCGCGGGCCTGGGGCTCCAGAACTGCGCCCAGTCGGCCGCGGCCGCGCGCAGCGCGAATTGCCAGCGCGGCATGACGAAGGGGCCGGGGCGCACCGATTCGATGCGGCCGGCCTGCACGGCGATGAGATAGGCCGTGTCGCCGCACTCCAGCAGGAACACCGTGTTCAGGTGCCGGCCTCGCCACACCAGCCGCTCCTGTCGGTTCACGGCGTCCGCCAGTCGGTGAAGGATGAAGTCGTCTTCTTGCATTGCGTTGTCCTTGTCACAGGGGCGGAACGTCCAGGCGGTAGATGCCGTCGCCGTCGACGGCGCGCGGATAGCGCAGGGTGACGGCGGGGTCGTGGCCGGGCACGATGTGCGCCTCGGAATCCGCCAGGGTCCGGATGCGCGTATAGCCCTCGAGCATATCGCCCAAGTGGAAGATGGCGGGAAAGGGATTGTTGTCCTGGAAGTTGCGGTAGTAGTGCAGGGCGTCGGACGCCAGCACGACCCAGCCGCGCGCCGTGTGCACGCGCACGACCTGCAGGCCTTGCGTGTGCCCGCCGATGCGGTAGATCTCCAGCCCGGGCGCCAGCCGGGCATCGCCATCGTGAAAGCACACGCGCCCCGCGTACACCTGGCGCACCACCGCCTGCACGTCGTCGACCGAGAAGAAATGCCGCATCGATTCAAAGCACATGTAGCGGCCGGTGGCGTATTGCATCTCGGCGTCCTGCAGATGCACGCGCGCATTCGGATAGGCCTCGACGTTGCCGGCGTGGTCGTAGTGCAGATGGGTCAGGATGAGGTCGCCGATGTCCGCCGGCGCCAGCCCCAGCCGGCCAAGCGCCGCCTCGGGCTGCAGCGTGAAGGCGCGGTTGCGGGCGCGCGCCGAGCAGGCGCTAAAGCCCGTGTCGACCATCACGTTGCCTTGCGGACCGCGCAGCAGCCAGCAAAAGAAGTCCATCGGCATCGGCCCGTCATGGACGTCGACGCGTGACAGGAAGTTGTCGGCCGCGCGCCGCGTGACGCTGGCGTAGCGGATCGCATAGACCTCGTAGGCCGGCGCGTCGCCGGCCGCTTGCGGGGTGGGTATCATTGCTTGACCAGCTTGCACTGGCTTTCGGACAAGGGCATGAACGCCTGGTCGCCCGGCACCGTGCGCACGATCTTGTAATAGTCCCAGGGCGCTTTGGATTCCTTGGGCGACTTGACCTCCACCACGTAGGTGTCGTGGATGAGCTTGCCGTCCTCGCGCAGGCGGGCGTTGCGTGCGAACGCATCGTGGATGGGCTGGGCCCGCAGCGTTTTCATCACGACGTCCACATTGTCCGACCCCGACTTCTCGACCGCCCGCAGGTAGTTCAGCACCGCGGAATACTGGCCCGCCTGCAGCGCCGTGGGCATCTTGCCCGACGCCTTGTGAAAGCGCTGCGCAAAGGCGCGCGTCTCGTCGTCCATGTCCCAGTAGAAGGTCTCGGCAAAGGTCATGCCCTGGCCGGCGTCCAGGCCCACGCCATGCACGTCGGTAATGCTCATCAGCATGGCGACCAGCTTTTGCTTGCCCGCCAGGCCGAACTCGCGCGCCTGCTTGATCTCGTTCTGCAGGTCCGCGCCCGCGCTGGCGAAGGCGACGGCATCGGCCTTGCTGGATTGCGCCGACAGCAGGAATGACGCGAAATCGTTCCCCGGGAACGGATAGCGCGCCGACCCGGCCACCGTGCCGCCGCCTTCCTTCACAAAGCGCATGCCGTCGTTTTCCAGCGAGTGGCCAAAGGCGTAGTCGGCGGTCACGAAGAACCATTTCTTCGCGCCGGCCTCCACCAGCGGCAACGTGCCCACCTTGGCGAGCGCGTACGTGTCATAGACCCACTGGACATTATTGGGCGAGCAGTCTTCGCCGGTGATGCGGGTGGCGCCAGCGCCGGTCACCATGGTCATGCGGCCTTTTTCGCGGGCGATGTTCATCACGGCCAGCGCGACGGCGCTGTTGCCCAGTTCGGTCACGACGTCGACCTGGTCGCGGTCCATCCATTCGCGCGCGCGGCTGGCGGCCACGTCCGTTTTGTTCAGGTGGTCGGCGGACAGCATTTCGATGGGCTTGCCCAGCACCTTGCCGCCAAATTCCTCGATGGCCAGCCGCGTGGCCAGGACGGAGCCGGGGCCGACGTTGCCGGAATACGCGCCGGACATGTCCGTCAGCACGCCGATGCGCACGACGCCGTCGGATATGCCGGCGGACGGCTGGGCCTGCGCGGCGCCGGCCAGGGCGGCAACCGCGATCGCGGCGGTGATTCCGGTGATTTTCTTATGCATGGTGTTCTCCTTTGGATGGTGCGGCGGCGCGGTCGGTCGCCGCGCCGCTCGGGTGATGGCTGCGCGCTACATCTGGCTCACGTACTTGACCTGCATGAATTCCTGCAGGCCCTCGACGCCGCCTTCCTTGCCCAGCCCGCTGTCCTTGAATCCGCCGAACGGCGTCTCGGGCAGCGAGGCCTGGCAATGGTTGATGCAGACCACACCGCTGTCGATGCGCTCGGAGGCGATGCGCGCGGTGGCGGCATCGCGCGTGAAGACATACGAGGCAAGCCCGAAAGGCAGCCGGTTGGCCTGTGCCAGGGCCTCGTCCAGGTCGGCAAACGGCTGCACCAGCGCCAGCGGGCCGAAGGGTTCGGTGTTGGCGGCCAGGCATTCGGGGCCCGCGTCGCGCAGCACGGTCGGGGCCCAGAACCACCCGGGAAGATCCAGCCGCTCTCCGCCGGCCGCCAGTTGCGCGCCGTGCTTCAGCGCATCGGCCACCAGGGTTTCCATTGCGGCGAGCCGCCGGGGATTGGCGAGGGGCCCCATCTGCACGCCGGCTTCCAGGCCGTTGCCCACGCGCCAGCCACGCGCCCGTTCGGCCAGGCGCTCCACGAAGCGTTCGTACACGCTCTTATGCACGTACATGCGGGTGGGCGACGTGCAGATCTGGCCGGAATTGCGCAGCTTGGCCGCCAGCACGGTATCGGCCGCGATGACTGGATCGGCGTCGCCGAACACCAGCACGGGCGCATGCCCGCCCAGTTCCAGCGTCGCCCGCTTCAGGCCGCCCGCCGCCAACATCGCCAGTTCACGGCCGATGGACGTGGAGCCGGTGAAGGTCACCATGCGGATGACCGGCGAGGCGATGAGACGCCGGGAGATCTCGGCCGGATCGCCGAACACCATGTTCAGCACGCCCGCGGGCAGCCCCGCGTCCGCCAGCGCGCGGCCGATTTCCAGCGCGATGGCCGGTGTTTCCTCGGAGGGCTTGATGACGATCGAGCAACCCGCGGCCAGGGCCCCGGCGATCTTGCGCGACGGCGTGATCGCCGGCGCGTTCCAGCCCGAGAACGCCGCAACCGGGCCGATGGGTTCCGGGATCGCCATCTGGCGGATGCCGCCCACGCGGCCGGGGATCAGCCGGCCATAGGTGCGCCGCGCTTCCTCGGCGCCCCATTCGAACATCTCGGCGGCGGTGGCGACTTCCTTTTCGGATTCGGCCAGGGGCTTGCCCAGTTCGCGGGTGATCAGCCACGCCAGTTGCGGCGTGCGCTCGCGCATCAGCGCGGCGGCGCGGCGCAGAATCGCCGCCCGGTCCAGCGGCGCCGTGTCGCGCCAGCCCGGAAAGCTGCGGCGCGCGGCCTCCAGGGCCTCGTCGACGTCATCGGCCGAGGCCATCGGCAATCGGCCCAGCACCGCCTGCGTGGCGGGGTCGATCACTTCCAGGCCGGGGCGGCCGCCGGCCGCGACCGCGCGGCCGCCGATGAGCAGGGTCAGTTCGGGGTAGTCCATCTAGTCTGCCTTTGCGATGTGGCTGGTCTGCATGACCTGCGCCCAGCGTTCGGTCTGCGAGCCGATGTGGCGGGCGAAGTCGTCGGGGGTGCCGCGCATCGGGTACTGGCCCAGCTTGAGCAGCGCGTCGCGCGCTTCGCCGGTGCCCATGACCTTGTTGATGGCGGCGTTCAGGCGCTGCGTGACGGCGGGCGGCACGCCGGCCGGCGCCAGCACGCCGTTCCAGGGTTCGGCCGTGAAGCCGGGAATGCCGGCGGCCTGCGCCACTGTCGGCACGCCGGGCGCCACCGAAGACGGCTGCGCGGCGGCGATGCCCAGCGCGCGCAGCTTGCCGGCCTGCACCTGCGGCATGGCGGCGATGGCGCTCAGGAAGGCCATGTCCACGCGCCCGGCCACCAGGTCGGCGATGGCCGCCGAATCGCCTTTGTACGGCACATGGGTGATGTCGACCCGGGTGGCGCTCTTGAACCATTCGCCCGCCAGGTGGTTCACCGCGCCGCTGCCGGCCGACGCGAAGGTCAGCGCGCCGGGCTTTTCGCGTGCGCCGGCGATCAGCGCCTGCACGGAGTCGAAGGGCGAACCGGCCGGCACGACCAGCAGGTAGGGATAGCTGGCGACCAGCGCGATGGGCTGGAAGTCCTTGAGCACCTGGTAGTCGACCTTTTGCTTGTAGACGGGTTCGATCGACAGCGTGCCGCTGCTGCCCAGCATCAGGGTGTAGCCGTCGGCGGGCGCGCGCCTGACCGCCTGCACGGCGACCACGCCATTGGCGCCGGCGCGATTTTCGACGACGACGGTCTGGCCGAGCTCGGTCTCGAGCTGGCGGGCGAGGTAGCGGCCGACGGCATCCGTCGGGCCGCCGGCGGTAAAGCCGATCACCAGCGTGATCGGGCGGGTGGGATAGTCCGCGGCGGCGGCGTTCATGCCGATCGTAACGGCGAGCAGGGGCAGGGCCCATCGACGTAGCAGGGGTGTCATGAATATCTCGGACAGGGAATGGGGCGGCGCGCGGCGCCGGATGGACGGCTTACGCGTAGCCGCGCTCGATCAGCTTGACCATCACCGGGTAGTACTCCTTGACGTAACCGGCGGCGCGCGTGCGCTCCAGCAGGTCGTGCGTCAGCCTGGCCGCCCGGGCGTCCACGTCGCCCTGGCTGGCCAGTTCGAGGGCCAGCAGGATGTCCTTGATCGCGTATTCGGTCGGAAAGGTCTTTTTCGGGAAGTGGGACGGGGCCAGCGCCTTCTGGCCCGGATTGCGCAGCACGAAACTGTCGGCCGAGCCCTTGCTCAGCGCGTCCAGCAGCAGGGTGCCGTCCACCCCGGCGCTGCGCCCGATCGTGACGGCTTCGGCCAGGGCGTGCACCGTCATGAAGACCACCATGTTGTTCATGATCTTGACCACCTGGCCGTTGCCGATGCCCCCGCAGAGCAGCACGTCGGAGCCCATGCAGGACAGATAGGGCAGGACCGTGTCGTAGTCTTCCCGGGTGGCGCCTACCGTGATCATCAGCGTGCCCAGCCGGGCGGCCTCGCGCATGCGCGCCACGGGCGCGTCGATCAGCACGATGCCGTGGCCGCGCAGCACTTCGGCCAACTGGCGGGTGCGCGTGACGTCGCTGGTGCTCATGTCCACCACGATGCGCACGCGGCCCGCGGCTTCGACCAGGCCGCCGGGCCCGGTGCAGACCTGTTCCACCTGCACGATGCTGGGCAGCGACAGGAACACGATCTCGGCGCTTTGCGCCACCTCCACCACCGACGCGCAGGCATGCGCGCCCAATTCGCCGATGCGGGCCACAGGGTCGGGACTGATATCGGTCACGTACACCGGGTGCCCGGATCGACGGACCAGATTGGCGCACATGGGTTCGCCCATCACGCCCAGGCCGATGAAGCCCAGCGGGGTCTTGGTCTCGCTCATTACTTCCTCCTTGGTCATGCGTTGTTTTTCTCGTCTTGCCATGCAGCTTACGGACGCCGCCGGCGCGGCGGTATGAAAAATTGGCAAAGCAACGTTCACCAATTCCGGCCCCTTCCGATCAAGAAGGCTCGTTTTCCTTTTTATCAATCCTCGCGCGGCGCGGCCGCCTAGAGTGATCGGCAGAAGCGAACGGCGCGCAAGCTGCGCCGCACTCACCACGGAGAGACGAATGCTGCTGGACACCATCGCCGCCTATGGCGCGAAAGACGCCGTAGGCCGATTGCCCGAGGAGGTCATCCACTACGCCAAGCGCGCGTTCCTGGATTGGCTGTCGGCGCTGTACCCCGGCACCCGCGCCGCGCCGTGCCAGCAACTGCTGGGCGCGCATGGCGCCGAATTGGGTTCGGGCGCGTCCAGCCTGCCTGGCTGCGCGACCACGGCCTTTGCCGCGACGGCGGCCTGGATCAACGGCAGCGTGTCGCATGCGGTGGAGTTCGACGACATCTTCCGCGACGCGGTCTATCACCCGGGCTGCCCGACCATCGCCGCGGCGCTCGCGCTGGCCGAAGAGCACGACGCCAGCGGCCTGGCGCTGCTGCAGGCGATCGTGGTGGGCTACGAGATCTCGACGCGCATCGGCGCAGCGGTGCAGCCCGCGCACTACCGCTACTTCCATACGACGGGCACCGTGGGCTGTTTCGGCGGCGCTGCCGCCGCGGCGGCCCTGTGCGCGCCGGGCGATGCGCAGGTCATGCTGCACGCGCTGGCCACCGCCGGCACGCTGGCCAGCGGCCTGCAGCAGGCTTTCCGGTCGGACGCCATGAGCAAGGCGCTGCATGCGGGCCATGCCGCCGAGGTCGGCGTGCGGGCCGGGCAGGGCGCCGCGCACGGCATCACGGGTGTGCCGGACATCCTGGAGGGCGAGGTGGGCTTTGGCGCCGCGCTGGCGCGCGACCCCGACTGGCGGCTGGCCGTGGCCGGCCTGGGCGAACGCTACAACATCCTGTCTATCACCCAGAAGAACCACGGCTGCTGCGGCCATACGTTCGCCGCCATCGACGCGGCGCTGGCGTTGCGCGAACGCGGCCTGCAGCCGGACGATATCGCCGCGTTGCGGGTGGAGACATACCAGACCGCGCTGGACGTGACGGGCAACTTCCAGCCCGCCACCGCGTTCGAGGCGAAGTTCAGCCTGCCGTATGTGGTGGCGCATGCGCTGGTGCACGGGTCGGTGCGGCTGGACGCCTTTGGGGCGGCGCGGCTGCATGATCCGCGCGTGCGCGGGTTGATGCAGCGCCTGGATCTGCGCGCGGCCCCGGACCTGTCGGCAGGCTTCCCGGTGATGCGCGCCGCGCGCCTGACCGCCACGACGCACGGCGGCGACGTGCTGGAACACCACGCTCCCTACCGCAAGGGCGACCCCGAGGCGCCGCTGTCGGACGCGGACCTGAACGACAAATTCGCCGAGCTGGCCGGCCCCGTGCTGGGCGGCGCGCGCATGCTGGCGCTGCGCGACGCCGTCTGGCGCCTGGATGCCATGCCGGTCCGCGCCCTGCGCCTGGCGGCAGACATGCCCAAGCTTTGAACGCCCACTTTTCATGGCCCTTATGACGACTGCCAATTCCATGTCCAATTCTTTCGCTGACGCGCTGCTGTCTCCCCGTGCGGTCGCCCTGGTGGGCGCCTCGGGCGACGCGCGCAAGAACACCGCGCGCCCGCTGCGCTTCATGCGCAAGCACGGCTATGCCGGGGCCATCTATCCGGTCAACGCGGGCCGCGCCGAGATCCTGGGCGAGCGCGCCTATCCGTCGCTGGCCGAGCTGCCCGGGCCGGTGGATCACGTCTTCATCATGATTCCCGGCGACGGCGTGGCCGCCTTGCTGCCCGACTGCGCGCGGGCCGGCGCGCGCGTGGTGACGGTCTATTCCGACGGCTTCGGCGAAGCCGGGCCGCAAGGGCAGGCGCGCCAGGCCGAGCTGGTGCGGCAGGCGCGCGCGCTGGGCCTGCGACTGCTCGGGCCGAACAGCATCGGTCTGGCCGACCTGCACGGCGGCGGCATCCTGTCCGTGAACGCCGCCTTCGAGGCCGACACCCTGCTGGCCGGCGGCATCAGCCTCGTGTCGCAAAGCGGCTCCATGATGGGGTCGCTGCTGTCCCGCGCCGCCGCGCGCGGGTTTGGCTTTGCCAAGTCGGTCTCGGTCGGCAATGAAAGCGACATCACGGTCGGCGAAGTGGTGGACGCGCTGGTGGACGACGCCCGGACCGAGGTGATCCTGCTTTTCCTGGAGACGCTGCGCGCCGCGCCCACGCTGGCGCGCGCGCTTGCCCGGGCGAGCGCGGCCGGCAAGCCGGTCGTGGCCTACAAGCTTGGCCGCTCCGAGCAGGGCGACGCGCTGGCGCAGTCCCATACCGGCGCCATGGCGGGCAACGACGTGGCGGTGGACGCTTTCCTGAAGGCCCATGGCGTCATGCGGGTGCAGCACTTGGAGACCCTGTTCGAGATCGCGCCGCTGGCTGCCCGTTACGCGCGGCCCGCGGGTGGCAGCCGGGCGCGGGAGGGGAATGCGCCGCGCGTGGCGGTCATTACGACCACGGGCGGGGGCGCCGCGACCGTGGTCGACAACCTGGGGCTGCGCGGCCTGGCGGCGGTTGCACCGCCGGCCGCGTTCGTGCGGGAGATCGCGCAGCGCGGCCTGAAGATACGCGAAACGCCGGTCATCGACCTCACCTTGGCGGCGTCCAGCGAGCAATACCGGATGCTGCTCGAAGCGCTGCTGCGCGCCGATTGGTGCGATGCGGTCCTGAGCGTCGTCGGGTCGTCCGCGCAGTTTCATCCTGCCCTGGCCGTCCAGCCCTTGCTCCAGGCCGACAAGCCCGCCGCCAAGCCGCTGGCGGTGTTCCTGGCGCCCGAAGCGCCGGCGTCGCTGGCGTTGCTGCAGGCAGGCGGCATCGCGGCGTTTCGCACGCCCGAAGCCTGCGCTGATGCGCTGGCCGTGTTCTTTGCGCCGGAAGGCCGGCCGCCCGGGCAGGGTGCGCCGCAGCCGTGGCCGGACGGCCTGCCGCGCAGCGGCATGCTCAGCGAGTTCGAAGCCGCGCAGGTGTTTGCGGACCTGGGGGTGCCGGTGACGCAAGGCGAGCTGCTCGCGCCGGACCGGCTGGATCACCGCGTCCCGTACCCGCTCGTGGCCAAGATCTGCTCGCGCGACCTGGCGCACAAGACCGAGCTGGGCGCGGTGCGCATCGGCATCCGCGACGCCCAGGCGCTGGAAGCGGCCGCGCGCGAACTGCGCGAGGCGGTGCGGCTGCGCGCGCCGGATGCCCGGGTCGACGGCATCCTCGTGCAGCCCATGGAAGACCGCCTGATCGAACTTATCCTGGGCTACCGCCACGACCCGCTGGTGGGCCCGACCGTGCTGTTGGGCGCAGGCGGCATCGCCGCCGAGCTGGCGCCGGATTTCGCGGTGCGTCTGGCGCCCGTGGATGTCGACGAGGCCTGGCGCATGATTTTCGAGGTCCGCCAGACCCGTCTGGTCCGCGGCTTTCGGGGCCTGCCCGAAGGCGATTGCGAGGCGCTGGCGCGCGCCATTGCCGCCTTCTCGCGCCTGGCGCTGTGCGATGGCGTGCGCGTCGAAGAGGCCGAGATCAACCCCTTGTTCGTCCGCGCCGATGGCGTGGTCGCCGTCGATGCCCTGGTCCGCCTGGCCTGACCGGCATCCACTTTCCCACTCTTGCATCAGGAACCCTAAGATGGACTTCACCCTCACTCCCGAACAGCGCGACTTCCAGACGGCCGTGCGCCGCTTCGCCGACCGCGAATTGCGCGCCGGCGCCGTGGAGCGCGCGCATTCCGACGACTACCCCTGGGACATCGCGCGCCTGATGGCGGGCCAGGGGCTGCTGGGCATCACGGTGGCGCAGGAGGACGGCGGGATCGGCGGGTCGCTGATGGACGCCGTCATTGCGATCGAGACCGTCGCCGCCGTCTGCCCGCGCAGCGCGGACGTGGTGCAGGCAGGCAACTTCGGCGCCATCCGCGTCCTGGCCGAGTACGGCAGCCCCTTGCAGAAACAGAAGTACCTGACGGGCCTGCTGGCCGGCGAAGGACTCATCTCGGTGGGGATGACCGAACCGGACGCGGGCTCGGCCGTCACGGAGCTCAAGACCAGCGCCACGCGCGCGGACGGCGGCTGGCGCATCAACGGCACGAAGATCTTCACGACGCACGGCCCGCACGCCAGCGTCATCCTGGCCTACGTGCGCTTCGCGCCCGGCACGGCCGGCATCGGGTCGGTGCTGATCGGGACCCGCGACGAAGGCGTCAAGCTTGGCAAGCGGTCCGCCTTCATGTCGGGCGAAGAATGGGTCGAGATCTTCTTTGACAACGTCTTCGTGCCGGACGACATGGTCGTGCTGGGCGAGGGCGGCTTCAAGAAGCAGATCGCGGGATTCAACGTCGAGCGCATCGGCAACACCGCGCGCTCGCTGGCCCTGGGACGTTATGCGTATGAAGAGGCGCGCAACTGGGCCATGCAGCGCAAGCAGTTCGGCCGCCTGCTGTGTGAGTTCCAGGGCCTGCAATGGAAGTTCGCCGACATGCGCATCAAGCTCGATGCCGCCCAACTGCTGCTGTACCGGGCCGCGACCGGCGCGGACACGGGGTTTCCGTCCGCGACGGAGACCGCCATCGCCAAGGCCTATTGCAACCAGGTGGGCTTCGATGTGGCCAACGATGCCTTGCAGGTCCTGGGCGGACTGGGCTACAGCCGCGAGTCCCTGGTCGAATACTGCGTGCGCCGATGCCGCGGCTGGATGATCGCGGGCGGGTCCATCGAGATCCTGAAGAACCGCATCGCCGAAGGGATCTTCGAGCGCAGCTTCCCGCAGCGCCCGCCGCGCTGACAGCGGGATGTCGCGGCGCGCTGGCGGCGTGCCGCCGCCGCGCTACCGGCCCGCCGCCGGCGCATAGGCGCCCATCAGCTCCACGATCCAGTCGATGAACGCGCGCAGCTTGGCGCTGACGTGGCGGTTGGGCGGGAACGCCACATACAAGGGCATCGGGTCCATCCGCCAGTCCTCGAAGACCGTGACCAGCTCGCCCCGTGCAAGGTGGGGCTCGGACATGTAGTCCGGCAGCCACAGCACGCCCATCCCCGCCAGGCCGGCGGCCAGGTAGGCGTTGCCGTCGTCCACCGCCAGCACGTAGCGGCCCTGCACGTTGATGATGTCGTTGGCGCGCCGCATCGCATAGGGCAGGGCGCGGCCCGTGCGCGCCCACAGAAAGCCGACGATCCGGTGGTGCGAATCTTCCAGCTCGCGCGGGTGCGCGGGCTTGCCCGCCTGCTTCAGGTACGAGGGCGCGGCATAGACGCCCAACCGCAGGTCGCCGACGCGGCGTGCCATCAGCGATTGATCGGTCAGCTCGCCGCCCCGCACGACGCAATCGACGTTCTCGCCGATCAGGTCGACGATGCGGTCGCTCACGCCCATGTCGAGCTGGATGTCGGGGTAGCGGGCGTGAAAGGCCGGCAGGGCGGGCACCAGCACCATGCGCGCAAGGGGGCTGGGCACGTCCACGCGCAGCCGGCCCCGCGGGGCTTCCGATGCGCTGGACAGGCTGGTCTCGGCGTCGTCCATGTCCGCCAGGAGCTTGATCACGCGCTCGTAGTACGCGGCGCCGTCCGCGGTGACGTTGACCTTGCGCGTGGTGCGGTTCAGCAACCGCACGCGCAGGCGCGCCTCCAACTGCTGGACGAGCTGCGTCACGCTGGTCTTGCTCATGTGCAGGGTCTCGGCCGCCTTGGTGAAGCTGCCGGTCTCCACCACGCGCGCAAAGGCGTTCATTGCGTCAAAACGGTCCATGGCGGCTCCAGGGGATTGGTGGAAGTGGGGGAATGGGGGGGATTGTTTGGATTCTACAAATAGTGTGGGAGGGGCTCGCCCGTTTATCCGCAAGTCGCGCGCCGGTAGAGTTTCTCCAGGTTCTTCCCATTCACGACGGGCCGCTTCGGCCCACCTCTGGAGCACGCTCATGAATACTCGCGACGTCGTCTTTCCTCCTCATCGCCATGCGTTGTATGAACGTAACCGTTATTCGCCGGCGGTTCGTTCCAACGGTTTTCTCTTCGTGTCGGGTCAAGTCGGCAGCCGGGACGATGGCTCGCCCGAGCCCGACCTGCGTCAGCAGGTGCGCCTGGCCTTCCAGAACCTGAACGCCATCCTCCAGGAGGCGGGCGGCTCGTTCGACGACGTGGTCGACGTGACCGTGTTCATGGTCGATCCGCAATCGCAGTTCGAGGCCATGTGGGAGGTGGTGCCCGAGTTCTGGGGTGACGCGCCGTACCCCACGATTACGGCGGTGGGCGTCACCTGGCTTTATGGATTCCAGTTCGAAATCAAGGTCATCGCCAGACTGCCGGATGTCGCCGCAGTATGAGCGCAAACCGTCCGGCGTGGCCGGCATCGGCACTGTACCCCGGCCAGAACCGCCCGTAATATCCCTGCATCGACGATTGCCGCCCGCCGTTCATCGCGCCGGGCGGCGCTTCATGCAAAGGAGCGGGTCATGGGCATGCCATTCAAGCAAGTGGACGTATTCACCAGCGAACCCTACCGCGGCAATCCCGTGGCCGTGGTGCTGGACGCGCAAGGCCTGTCGGATGAGCAGATGCGACGCATCGCCAACTGGACGAACCTGTCTGAGACCACGTTCGTGCTGCCGGCGACGCAGCCCGGCGCCGATTACCGGGTCCGCATTTTCACGCCGCAGGCCGAACTGCCGTTCGCGGGGCATCCCACGCTGGGCACCGCGCACGCGCTGGTTGAAGCCGGCATCGTCTCGCCGCGTAAGGGCAGGCTCGTGCAGGAGTGCGAGGCCGGACCGATCGAACTGACCGTCACGGAGATCCCGGGCAGCAGTCCGCTCATCGCGTTCACGCTGCCGGAGCCCGCGTTCACCACGCTGGATGCCGCAGAGATCGACGAAATGGAGTCGATATTGGGGTCGGCGGTGGTGCACGATCCCGCGCCCAAGCGCGTCGGCGTGGGCCCGGTGTGGACGATTGCGCAATTGCCCAGCGCCCAGGCGGTGCTGACGCTGAGGCCGGATTTTGCGCGCATGGCCGACTTCGACCGCGGCAACGGGGCCGCGGGCATCGTGGTGTACGGCGCGTACGGCGAGGGGGCGGAAGCGGCCGTCGAGGTGCGGGCGTTCGCGCCCAGCCTGGGCGCAAACGAAGACCCCGTGTGCGGCAGCGGCAACGGCGCGGTGGCCGCCTTCATCCGCGATGCGGGGCAGGTGCCGCAGTTCGGAACCGAATATCTCAGCTCGCAGGGCGCGGCCGTGGGACGGTCGGGACGGCTGAGCATCGCGTTCGACGCGGACGGGGCGATACGCGTGGGCGGGCAGTCCGTCACCTGTATCGACGGCCACATCGCTGCCTGAAGGGGGCCGCGCTGGCGCGCGGGGTTCGCGCGGCGCGGGTCGTGGACTATGCTTGAACGTCGCGCATCGCAGCAAGGGTTGAGCGCATCACTTTCCTGTCCAGGAGGAGCAAGATGGCCAGCAAAAACACGATATGCCTGTGGTATGACGGCGCCGCGCTGGACGCGGCAAGTTTTTACGCCAAGACGTTTCCGGACAGCGCCGTGGGCGCGGTCCATCGCGCGCCCGGCGACTATCCCTCGGGCCGGCAGGGCGACGTCCTGATGGTGGAATTCACCGTCATGGGCATTCCCTGCGTCGGCCTGAACGGCGGCGACGCCTTCACGCACAACGAATCCTTTTCCTTCCAGGTCGCCACCGACGACCAGGCCGAAACCGACCGCCTGTGGAATGCCATCGTCTCGAATGGCGGCCAGGAGAGCGAGTGCGGCTGGTGCAAGGACAAATGGGGCGTCTCGTGGCAGATCACGCCCCGCGTGCTGCTCGCGGCGGTCACCGACCTGGACCAGGCGGCGGCCAAGCGCGCGTTCGAGGCGATGATGACCATGAAGAAAATCGACATCGCCACCATCGAGGCGGCCCGCCAGGGGCGATCCGCCTAGCGGGGCCCGGCGGACGCGGCGACTTGCCCTGATCGGAGGTTGTCCGTGTTGAGTGGCGGATCAGGCCCCACGATCGTCCGGAGAAAGCTAATCCGGGGCCGGATCGCGCGGGCCGATGCGCTGCCCGGCAGGGCTATCCCGTGCGCGCGGAAACCGGGGAACGAGCCAGTTTTCACCGTAAAATCCGGGCGCTGCCGCGATATTTCGGCGCATTCTCCTCATTTCAGAGATGTACGTCGATCTCCTCACTCTTTACCTGCTGGCCGTCGGCACCCTGCTCGTCAGCGCCGGCCTGATGTTCTGGGAACAGCGGACCAATCCCACGCGCAGCAAGGAATTACGCATCCTGGCATCCGGGTTCGCCACGCTGGCCGCGGGCTGCGCGGCGGCGCTATACCGCCACGATCTTCCTGGCGTCACCGGATCGGCCTTGAGCAATCTGGTCATCCTGGGCGGCTACCTGCTGGTGCTCAACGGCGTCGCCGCCCTGAGCGGACGGCATTACCTGCGCACCTCCGTCGGCATCCTGGCCGGCATGGGCCTGGTCTGGGCAATCGGAGGCGTGCGCTGGCTGGACGTCATGTGGACGTACGTCAGCTCGGTGCCCATTGCGCTCATCAGCGGCCTGACGGCCTGGGAGGTGTGGCGATGCCAGGCGCTCAAGCCGCGGCATTCCCGGTACATCGTCGTCGCGGCCGCCGGGGTGCACACCGCCCTCTACGCCGCCAGGGCGTTCATCCTGCCGTGGTTCGCAACCCAGCCCGGCCAGCAGATCCAGGCGCTGGTCGGCAAGCTGACCATCTACGAAGGCGTGTTGTATTCGGTGGTGTTGCCCATGACGCTGCTCAAGCTGATCCGCGACGAAACGCACCGCCAGTTGCTGCTGGAATCCCAGACCGACTACCTGACCCGGCTGGGCAACCGGCGCTGGTTCTTCGAGCAGGGCGCGCGCATTCTTGACGGCAAGAAAGGGCGCGGCGCGGTGTCGGTGCTGGCGTTCGACCTGGACCACTTCAAGTCCGTCAATGACCGCTACGGGCACCAGGCCGGCGACAAAGTGCTCAAGTCCTTCGCGGATATTGCGCGGGAAGTGCTGGGGCACGACACGATTCTTGCGCGCATCGGCGGCGAGGAGTTCGCCGCGCTGCTGTGGGGCGACGACGCCGAGGGCGCCCACACGCTGGGCAAGGCCATGGCCGAGCGCTTCGCCGTGACCGTCTCGAACCGCATGGATGGCATCGGCATCGCGGCGACGGTCAGCATCGGACTGGCGCGCTTCAATGGCGATGCGCCCGACATCGTGGAGGCGCTGGCGCAGGCGGACCGGGCGCTTTACCGCGCCAAATCGCTGGGCGGCAACCGTCTGGAGCTGGCGCCGCGCACTGCGGCCACGGCCTGAGCGGCGGGCAGGACCGCCAGACTTCCCCGCGCGCCGCGCGTCGCGCTATCGCGCGACGTACTCCTTGCGCGCCGCGTCGTACGTATAGGCCACGGCGTCGGCAGCGCCCAGCTTGCGGGTCTTGCCCGGCCCGGAGATCGTCGTCCCGGTGAACTGCACGGTCACCTGCGGCAGGTCGGCGACGCCATGGGCGCTGAAGACCAGCTCGCCTTCGCTGCGCGTACAGGGCATGACATCGCCATCCGCGCAGGCGGGGCCGTTGTCTTCGCCGGCAATCACGTTGCCCGCGTAGGCCCACACCTTGTCCTGGCTCTCGTCCTGCCGCTTCTCAGGCGGCGTGAAGACGAGAAGCGTGTACGCGCTGATGGTGATGCCGTTTTCGAACGATTCCGTCGGCACCGCCAGCACCAGTTTGCCGGAGGCGGTGCGGAATTCACGCGGCTTGCGCCGGGGGTCGACTTCGGGGGCGCGTTCGTAGGCGCCGAATTCGCCGATGGTGGGCTCCATGCCGCGAAACTTCCAGGGCTGCTCGGACGACGGATTGTCCAGGATGAACGTGGCTTCGGAAAGGTTGACCGGGGTGGTGGGCGCGATGTCGTCCTCGCCCGGCTTGACGTAGCGTTCGGCGGTTTCCCAGACGAAGCCGGTGTAGTACTGGACGCCTTCCACGTTGAACGCGTGGCCGTACCAGTAGGTGGCGAAGCTGCCGTTGGCAACCTCGGCGGCGTCGGCGCCTTTGCTGTCGACCTGGTGGATGGCGTACAGGACGGACGCGGCGTCGGGCGGCGCGACCTCGGCGGCCGCTGTGAACGCCGCCATCAGCGTGGCCGCACACAACGCGGCAGCCGCGGCGCGGGGCCGCAAAACCATTCCATGAGACTTGCGCGACACCGCCATGGTCCTCTCTCTGTGGGTTCGATCCGGGGCGCCAATCGGGGCGCCAGGCTAGGGCGCCAAATAGTTGGCGGCCTAGAACATAGAGGGAGGGTTCCGCGGGTGTCAAGGCAAGGCTTGCCGTGCGCGGGCGCCGGAAAGCGGCGCGGCGCACGGCGGGGCGATGCGTTTAGGACGCTTGCGACCCGCCGCCGCAGGGCGCCGCAGCGCCCGGGCGTCGCAAGCCGCGCGACGCGGGCGGCTAACGTATCGTTACCTTGGCAATACTCGGGGTTACCGCCCCGCGACGCCAGGGGTCGCGCAAGACCCGCGCGCTAGCCCTGCACGAGATCCCGCGCCCGCGCGTCATGCCGGCCCAGCCGGGCCAGCAGATGGTCCACTTCGCCTCTGGCCTGCGGCGTCAGCGCGCTGCCGGGGCGGCGCTGCGCGGCGCTGGCCAGGATGCCGCGGCGCATCATGACGTACTTGCGCACGGCCAGGCCCACGCCCGGCTGCTGCTCGTAGCGCAGCAACGGCAGGTGCGCGTCGAAAAGGTCGTGCGCGGCCTCGGTGTCGCCCGCGCCCACCATCCTGACGAAATCGCACAGCATGTCCGGGAAGCAATAACCGGTATTGGCGCCATCGGCCCCGCGCGCCATCTCATAGTCGAGGAACAGGCCATTGTTGCCGCACAGGATCGAGATGTGGCGCATCGAGCCGTCGGCCTCGAAGCGGCGCAGCGCCGAGATCTTCTCCAGGCCCGGCCAGTCTTCGTGCTTGAGCATCACGCACGAGGGCAGGTCGGTCACGATGCGGCGGATGACGGACGGCGCCATCTGCACGGAGAACGTCAGCGGATAGTCCTGCAGCACGAACGGCACGTCGTCGCCGATGGCCTCCACGGCCTGGTGGTAGTAGGCGACGATCTGGTCGTCGGTGCGCAGGGTGTTGGGCGGGGCGATCATCACGCCGGCGGCGCCCCGGTCCATTACTTCGCGGGTCAGCGAGCGCATGGACGCGAAGCCCGGCGCGGACACGCCCACCACGATGGGCAAACCGCCCGACCGGGCGATCACGCGGGAGGCGATCTCCAGCGATTCCGAGAAGTCCAGTTTCGGGGCCTCGCCCAACTGCCCGAGCACGGTCAGGCCGGTGGACCCGCAGGCGAGGTAGAACGCCATCATGCGGTCTATCGAGTCATAGTCCACGGCGCCGTCGTCGAAGAAGGGCGTGGGCGCGATGGGGAATACGCCCTTGGCGTCTGCAGTCAGTTTCATCGTCTATGTCCTTGAAAAAATTAAGAAGACGCCGCGCGGGGCGCGTTCAAATGCTGGCGATCAGGCCGCCGTCCACGCGGATCGTCGATCCCGTGATGTAGCTGGCGCGGGCGCTGGCCAGGAAGGCGACGGCGTCGCCGTATTCGGCGGGGTCGCCGTAGCGGCCCACGGGAATGGAAGCGGTGCTTTCGCGGCTGACGTCCTCGACGCTGCGCCCCTCGCGCTTGGCGCGGGCCTCGTCCAGGAAGGTGATGCGGGCGGTCGCGATGCGGCCCGGCAGCACGATGTTGGACGTGATCCCGTCCTGGCCGACTTCGCGCGCCAGCGTCTTGGACCATCCGACCAGCGACATGCGCAGCGCGTTCGAGATGCCCAGGTTCGGGATCGGCGCGATCACGCCCGACGAGGTGCTGGTGATGACGCGTCCCCAGCCGCGCTCGCGCATGCCGGGCAGGACGCGGTCTGTCAGTTGAACGACGGACAGGACCATGCCTTCGAAATGCTCGCGCCACAGATCGGCCTGCTGGCCGGATGCGGGCGTGGGCGGCGGACCGCCGGTGTTGTTGACCAGGATGTCGACGGGACCGACGTTGGCCTCAATCCAGCCGACCTGCGCGTCGATGGCGTCCAGCGCCCGCAGGTCCCATTGGCGCGCGTGGGCGGTCTGGCCTGTGGCCTTGATCCTGTCGGCCGTGGCCGTGGCCGCTTCGAGGCTTAGATCAGCCACCACCACCTTCACGCCTTCCCGCGCCAGCGATTGCGCGATGGCCCCGCCCAATCCGCCGCCGCCGCCCAGCACCAGCGCCGTCTTGTTCGCGATACCCAGATCCATGCTTGCCTCCAAAAAAAATGCCTGGCTGGCCGGCGCGCCCGTCAGGGGCGCGCCTTGGCCCTGACGGGTATTGTCGGTGTTGCGCCGGCTTGGGGAAAACGGAAAATGCGCGGCTCATGCATTCATTTTGTGAATGATCAATGCCGCGGGCGGCCCGCGTCATGGCGCGTTGCTGTTCAATGTGCGGGCGGTCCACGGTATATTGGGCCGCCCCATCCATGTTCCAAAAGAATGAACCCGCGCCGCCTCACTCCGTCGATGTCCCTGTTGCTGGCGTTCGAAGCCAGCGCGCGCCACCTCAGCTTCACGCGGGCGGCGACCGAGCTGGCGCTGACGCAAAGCGCGGTCAGCCGGCAGGTGCAGGCGCTGGAGGAATTGCTGGAGGTCCCGCTATTTCGGCGCGTGAAGCGCCGCATCGAGCTGACCGAAGCGGGCCGGGGCTACCAGAAGGAACTGGCGGCGGCGCTGCAGCGCATCCGCAGCGCGTCGTTGCAGGCGATTTCCCACCGCAGCGGGCGCGGCGCCTTCCACCTGGCCGCGCTGCCGACATTCACCGCGAAATGGCTGATGCCGCGGCTGAACCGCTTCTATGAACGGCATCCCGGCGTCCTGGTCCACCTGCATTCGCGGGTGACGCGCTTTGACCTGGACCTGGCCGGCATCGACGCCGTGATCGCCGTGGGCGATGGCGACTGGCCGGGGCTGGTGCCGCACCGGCTGCTGGACGAGCAGGTTATCCCGGTGATGAGCCCCGAGATGGCGGCCAGCGATCCCGCCCGCAAGCCCGCCGACCTGGCGCGGCACACGCTCCTGCAGGTGGCCGCGCGGCCCGACGTCTGGCAGCGCTGGTTCGAGGCGCACGGCTTGCCCCTGCGTTCCATGCGCTGGGGCGCGCAATTCGAACTGACCACGCACCTGATCCAGGCCGTGGCCTCGGGCATCGGCATCGGCCTGCTACCGACGTTTCTGGTGCAGGACGAATTGCGGCAAGGGGTGCTGGTGCCCGCGCTGAACGAGACCTTCAGCACGGGCGCGGGGTATTTTTTCCTGGCCTCGCAGGACAAGCTGGCGACCCCGGCGCTGGCTGCGTTCCGCGATTGGCTGCTGGAAGAAAGCGCCGGCGCGCCTGCGTGAACCGGGCCTTGGGCCCGGCCGGGCAGGCGCCCGTCGATCTGGCGCCTTTCCGGCTGGAGCGATATGCGTGAAGGGTCAGCGCCGGAACAGCGCCGTCCCCGCATGGGGCGCCCGCGCGGTCAGGATCGTGCCCGACACGGACTCGGTGCAATAAAGGGTGCGTCCGTCTTCGCCGCCAAAGGCCAGGTTGGTAAGGGACATGCCCGCGGGGCTGCGCCATACCGTCAGCGGCTCGCCCCGGTGATTGAGCAGCCATACATAGCCCAGCCCCGGGTTGCACACCAGCAGATTGCCTTCGCTGTCCACCGCCAGCCCGTCGGGACCGCTCGGGCCATAAGACGTGAAGAACTGGCTTACCTTGCTGACGCTGCCGTCGGCCATCAGCGGCACGCGCCACACGCAATTGCCGCGCGTCACCGCCAGGTACAGCACCTTGCCATCGGGCGACAGCGCCACGCCGTTGGGACTGGGCACGTTATCCAGCAGGCAATCCAGTTGGCCATCGGGCCGCAGCCGGTAAAGCCGTCCGGTGGGATCGTGCAGCCCGCTCTGGCCCTGGTCGGTGAAGTACAGATTGCCTTGCGCGTCGAAGATCAGGTCGTTCACGCCCTTGAAGCGCTCGCTGTTGCGCCGGGCGAGGTAAGGCGTGACCGTGCCGCTCGCGACGTCCAGCGCCATCAGCCCGTTCTTGTAGTCGGTGATCAGGAGCCGCCCGTCATCGAGGAACTTCATCCCATTGGGCTCGCCGTCGTATTGCGCCACCAGCGACCATTCACGGTCGGGGCTGATGCGAAAGACGCGGCCCCATGGAATGTCGGTCACATAGAGATTGCCGCTGCGGTCGAACACCGGGCCTTCGAGGAACGAATCCGCGAAGGCGCCGCCGCGATTGGCATCGGCCCAGTCGCTGCGCGCGGCGCGGCGAAAGCGCTCGGGCATGGGCGACCAGACGTCCAGTTGCGCCACCTGCGGCGCTTGCAGAAAAAACATGGGTTCTCCCTGGGTTTACTTGGCGTCGTAGCCGATGTTGCGGGCCACGTTGCCCCACATCACGCCGCTGTCGGCGAGGATGCGGCCGAACTCGGCGGCATCGGCCGCGCGCGGCTCGGCGCCCATCTTGGTGGCGAAGGTCTTCATTTCTTCAGAGGCCATGGCCTTGGCGACCTCGCGCTGCAGGCGTTCCATGACTTGCGGCGGCGTGTCCTTGGGCGCCCACAGGCCGGTCCAGTTGACCACGCCAAAGTCCTTCACGCCAGCCTCGGCAAAGGTCGGCACGTCGGGCAGCACGGCCAGGCGCTTGTCGCCGCTGACCGCCAGCAGGCGCAACTTGTCGCCCTGCACCGCGCCCATCACCCCGGTGGTGGAGGCGAACTGGAATTCGATCACCTTGCCCAGCACGGCCTGCGTGGCTTCGGCCGCGCCCTTGAACGGCACGTGCATGAACTTCACGTTCGTCGCCAGCGCCAGGCCTTCCGCCGCGAAGTGGGGCGTCGTGCCCGGCCCGCCGGAGCCATAGGTGATCATGCCGGGCGCGGCGCGGGCCTGCGCGATCAGGTCATCGAGCGTGCGGTAGGGGCTGTCGTTCGACACGGCCAGCGCCATCGGCGCAAACACAAAGGCCGAGACGGGCTGCAGGTCCTTGGCCGGGTCGAAGGGCAATTGCTTGAAGATGTGCGGCAGCAGCGAATAGGTCGTGTCGTTGGCCACCAGCGTGTAGCCGTCGGGCGCCGCGCGGGCCACCTGGCTTACGCCGATCGTGCCCGTGGCGCCGGGCTTGTTCTCGACAATGAAGCTCTGGCCGGTCTGTGTCGACAGCATCTGGGCCATCTTGCGCGTGGCCACGTCGACCGCGCCGCCGGGACCGTAGGGCACCACGATGCGGACAGGACGGCTGGGCCAGTCTTGCGCGGCGTGGGCGATGCCCGCGCTCAGGAGCGGCAGGGAAAAGGCCAGCGTCATGGCGGCGCGCCGCAGGCGCACCAGGGATTGGATTTGGCAGGTCATGTCTTCCTCTCTCGTCTTGTTATGCAAGGATTATTCCGCTTTCAGGCCAAGTTCCTGGGCCAATTTGCGGTTGGTGTCGATGTCATGGGATAGCTGTGCACCGAACGCGTCGCCGCAAAGCTCGCGCGGCTGCATGCCCAGCGCGTCCAGGCTCTTGGCGGTGGCGTCGGCCCGGGCAAAGCCGCGAGCCGTCTCTTGCAGGCGGGCGCGCACGTCCGGCGGCAGTCCGGCGGGCGCCAGCACGCCGTACCAGGCATCGGCCGCGTAGCCGGGGACGCCGGCCTCGTCGAAGGTCGGCACTTGCGGCAATTGCGCCAGGCGCTTGGGCGCGGCGACCGCCAGGGCGGTCAGCTTGCCGGACTGGACCTGCGGCAGCACCGAGCCCAGTGTTGCCAGCGAGCTGTCGACCTGGCCGCCCATCAGGTCCGAAATCGCCTGCGCCGCGCCCTTATAGGGGATGTGGTTCATGCGGATGCCGGTCTGCTGCAGGAACTGCGCCGTGGCGAAATGGCCGGAACTGCCGGTGCCCGGCGTGGCGTAGGTCAGGCGCCCCGGTTCGGCGCGGGCCCGCGCCAGGAAGTCGTCCAGGGTATTGACCTTCAGGGCCGGGCCGGTGACCAGCACCGTGGGGCTGACCGCCACGGCGCATATCGGGGTAAAGGATTTGAGCGCGTCGAACTTGACCCGGTCGGCGTAGAGCGCCGGAATCATGGTGTGGTTGGTGGCGCCGATCAACAGCGTGTAGCCGTCGGGGGCGGCCTTGGCCACGGCTTCCGCCGCCAGGATGGTGTTGGCGCCGGGGCGGTTTTCCACCACGAAGGTCTGCCCCAGGGCCTGTGAGGCGTACGAGGCGAAGGCGCGGGCGACCACGTCGGTCGGGCCGCCCGGCGAGAAGCCGACGACCACGCGCACGGGATGATCGGGATATTGGGCCGCCGCAGCGCCGGCGCAGAGCGCCAGGGTGAGGGGCAAGAGGCGTAGGGGGTTCACGAAGTGTCTCCTGGTTGAAGGGGCGTGCGGCCTGTGCCGGCCGCTGCGCGGGGGGAAAAGAAAATGGGGAATCAGACGGTGGCGATGGGCGTGGCGGGCGAACCGGCGGCGCCGGGCAGGCGCAGCGGCGGCGCGGTCAGCAGGAACCGGTGGCGCCGGTGCGCGCGCAGCCAGCGTGCCAGCGGCGTCAGCCACCAGAGTTCGCCCAAGTGAATGCCGTTCTTGAACAGGCAATGCTCATGCAGGGGCAGGCGCGGGCGGCGCAGCGGCGTGGCGGCGCCGCTCAGACTGACCGGCTGGACCAGTTCGACGGCGGGGTTGTCGGCGATGAGGCAGGCCACGCGCGCGTCGACGATCCATTGCAGCAGCCGTTCGTCGTGGCCGTCGAGTCCGCTGCCGGTGGCATGCAGCCGCGCCACATCCGGCTGGCGGTTCATCGTCATCAGCGTGTCGCCAAATCCGGTGTGCAGGCACACCATGTCGCCCGGCTCGATCGTCACGCCGTCGGCATCCAGAATCCGCATCCAGGCGTCGTAGCCGACGGCCGTGCGCGTGCGGCCGACGTGGGCTTCCAGGTCGACAAGCACCGCGCGTCCCTGCACGCCGTGCTCGGCCAGTCGTTCGATGCCCAGCGCCTTGGCGGCCGGCCCGGGAAAGCGCGCCCAATCGGCGGGCGCCTGGGCGTCTTCCGATGCCGCCACGATGTCCACGCCGGCGCGATATCCGTTGTAGAACACCGCTTCGGCCACGCCGTCATCGTCGGCGTCAAAGCGGCTGCCCATGTGCGCGAGGCTGTCCCACTGGGTGGAGTACTGCGTGTTCATGAGCAGCACGTCGTCGCACACCACGTCCGTGAGCAGGGGATCCTCGGCCGCATACGACCAGCAAAAGCCCTGGGCGCCGGCGCTCTTGCCGTCGCGCAGCGTGGCATAGCGCTGCGGCGGCAGGCGTTTCGGGTTGAGCGCCGTGCCGCCCGGCACGTCCAGCGGCAGCGACAGGCAGAACGTCAGCCCTTCGCGGACCTCGGCGATGCCCTGCAGCACCTTGGCGGGGGTGACGAGGTTCATCCGCCCGAGCTGGTCGTCGGGCCCGAATTCACCCCAGTGGCTGCCCGCGGGCGCGCGGTTCCAGCGTTGCGCCATGGCGTGGACCCTCAGGCGGGCGAGCCGGCGCGCGCCAGGGCGTCCAGCACGTTGCGCGCGGCGGCCACGCCCATGTTGACGTAGGCGGCGCTGGTCACGCCGCCGATGTGCGGGCTCAGGATGATGCGCGGTTCCTGCTGGAACGGATGGCCGGCTGGCATGGGTTCCACCGCGAAACTGTCCAGGCCCGCGGCGCGAACCTGGCCCGTGCGCACGGCCGCCAGCAGCGCGTCCTCGTCCACCAGGCCCCCGCGCGCGGTGTTCACCAGGATCACGCCGGGCTTGCATTGCGCCAGCGTCGCAGCGTTGACCATGCCGCGGTTCTCTTCGGTGAGCGGGCAGTGCAGCGACACCACATCGGACTCGCGCCAGATCGCATCCAGCGGCACGCTGCGCAGGTACTCCGGCAAGTCGCGGGCGTAGGGGTCGTAGCCGATGACGCGCATGTCCAGCCCGTGCGCCATGGCCGCCATGCGCCGTCCGATGGCGCCCAGGCCGATCAGGCCGATCGTCTTGCCGCCCAGTTCCAGGCTCTTGTGGGTGGATTTGTCCCAGTGGCCGGCCCGCATGCGTTCGTCCAGCCCGACGACGGATTTGGCGCAGGCCAGCAGCAGCGCCAGGGCCTGTTCGGCCACGGCGGCGGCGTTCGCGCCCACTGCGGCGACCACCTGGATCCCGCGCTGGGCGGCGGCGGCCTTGTCGATCGTGTCGGTGCCGCTGCCGTGCTTGGAGATCACGCGCAGCGCGGGGGCGGCATCCATCGCGGCGGCGCCGACCTTGCTGTAGCGCACGATGATGGCGACAGGATCGTGTTCGCGGCACAGCGCGACGATGTCGTCCTCGGTGGGCGTCTTGCCGGCATACACCATGCGAAAGTCTTGCAGCAGCGCAAGCGCCTCCGGCGCCAGGTCGGCGGCGGTCACCAGGATCGCTGGCTTGGCGGCATTCACAGCGATTCTCCTTCCTTCAGGACGCCGGCCGCGCGCAGGGCGGCATCGAGCCACTTGGCCTGCGTGTCGCCCGCCTGGATGGCGGCAATGCGCGCGGCTTCGTCGCGCACCTTTTTCTCCGCGGCGGGCAGCAGGCCTTCGATCTTTTCGCGTTCGACCACCACCACGCCGTCGGCGTCGCCGATGATGAAGTCGCCGGGATGGACGGTCACGCCGCCCACCGACACCGGATGGCCGATACGGCCCGGCACGTTCTTGGTCGGGCCGTTGGGGTTGGTGCCGGCCGCGAACACCGGGTAGTCCATCTCGATGATCTCGATCGTGTCGCGCGCGGCCCCGTCCATCACGACGCCCGCAATGCCCAGCTTGCGGCAGGCGGTCATCATGATGGTGCCCATCAGCGCCGAGCTCAGGTCGCCCTTGCCGTCGATCACCAGCACGTCGCCGGGCTTGGCCAGCGCAATCGCGGCATGGATCATGAGGTTGTCGCCCGGGCGCACCTCAACCGTCAGCGCGCAACCGGCCACCTTCATGGCGGGATGGAGCGGACGGATACGCCCGCTCAACGCCCCGCGCCGGCCGGCGACGTCGGCCAGGATGGCGGGTTGGAGCGCGGCGGCGCGTCGCACGACGTCGGCGCTGACGCGGGGAAAGTCTTTGATGATGTCCTGGTTGGCCATGAGAGTTCCTGTTGGGAGTGGAAAGAGGATGCGGGGGCGGTCATGCGGGCTTGATGCCCGCCGCGTGGCAGTCGCAGGCGCCGGCGGGCGCCGGGGTGGCTGCGCGCGATCCGCCGCTGGAATAGGGATGGCGGGCTTGCATGGCGGATCACTCGACCTTCGCGCCCGAGTCCTTGACGATCTTGCCCCAGCGCACGCGGTCGTCGTGGATCAGCTTGGCGAATTCGTCGGGCGAGCTGGTCAACACCCGCGCGCCTTGCTCCTGATACTTCTGGCTCAGCGTCTTGGACTGCAGCGCCTTGTTGAACTCGGCGTTCAGGCGCTGCACGATGTCCTTGGGCGTGCCGGCCGGCGCGGCCAGGCCGAACCAGGTCACCGCCTCGAAGCCGGGAAAGCCCCGCTCGGCGATGGTGGGGACATCGGGCATGTCCGGCACGCGCTGCGTCGAGGTCACGGCCAGCGCCCGCATCTTGCCGTTGCGCACATGGCCGATCAGCGTGGGCACCGACGACAGATACATGTCGATCTGGCCGCCGATCAGGTCGTTGGAGGCCTGCGCCGCGCCCTTGTAGGGAATGTGGGTGAGCGTGATGCCGGCGGCGTTCTGCAATTGCACGGCGGCCAGGTGGGCCACCGTCCCATTGCCCGAACTGGCGAAGTTGAGCGCGCCGGGCTTGGCCTTGGCGGTGGCAATCAGGTCCTCGAAGGTCTTGAGGGGCGAATTGGCCGGCACCACGATCACCAGCGGCGCGTCCGCGACGAGGCCGATGGCGGAAAGATCGGTTTCGGGGTTGTAGGGCAGCTTGGAATACAGGGTCGGATTGATCGCCAGGTTGCTGGTCTGACCCAGCACCAGCGTATAGCCGTCGGGCGCGGACTTGGCCGCCGTATCCACCCCGATGTTGCCGCCCGAGCCGGGCCGGTTCTCCGTCACGATGTTCCAGCCCGTGTTGCCGGCGACCGCGATGGCCGCCTCGCGCGCCAGGACGTCGGTGCCGCCGCCGGGCGGGAACGGCACGATCAGGCGGATAGGCTTTTCGGGATAGCCGTTCGCGGCACTCAAACCGCTCATGCACACCAGGGCGACGCAGGACAGCACACGCGCAATCTGCTTCATGATTCTTGTCTCCGATATCTGTTTTGTGGTTCGGAGATTGTGAATCGGTGTTCCGCTCACTACAATGCAAGTCCGTACAGCGAAACACGTTGCGCACAATGAACGATCAATTGAACCCAGAGTCGGACGATGCGCCGGCGGAAGAAGGCGTGGTGGCGGTGCGCCGCGCAATGAGCATCCTGGCCGCATTCGGCGTCGAGGACACGCATTTGTCGCTGGCGGAACTGAGCCGGCGGACCGGCTGCCACCGCTCCACGGTGTTGCGCCTGGCGCGCACGCTGGCCATGGATGACTACCTGGCGCAGCGGCCGGACGGCACATGGCGCCTGGCGCGCGCGGCCGGCTGGCTGGGCGCCTGTTACCAGGCCACGTTCAATATCGCGGAAGTCGTGCAGCCGGTGCTGCGGGAGCTGTCGGCCGCCACCGGAGAAAGCGCCACGTTCTATGTGCGCGAGGGCAAGCAGCGCATCTGCATGGCGCGGGTCGAAGGACCCAAGTCGATCCGCCACCACGTTCGGGTGGGCGCGGCATTGCCGCTTGAATTGGGAAGTCCCGGGCGCGTGCTGCTCGCGTTCTCCGGAGAGCCGGGCGAGCCGTATGAATCCGTGCGCCGGGCGGGCTACATGATCTCGCTCGGCGAGCGCGACGCCGAGGTCTCCAGCATTTCAGCGCCGGTCTACGGGATCAACTGGACGCTGCAAGGCGCGATCTGCATTTCCGGGCCGATATCGCGCCTGACCGAGTCGGTGCTGCTGGAGCTGAAAGAGCCGGTGCTGGCGGCAGCCAGCCGCTTGTCGCGCTCATTGATGGGGTTGCGCCGGACGGCCTGAATACCGGCCGCCGGCGTTGCCCTAAGGTCAAGCGCGGATCACTCCGCCGCTATCCCCGCCTCCTTCACCACCTTGCCCCACTTGTCCAGGTCGGACTGGATCAGCGCCGCGTATTCCTGCGGCGTGCCGCCCTGGACTTCGATGCCCGCGGCTTCCAGCTTGGCGCGCACCGCCGGCTGCTTCAAGGCCGCGTTGATCTCGGCATTGAGCTTGGCGATGATCTCCTTCGGCGTGCCCGCCGGCGCCAGGAAGCCGCCGTTGGTATTGGCGTCATAACCCTTCAGGCCCTGTTCCTGCGCGGTCGGCACGTCGGGCAAAGCCTTGGCGCGTTTCGCGGTGGAGATCGCGACGGCGCGCACGTTGCCGGCCTTGACCTGTTCCTGCATCGCGCTCAGCGTGTCGATGTACAGCACCGTGCGGCCGGCCAGCAGGTCGGGATGGGCGGCGGACGAGCCCTTGTACGGAATCAGCAGCATGGGGGCGCCGCTGACCATGCGGAACATTTCGGCTGCCATCTCCTGCGCGCTGCCGCGGCCGGACGTGGCGACCTTGGCGTCGTCGGGATGCGCCTTCATCCAGTCCACGAGTTCGGGCAGGGTCTTGGCGGGGATCTTCGGATACACCGAGAACACCAGCGGGATCTCGTGCGTGTAGACGATGGGCTCGAAGCTCTTTTGCGGGTCCCAGCCCAGGTTTTTGAACAGGTATTTGTTGATGTTGTGGCTGCCGCCCACGATGCCGATGGTGTAGCCGTCAGGCTTGGCGTTGGCGAGCAGGGCGGTGCCCAGGTTGTTGGAGGCGCCCGGCCGGTTGTCGACAATGACGGGCTGGCCCAGCGATGCCGAAAGCTTTTCGCCCACGACGCGCGCGATCATGTCGATGCCGCCGCCCGGCGGCGCGGGCACGATGATGCTGATGGGACGGGACGGATAGTTCTGCGCCGCGGCCAGGCCGGGCGCGGCGGCCAGGGCTGCCAGGGCGGTTGAAAAGGCCAGGGTCCTGGCCAGCGTGATGAAGGTCATGCTTGTCTCCTAGGGTGGTCAACTTCAGTCAACTCTGTGGGGCGCCCCGGGTGTGCTGCACCCGAAGGCGCGGTGGGGTTTCAGCCACGCCCGGCAAAGGGCATGGCGGTGGCCATGACGGTCATGGTGAGGACGTTGGCGTCCAGGGGCAGCGAGGCCATGTGACGCACGGCATTCGCGACGTGGACGGCGTCCATCATGGGCTCGGGCGCGACCGTGCCATTGGCCTGCAGCACGCCGCGCGTCATGCGTTCGGACAGCTCGGTCAGCGCGTTGCCGATGTCGATCTGGCCGGCCGCGATGTTGAAGGCGCGGCCGTCCAGCGCCAGCGCCTTGGTCAGGCCTGTCACGGCATGTTTGCTGGCGGTGTAGGGCGCGGTGTAGGGACGCGGCGTGTGCGCGGAGATGGAGCCGTTGTTGATGATGCGGCCGCCTTGCGGCGACTGGCGGCGCATCAGCCCGAACGCCGCGCGGGCGCACAGGAACACGCCGGTCACGTTGGTGTTGATGGCGGCAAACCACTTCTCCAGCGGCAGTTCGTCCATGGGCACGGCGGGCGCGTTCACGCCGGCATTGTTGAACAGCAGGTCCAGCCGGCCGAAGCGGCTTTCGATGGTGTTGAACAGCGCCTCGACGCTTTCGGGCTGGGTGACGTCGGTGGGCACCGCCAGCGCCGTGCGGCCGCGGGCGGCGGCATCGGCTTGCAGCGCCTGCAGCGGGTCCGGACGGCGGCCCGCCAGCACGACGGTCCAGCCGTCGTCCAGCAAGGCATTGGCGGTGACGCGGCCGACGCCGCTGCCTGCGCCGGTGACCAAGGCGATTTTCGGGGTAATGCTTGCGTTCAAGGGAGGCTCCTGGGTTCGGATGGGGGGACGCAGTGTCATGAAAACGTGGCGCGCCCTGCGGGGTCTTGGGGCGCAGCGACGGTCAGGGTGAGTTCTCCGATGCGCGCGATGCCTGCGGTCACGACGTCGCCGGGCGCCACGGCGCCGACGCCCGCGGGGGTGCCGGTGTAGACGAGGTCGCCGGGCGCCAGCGCGACCGACCGCGACAGCATCGCAACCAGTTCGGGCACAGACCACAGCAGGCCGGAGAGGTCCGCGCGCTGGCGGTCCACGCCGTTCACGGCCAGCCACAGCGCGCCTGCGCGCGGGTGGCCGCAGGCCGCGGCGGGCACGATGGGCGTACAGGGCGCGGAATGGTCAAAGGCCTTGGCGGGTTCCCACGGACCGCCCGCGCGCTTGGCCTGTTGCTGCAGGTCGCGCCGCGTCATGTCCAGGCCTGCCGCGTAGCCCCAGATGTGCCGCGCTTCGACGTCCTCGGGCGCGATGTCCTTGCCGCCGTGGCCTATCGCCACGACCAGTTCGATCTCGTGGCAGTAGTCCGTCGTGTCCGCGGGATAGGGCAGCGTGCCGCTGGCAGCGAAGACCGCGCTGGCGGGCTTCATGAACCACGCCGGCATTGCGTCGGGCCGCGGTTCGTCGGGCTGCCACCGGTAATTGCGCCCGATGCAGAACACCCGCGCGACGGGAAAGCGGGCGGCGCTGCCGAAGATCGGCAGCGTGACCGGGGCAGGGGCGGGAAAGGCCAGTTCCATGATGACGATCCGTGGGTGCGGCTGGTGGCTCAGGTCGTCAGGCTCATTGCCGGACGCTCGCCCGCGAGGGCCTGCGCAATGCTGTCCAGCACCATCTGGCCCATCGCCGCGCGCGTCTCCCACGTGGCGCTGGCGCGGTGCGCCTGCAGCGTCGTGCGATCCGACTGGCGCAGCGCCGCCGGCACGCGGGGCTCGTCGACGAACACGTCCAGGCCCGCGCCCGCGATGCGGCCGGCGACCAGCGCGTCGGTCAGGTCAGCCTCGTTGACCAGCCGGCCGCGCGCCACATTGACCAGGTAGCCGCGCGGGCCCAGCGCCTCCAGCACGGCGGCATTGACGAGGCCTTCGGCCTTGTCGGCGGCCGCGCTCAGGACCAGCGCGTCCGACGCGCGGGCCAGTGCGATGAGGTCCGCGTCAAACTCGTGCGGCACGTCGTCCATGGCGCGCAGATCGGTGTAGCGGATCTGGCACCCGAAAGCCGCGGCCCGCGTGGCAACGGCGCGGCCCACGCGGCCCATGCCGACGATGCCCACGCGCATGCCGCTGAAGCGGCGCGCCAGCGGAATGGCGCTGGGGGAAGGGAATTGCTCCCACAGTCCTTCGCGCACGAAGCGATCGCCCGCGCAGAGGTTGCGGCACGCGGCGATCAGCAGTCCGATCGCCAGGTCCGCCACGTCTTCGGTCAACGCGCCCAGCGTGGCGGTGACGGGCAGCCCGCGGCCGCGGCAGTAGGCCAGGTCCACCGCATCGGTGCCCACGCCATTGACCGCCACGACCTTCACGTGGGGCAACTGCTCCAGCATGGCGCGCGAGATGCCGGTGTGGCCGCCGGTGATGACCGCGTCGATCCGCGCGCCATGCTCGCGCAGCCACGCCGCCTGATCCGAAATGTCGAAGAACTTGTGCACGTCGTACAGGGACGCCAGTTGATCGTTGACCGCCGGGATCAGGATGGGATTGAGTTGCAGGACCTGAGGCTTCATATCGGTTCGACTCGGAAGGGGGACCGGCTGCGGGTCCGCGTTGAACATGGAAGCCATGGTATTTAATGATTGATTTACTGCGCAATATTGATCTATAAAATCAACATATAAACTTTGCTACAGAACATACGGAACATCATGGGATCGTGGATTTCGATGGCCGAAGCGTGCCGTCAGCTCGGCGTGCGGCCGCAAACCATCTATGCATACGTCAGCCGCGGCAAGCTCGAGGTCATGCCCGATCCGGCCGACACGCGCCGCAGCCTCTATCGCGCGGAAGACGTGGCGGGACTGGCCAAGCGCAAGCAGGCCGGGCGCAAGCACGAAACCCTGGCCACCAACACGCTCTTTGGCGCGGAACCCAGCATTCCCACGTCGATCTCCACCTTTCACCGCCAGCGGCTCTATTACCGCGGCCAGGACGCCGTAACGCTGGCGGGCTCGGCCAGCCTGGAAGAGACCGCGCAGCTTCTATGGAACGCCGGGCAGCCGGCAGACTTCTCGTGCGCGGCGCGCGTGGGCGCGCCCGGCCGCGTCGCGGCCTTTTCCTCACTGGGCGCGCTGGCGGCCACCGGGCACTCCACCCATGGCCGCATGACGCGCGTGCTGCACGGCGAATGCCAGAGCCTCGTCGGGCAACTGGCCAACGCCTTTGGCGCGCAGCACGGCAAGCGCCCGTTGCACCTGCGGTTTGCGCAGGCGTGGAAGCTGTCGCCGCAGGCCGCCGAACTGCTGCGCACCGCAATGGTCCTGCTGGCCGACCACGAACTGACCAGCTCCGCGTTCGCCGCCCGCATCGCCGCGTCGACGGGCGCGTCGCTGCCGGCCTGCCTGCTGTCGGGCCTGACCACCTTGTCCGGCCCCTTGCACGGCGACGCCTCCGGCCGCGTGAAAGCCTTGTTCAACGACGTGGAACGCCTGGGCGAGGACGAGGTGATGGCGCACTACCTGTCCACCGGCCTGCCGCTGGCCGGCTTCGGACACCACCTCTATCCCGACGGCGATCCGCGCGCGGCTGCGCTGCTGGCCCTTTTCGAGCCTGCCGACGTCATCTCGCGTTTCATCGACAAAGCCACGCAGTTGACCGGCCTGCACCCGAACATCGACGTCGCGCTGGCGGCGCTGGCGGCGCATTGCAAGCTGCCTGACGACGCGGCGTTTGGCCTGTTCGCCACGGCGCGCAGCGTCGGCCTGCTGGCGCATTGCCTGGAGCAACTGAGCGTGGCGCAGGTCATCCGGCCGCGGGGGAGGTATGTGGGGGTGGCGCCTGACGCGGGCGCCGGGGTGGCAATCGGGCGCGGGTGAATCGGCGTACCCAATAATGGGTATGGTTCGGGGGGCTGGTCGTCTGGCATGTTGAATCGTCCTCTACGGATTACCGCGGACTTGGAGATCAACGATGAGAATGCCTTGTGCCATATTTGCCCTCTTGGTCGGCAATGCCGCCATGGCGCAAGCCCCGGTCACCGCGCAGCCTGACGCAAAGTCCGTCGACAGCGTGAAGCTTCCGTCGGGTTGGATTCTGGTCATTCCTGCGGAGAAGGCCGGAACGACCGGCTATCAGAACTGGGTATTTGATGCACCCAAAGACTCGGAAGTCTGGGCGGCCCAGCGGCCCGCCGGCGTGCCGATCGTGACGGATGGTTCTTATTGGTTTGCTCCAGGGCCGAGTCCCGGCACGCAACGGCCGGTTGCCGGACAGACGGTTGAAGACCTGATCGCGAAGCAAACCGCCGCCATCTCCTACCTTGCTGAACGAATTGACAAGCTGGAGGCCAGGCTAAAGGAATTCGAGGCTCGGGAAGGAGCGCAGAAATGACGAAGCCAGCCACGACGGGCGCCTCCGATCCCATGGCGGCATTGGCGACGGCGCAGCGTGCTTTCGATGCCGCGAAGGCCGCGGCCGCCAGTTCCAAAGAATTTCTTTTGCATGGCTGGTCGCCGGAACTGGTCAGATTCCTGGCGCTGTGTCTGTTGGGCTTTACCTTGCTTGCCATCGCAATCGCCGCGGTGCTTCTCTGGCGGTCAAGAGCGACCGCCTACCACGTGCTCCGGACCATCGGCGTGATCAGCATTCTCGGGATTTCTTCGGTGCTCGTGATCGTGGGATACAGCACCGAGCAGCTCACGCCGATCGTCGGTCTGTTCGGCGCGGTTGCGGGTTATCTCCTGGGAAAGGATAGTGCTGGACCGCCCGCCGCGAGAGATCAAACCAAAACCACGTCACTGCGAGGCGGCAGGCATCATTGACCTGTCGCCCCTTGGCGCGTCGCGGATTTTCCCGCTGTGCGAGTCTGCGTATTTCGACGGATCGTGGGTATGCTGCGTGAACCGGACAGGAGATCGCCATGACACGAACCCAGAAGCAGAGAATGCTCGCAGGAGAGCTCTACACCGCCGCCGACGCCGACATCCAGGCGGACCAGCTTGCCGCAAGCGCCTGGATGAAGCGCTACAACGCCCTGTTGGGCGAGCCGCCCGAACAATGGCACGCGTTGCTGCGGGAGCGGTTCGCCAAGGTGGGCGACGGCGCGCTGATCCGTCCGCCGTTCCATTGCGACTACGGCTACAACATCTCGCTGGGCGCGAACGTCTTCATCAACTTCAATTGCGTCATCCTCGATGTCGTGCAGGTCACGATTGGCGAGGGCACGCAGATCGGCCCGGCCGTGCAGATCTACACCGCCGACCACCCGCACGATCCCGAACAGCGCCGCGCGATGCTGGAATTCGGCCGTCCGGTGCATATCGGCAACCAGGTGTGGATCGGCGGCGGCGCGATCATCCTGCCGGGCGTGACGGTGGGCGATGACGCCATCATCGGGGCCGGCAGCGTGGTGACGCGGGATGTGCCGGCGGGCGCGAAGGTGGTGGGGAATCCGGCGCGGGTGCGCAGCTAACGCCGCGGTGCCCCGGCGAGTTCGATGTGCTTAAGCACCGCGGCTACGATGGCTTCCGGGCGATCCTCTTGCACAAGGTGTCCGGCATCGGCCACGGCAATGAGCGGCAGGTCGGAGATCAGCGACGTCAGCGCAAGCCCGCGCTCGCGGGGAATCCACTGGTCCTGTTCTCCCCACAGCACCTGCACGGGACAATCCATGCGCCCATACCGCTCCTGCACCTCGTCCGTGTACTTCTGGTCCATTTGCGCGATCTGGCGATAGAACGCCGGTTGGCCGACAGGTCCGAGCCACGGATTGCCGTACACGTCCAGCGCTTCTTCGGACAAGGGATTGTGCGCGGCGGTCTGCAAATACGCTTTCAACAGTGCGCGGTGCATGTAATCGGGCATGCCCGAAAACGCGGCTTCGTGCTGGCGGACATGCTGGACGAATGGCGATCCCCAGGGCGCCAGCGCCACGGCGTCGAAGATCGTCAGCGACCGGTAGCGCAGACCGTCCAGGTAATACGCGCGCAGCGCCGTCGCGCCGCCGAAATCGTGCGCGAGGACGTCGGGACGGTCCAGCTCCCACTCCCTGAACAACGCCGCGAGTATCCGGTTCTGCACGCCCAGCGACACGTCCTGGCCGTCGCGCATCTCAGACACGCCGTAGCCCGCCAGATCGAAGTAGTAGACCGTCCTGCGATCGGACAGCAGGGGAACGATTCTGCGCCACACCTGCGACGAGAACGGCGTGCCGTGGATGGCGACCAGCGCGGGTCCGTTGCCGAGTCTGCCCCATCGGATGGCATTGCCTTCAATGGTGGAGGTGTGGGGGAGTTCGAGCATGGCGCCTCTGTGTGGGGAGTGTCCTGACTACGGCGCCGCGCCGGTGACGCCCGACACATATTGCGCCAAGGCCTGCACATCCGCATCGCTCAATGCGTCGAAGGCCGGCATGACCCCGATCCCGTTGCGCACGGCCTGCTCAACGCGGTTGGCATCCGGCTTCAGTTCATCGAGGTTGGGGCCGATGGTCCCCGCAGCACCGGCGTCGGCCAAGGTGTGGCAGACTGCACAGGCTGGGGTCGTCGCTTTCAGGAACAAGGCGCGGCCCGCTTCGGCATTGGGCGGTTCCGCAGCCCAGGCCGAAGCGCCCGCGAACAGCGCAAATAGCCAGAGGCCCGCCAAGTAGGCCACGCGGACCCGCCACGCGATCGGGCGGCGGGCCGCGGCAGGCCTGTACTTTTCACTGCGATGCATCGATGCCGCCATGGTCAGGACACGTTGATGGCCAGGCCGTGGTCGCGCCAGCTATTGTTGACGTAGCCGCGCAAGTTGTCGAAGCGCTTTTCCACCTGCACGTTGCCTTCCGTGTCTTCGACACGGCTGACCAGCATGTGCTGGCCGGCAGACAGTTCCACAGGCAACGCGAACTGGCGCCAGGCATACTTGCCCAGGTCCGGCCCGATCAACGCGGCTCGTTTCCACGTCTTGCCGCCGTCGATGGAGACATCGACGTGCTTGACCGCATGCATGCCTCCAAAGGCCACGCCGCGCACGATGGCGCGTCCGGCCTTGACGGCCTTGCCATCCGCCCCGGGGGCGGTGATCCAGGACTTGGGCTCCATGGTCCAGACGGAAGGCTGGTCGGGGCCGGATTTGGCGTCCATGGGCGTCAGGCGATAACTGGTCTGCTGGATCTTTGCCGGGCTCTGTTCGACGGTGAAGGCCAGCCGCTTGAGGTACTTGACGTTATTCACGCCCGTGTAGCCCGGCACGATCAGCCGGAGGGGCGCGCCATGGGCCAGGGTCAGCGGCTCGCTGTTCATTTCCCAGGCCAGCATGGCGTCCTGCATGGCCTCGCGTGGCACCGAACGTTCCACGAGCAGGGACTTCGGGTCCAGGCCTTCGGGCAGGACTTCGCCGCCCGTGCCGGTCATGTAGGTGGGCGTGCCGTCCAGGCCGCCCAGATAGTCGACCAGCGCGCGAACCGGTACGCCGGTCCAGATCACGCAGCCCGCCGCCCCGACTTCCCATTGGGTGCCGCTGGGCTTGTGGGGAAAGAATCTTCGGCCGTTGCCGGAACATTGCAGGACAGTGGCCAGCGTCTCCATGCCCAGCGTCTTCAATTCGCCCACGGTCAGCGTGCGCGGATGCTTGACGCCCAGGATCTCCACTTTCCAGGCATCGCGATCGTCCAGAATGGCGGCGTCGGGGGGCGGTAGATTGTTGCGCACGTAGAGTTGGCGCGACGGCGTGACGACACCGTCGCCAAACGCGCTGCGCCGGGTTTCGATGGTGTTGGCGCTGTGCACGATGAGACTGTCTGCGTCTTTCCATGCCGCGTAGGGCGGCAGCGGTTTGGCCGCCGAGGCGGCGGGTTTGGGGGCGGGGTCGGCCGCGCGCGCGATACCGGTGGCGCCCAGGCCCGCGGCGGCCAGCGCGCCGGCGCTGCCGGCCAGCAGGCGGCGCCGCGACGGGTTGAGGGGGGTTGTCTCCATGGCATGCCTCTCTGGTTGCCGCGTCCTGCGTGGCAGGCGCGGTATTTTGCTTATATCGGCCCGGGGGATGCGGCCTGCTTCATCATCGGCAATGCCTTTCTATATGTCAACGTGTTCTAAGGGGCTATAGGTTTTTGGCCTGTTCAGATATAAGGGTTTTGGATATTCCGGGTGGCGGCCGGGGCTGGCAGCCTGCGCTTGCGTCGTCCGGCGTTGCGCGCGGGGATATGGGGAGCGCCACGTTCCAAGGGACACAAGAGACCGGCCTTGTGCCTGCGTCTGTCACGGCGCTAATCTGGAAGACCCAGGGCCTTGAGTATCCAAGGAGCGCATCATGAACAGGTTCGTTGTCCCTGCCGCCGCCGTTTGTCTGTCCGCCTTCTGCCTGTCCGCCATCGCGCAGCAGGTCACCCCGCTCAAAGGCCAATCCCCCGAGACCACCCAGCAAGACATCGCGGCATGCCAGGCGCAGGCCCAGGCCCAGGCCCAGGCCGGCAGCGCCAGTGCCGATACGCCGAATGCGGGCGGCCGGGCCCGAGGCGCGGCGGCTGGCGCAGCGGCGGGCGCCGCTGTCGCGGGCGCGCGCGGGCGGCAGCATGAAGAGGTGTATGACCGCATGGACGACGACACCAAGCAAGCCTATCGGCAGAACCAGGCGAAGGATGCCGCGGCCGCGGGCATGGTGGTGGGCGGGTCTCGCCAGCGGCAGGAGCGACGGGAGGACCGCGCGAACGCGCCGCAGCAGGACGCCGCCGTGTCGTCCGCCTATGCCAGTTGCATGCAGCAGCGAGGCTATCAGGTGACGCCTTGAGGTCCGCAAGCCGGCCTTGAAGCGGCGGCATCCGCGCAGTTGCGCAGGCACCGGTGCGCACGGCCAGCTGGTCAGTGCGATGAATGCGTTGGCGGGGGCGGCAAGGAGCCCGCCGGTGCCGCCGATTCCAGGCCATTGGTGTCTTCGCGACCCAGATAATCATCCACCGCGCTGCCCACCGTCGGATGGAACCGATCATCGCTGAACAGCCCCGACAGCTCGAATCGCTTGAGCTTGTCCCGCACCGGATCCTTCATTTCCGCGAAATGCAGCGCGATGCCTTCGCGCGCCAGATGCGCGCACAGTTCGCGCAGCATGTCGGCCGAGGTGACGTCGACGCTGGTGACCGGTTCGGCGGCCACGACGACGCGGCGCACCGGTGTGGGCGAGGCGTCCACGGCTTCCAGCAGCCTTTGCTGGAACAGTTCGGCGTTGGCGAAGAAGAGCGGCGCATCCCAGCGAAAAAGCACCAGCCCGTCGATCAGCGCCGCATGCGGGTAGCGCTTCAGGTCGTGGTAGCCGCGCAGGTTGGGCACGCGTCCCAGCACCGCGAAGTGCGGGCGCCAGCCATCCCACAGGAATTCGATGATGGCAAGGACGACGGCCAGGCAGATGCCGGGGATCGCGCCGAACACGGCGACGGCGGCAAAGCACAGCATCGACAGCCAGAATTCCCATTGCTGGATGCGGTAGATGCGCCGCAGGTCCTTGAATTCGAAAAGGCCAATGGCCGCGGCGATGACGACGGCGGCCAGGGCGCTGTTGGGCAGGTGGCGCAGCAGGTTGGGCGCGGCGATGAGCAGCGCGGCCACGGCCAGCGCGCCGACCACGCCGGTCAGCTGGGTGCGCGAGCCGGCCGCTTCGGCGACCGGCGTGCGCGACGCGCTGCTGCTGATGGGAAAGCCCTGGAAGAACCCCGCCGCGAGGTTGGCCACGCCCAGTCCCACCATTTCCTGGTTGGGGTCCACGCGCGTGTTCGTGCGGGCGGCGTAGGTGCGCGACAGCACGCTCGTGTCGGCAAAAGCGATCAGCGCCACGGCGCAGCCGCCCAGCACGATCTTGACGTAGTCGGCATTGCTGAGCCACGGCCAGGCGAGGCTGGGCAGGCCCTGCGGAATCTCGCCCAGCACCTTGACGCCTTGCTGGTCCAGGCCGAACAGCTTGACCGCGAGGGTGGCCAGAATCACGGCAATCAGGATGCCTGGGATGCGATCGAACCGCTTGAGCAGCAGGATCACCGCGAGGCTGGACGCGCCGACCGCGAGGCTTGCCCAGTGTGTCTGTCCGTCCATGATGGCCAGCGCGAGTTGCTGCATTTCCCGCAGCGGTCCGGCGTCGTCGATGGAAATGTCGTACAGCTTGGGCAACTGGCTCACCAGCACGGTCAGCGCGATGCCGTTCATGTAGCCATAGCGGATGGGCTTGGACAACAGCTCGGTGATGAAGCCCAGCCGCATCAGGCCCAGCACGATGCAGAACAGGCCCGCCACGACGGCCATCATGCTGGCCGCGGCGATGGCGCGCATGGGGTCGCCGCCCGAGACGCTGAGCACGACCGCCAGGATCGGCGCGGCCAGCGCGGAGTCCGGCCCCAGCACCAGGATACGGCTGGGGCCAAAGAGCGCATAGGCCAGCAGCGGGATGATGGTGGCATACAGCCCGTAGACGCCAGGCACGCCGGACGCTTCGGCGTAGGCGATGCCGACCGGCACCAGCATGGTGGTCAGGACCAGGCCGGCCGCGATGTCCTTGGGCAGCCAGGCGGCCTGATAGGACTTGAGCAGGGCAAGCCCGGGCAGCCAGCGCAGCCAGTGCGGAGCAGTCTTGTCGTGGGGGCGGGGCGTCGCGGTGGTCATGGAATCCCGTTATGAAGGCGCATGCTTGCAGGGTGCGGGACTGCCCCGCGCGTCATTCGGGCGGCGCGGCGTGGGTCTCGCCCAGCATCTTGCGCAAGCGCGCGCGGCGGCGTTCCAGGTCGGCGATCTGGCGCTCGACCGATGCCAGCCGCCGGCGCTGGACCTCGGAGGTCTCGGGACAGGCCGCCGCGCCTTCGATGAGGCGCATGCAATCGGGAAACCCGCGGATTTCCGCCAGGGTGAAGCCGGACGCAATGAGGCGCTGAATCTGCCGGACCTGCACGACCGCCGCCTCCGGAAAGGTGCGATAGCCGTTGCCGGCCCGCGCGGACGCGAGCAGGCCCTGGTCGTCGTAGTGGCGCAGCGAGCGCAGGCTTGCGCCGGTTTCGCGGGCCAGTTCGCCGATCGACATGGGGCGGGCAAGGGCGGACGTTTTCATGCGGAAAAGCTTAGCAGATCGGCGCTTGACCTTGACATCGGTGTGAGGGTTGAAACTGGCGATTCTTCAACCTTCAGGATGCACCCGCATGCCACGCATTTCATTTCTGAGCCGACTGCGCCAACGGCCCCGACTGACCCGACTGACCCACCTGAGCCGCCGGGCCGCGGCAGCCTTGTTCATGATTGCCGGTGTCATGACGTCCACAGTCATGTCGGCCCCAGTCATGTCGGCCACTCTGATGACGTCCACCGTCATGGCAGCCACCATCACCCCGGCCCAGGCGCCCACGCTGGCCGGGATTGCCCACGCCAGGCAGTACACCGTCACCGCGCCCGACGGCCTGCGGCTCGCCGTGCAGGAGGCGGGTAATCCCGACGGCCCGGCGATTGTCTTCGTCCATGGCCTCTTGGGCAGCCATCTCAGTTGGGCGGCGCAGCTTGCCAGCCCCGCGTTGCAGCGATACCGGCTGATCACCTACGACCTGCGCGGCCATGGCCTGTCCGGCAAGCCGGCGGACGCGGCAGCCTATGCCGATGGCCGGCGCTGGGCCGACGATCTGGCCGCCGTGATCGCGGCCTCGGGCGCGCGTCGCCCGCTCGTGGTCGGCTGGTCGCTGGGCGCGGCCGTGACGACGAACTATCTGGCCGCCTACGGCGATGCCGAGATTGCGGGCGCGGTGTACGTGGGCGGGGTGATCGAACTGGACCCGGCGCAGATCGTGCCGCATCCGCGGGTCTACCGCGACATGGTGTCGCCGGACCTCAAGACCCACCTGGATGCGGAGCGCGAGTTCATCGGTCTGTGCTTTGCGCGGCAGCCGGATGCCGCCACGTTCCAGCGGCTGCTGGCCAATGCCGCCCTGGCCTCGCCCGACATGCAGGCCGCGGTGCAGTCCATGACGGTGGAAGCAGCCAAGGGCCTGGGCGCGGCGCGCAAACCGATGCTGCTGATCTACGGCGCGCGGGATGCGCTGGTGCAGGCGGCGCCGTCGCTGGACCGAGCCCGGCAATTGAATCCGCGCATTCGCAGCACGGTGTATGCGGCATCCGGGCATGCGCCATTCCTGGAAGAGGCGGAACGGTTCAACCAGGACCTGGCGGCGTTTGCCGCCAGCGTGTCGCCGCGCTGAGGGGTGGGGCGGTCGCGTGCGTGGGCAACGGTGGGTCGATGAGGTCGGCGTCCATTTTTGCGAATTGTTGCTTGTTGCGACACAGCATCGCCTGCTATCTTCGACCCCAACAAGGCGTTTGCCCCGACTTGGACATTGCCCATGCCCGCCAGCCCGCTACTGACCTCCGACCCGCAACCTTTGCCGTCCACCGATACGCTGGGCTGCTCAGCCAGCAAGCTGGTCCTGAACCAGGAGTTCCACGGAGGCGGGCTGACGTTCTATCGCAAGAGCACCGACAACGCGCATTTTGGCAGCGTGGAGACGCCGGCGTCCGACCGCGGCTTTCTGGTGGGCGTGGCGCTGCGGGGCGGGCATCGGCGCCGCATCATGCATGGCCATCATGCATCGACCCACGATTTTGACGTGGGCTCGATCTACATCCGCGACTTCAATGACGATTACCGCGCCGATCTGCAAGGCGGGTTCGATTTCATGCTGATCGAACTGTCGCGCGACTTCATCGAGCGGGTCAATGACGAGAAGGGTGGTGCGCGGGTCAGCAGCCTGCTGCCGCGCAATGGCGAGCCGGATCCGGTGCTGGGGCAGTTGTCGCAGGTGCTGGCGAGCGTGGTGGCGAATCCCGCGCAGGCGAGCAGCCTGTTCGTGGATCACCTGAGCCTGGCCATGGGCACGCACCTGCTGGCGCAATACGGCGCCGGCGCGACGACCGGCTGGGCCGACTCGGGCGGGGCGCGCGTGCTGTCGCGCAAGCTGGAGGCGCGGGCCAAGGACATGCTGCTGGCCTCGGTGCGCGAGGAAGCGTCCATCGCCGATATCGCCGACGCCTGCAATCTGTCGCGCAGCTACTTCATCAAGGCCTTCCGCCAGACGGTCGGCACGACGCCGCATCGGTGGCTGCTGGAACAGCGCGTGCAGAAGGCGCAGGCATTGCTGCGGTCGCCGGGCCGGTCCATCACCGAGATTGCGCTGCTGTGCGGCTTTGCCGACCAGGCGCATATGACGCGGGTGTTCACGAGCGTGGTCGGGACGTCTCCTGGCGCGTGGCGCAGGGAAAACGGCGCCTGACTGCGCACGGCCCGCCGCGCGCGCGGGGCTATCCGCCGCCGGGCACGCGCCGCGCGATCAGCGTTGGTTCCGACGCCGCCACGCCGCGGGCGGCGCGCCCACGACGCTGGCAAAGACGCGCGTCATATGGGCCTGGTCGGAAAATCCACAGTCCCGCGCGATGTCCGAGACCGGGCACGCAGACGCCAGCAGCAGCGCCTTTGCGCGCTCAATGCGGCACTCGAGCAGCCAGCGATGCGGCGTCGTGCCGACCGTCTGGCGAAAGGCCTTGATGAAGTAGCTGCGCGACAGGCCGCAGCCCTGCGCGACCTCCGAAATGGAAACGTCGCCCAACAGGTCGGCGGCGAGCATTTCCTTGGCCAATGCCTCTTGCCAGCCCGCGAGGCCGCCGCGCGCCGCGAGATGGCTGGCGGGCGGTTCGTCCCCCGGCGCGCCATAGGCCTGGATCATGTGAGCCTGCGCCGCCAGCGCCAGATGATCCACAAACAGCGGATCGGCCTGCGCCGGGTGGGCCAGCGCGGGCAGCAGCGCGTTGCCCAGGCGGGCCAGGACGGGATCGGACCGTCCGGGCGGGCACACGAGGGCGCCGACGCGGCCCGCGCCCAGGGCTTCGGCCACGCGGTCCAGCGACGCGCGCGATACGCGGAAGTACAGGAAATCGAAGGGATCGTGCAGTTCGGCGCGATAGCCGTCGGCCGTGCGCCGGATGGTGATTTCCTCGGCCGCGAGCGGCATGGCGCGGGGCTGGTCCGCGCAATACAGCACACGCTGGGCGCGGGTGAGCGACACGCTGAGCAGGAAGTCGTCGCCGTCCGCCTCCGCGCACGCCGTGCCGAAACCGGGGCGTGGGTAGGCCACGCGGGCGATTTCGAGCGCGGCCTTGCACCCGGGGCTGGTCCGGATGGCCTGGACCGACGCGCCAGGATAGGCGTCGCGCAGGCGGGTAGGCGCTTCGAGCAGGGCAGGCACGGTCAGGGATGAATCTCCAGGGCTTGCGATTGCGCAAACGGCATCGCGCAAGATGGCGTCATGCTAGGCAGGCGCGCGCCGGAAGGATTGGACGCAAGTGCGCTGGTTTGCACGAAAGCGCGCTGCGGCCCGGCTTCGAGGCTACAGGATGCCGGGCGGATCACGGTGCGCGCATTACTCTTTCATACAAAGCAGGACGCAAGTGGGCAAGACGGCCCGGCCTCCGCTCGCTACTTTGTTCATATATCCTGCCGCTTTCCTCGGATGACCCGGGAGTTTCCCCCATGATTCGTCTTGCCACCGGCGCCCCGCCGGCCAACCCGCCGCCGGATCTGGCCGCGCTGCACGCGCAGGCCTTCCCGATGCTGGCCCGCGCCATGATCGACCGCGCCGCGCCCTATGGCGAGGAGATGTTGGCCGAGCCCGGCAGCGTGCTGCTCAACAGCGGCGACCGCGAGGGGGCCTTCTACATCCTGCTCCAGGGCTATGTCGAGGTGCTGGAATGCGAAGCCGACGGCGCCCTGCACAGTTTGCTCGTGCATCGTGACGGTGAGTTTACGGGCAGCCTCGATCTGTTCACCGACCGGCCCAACGCCGTCACGGTGCGGGCCGATACGCCGAGCCGGCTGCTGCGCCTGAGCCGCGCGGCGCTGCAGGCGATGATTCTTGCGGAGCGGCCCCTGGCCGAAATCATCCTGCGCGCGTTCATCCTGCGTCGCATCGGCTACCTGCGGCAGCGGCCGTACGGCGGCGCCATTCTCCGGTCGGCCGCCCGGGTCGGCCAGGACGACCCCGTAATGGATCTGGCCGTGATCGGCGGAGGCCCCGCTGGGCTGGCCGCCGCGGCCTACGCCGCATCCGAGGGACTGCAGACCATGTTGGTGGGCGGCTCGCTGTCCTGCGGCGACGGGTCTGGGCTGGGGGTGCTGAAGGGATTCCCGGGCACCATCACAGGCTTGTGCGAGGGATCGCTGTTGCGCCGCGCCGAAGACCAGAGCAAGCGCTTTGGCGCGCACGTGCTGCCGCGGCGCACCGTCAGCCGGTTCGACGGCGGCTGTTATCCGTACCGTGTGTGGCTGGATGACGGCCGCATGATCGAGGCGCGCAGCCTCATCGTGGCGACGGGCATGCAGGAATCGCTCGCGGGGGAGCCGGCCATCGACGCCAATACCGCGTGGCTGGACGGCTGGCTGGACACCGACGACCAGGGCTACATCCACACGGGCCGCGCCGCGGCGGGGTCGATGCAGGCCCGGCCCTACGAGAGCTCGCAGCCCGGCGTCTTTGCCGTGGGCGCGGCGCGCGCCGGTTCGGTCAAGCATGTGCTGGCGAGCATTGCCGAAGGCGCGGACGCGGTGCGCGTGGTGCACCGCTTCCTGGACGCCTCCGCGCATTGAGCGCCGCGGCCTGGCTTATCGTGGCCCGGCCTGGCGCATGTCCAGCGCCAGGAAATGATGCACCACAGGCTTGTCCGGTCCGACGTGAAAACGCTGCGCTTCGCCCTGCAGGTCCGCGTCCGCCTGCGACACCCGGTGGTGCTGGCGCAGGTGCTCGGCCCAGGATTCCACCAGGAACCATTCCTGCACCCGTTCCGGGTCGCCCGTGTGTTCGGCGATGCCCCAGGCGTAGGCGCCATCGCGGCGACGTTCCTCGGCCACGGCCTTGAGCGCCTGCAGGAAGGCGGGGCGGTCCGCCACGCGGATGCGATATTCGATCTGCACCATGACAGGGCCGCGATCGTGTTCCACCGGCGCATCCAGCAGCGGTTCCGGCCAGTGGTTGGACGGGTCCAGGTTGGCTTCGCCGCGCGGCAGGCGCATGCGATGCAGCACGAAGCCGGCAACGAGCAGCCCGACGGCACCGGCCAGCAGCGTCGCGGGCACCCCGATCTGCTCGGCCAGCAGGCCCCAGCCCAGGCTGCCGGCGGCCATCGCGCCGTTAAACACCATCAGGTAGATCGCCAGCCCGCGCCCGCGCACCCAGTTGGGCAGAATGGCCTGCGCCACGCCGTTGAACGTGGTCAGGGCGACGATCCAGCCCATGCCCAGCAGCAACAGCAGCAGCACGGCGGCCCACTGGGGCGGCGCGAACGACAGGGCGGCCATCACGACGGCGGCGGCGGTCGCGGCCGCCAGCACCAGCCCGTCGGCGTCGAGCTTCTGGCGCAGCTTGGGCAGGACCAGCGCGCCCAGGATGGCGCCCACGCCCACCGCGCCCAGCAGCAGGCCGTAAAAGCCCGCGGTGCCGCCCAGCATCTTGCGCGCCACCAGGGGCAGCAGCGCCCAGACGGAACTGGCGAAGATGAAGAACACCGCCGCGCGCAGCAGCACGACGTGCAGGTCGCGGCTGGCGCGGGCATAGCGTACGCCGGCCCGGAAGGCGCCGAAGAACTGTTCGGACAGGCCGTCGTCCACCTTTTTGGGCCGCTTCCACCACAGCAGCGCGGCAATCACGAACACGTAGCTCAGCACGTCGGCGCCATAGGCGGCCGCGGCGCCGAAGGCCGCGAGCAGCATGCCGCCCACGGCCGGTCCCAGCGCCCGGGCGATGTTGATGCCCAGCGAGTTCAGGCCCACCGCCGCCTTCAGTTCGGCCTTGGGCACGAGTTCGGGCACGATGGACTGCCAGGTCGGCCCCATGAGCGCCGAGCCCACGCCGCCGATGAAGGTCAGCGCGATCAGGTATTCGACGGTCATCGTGTTGGTCTTGGCCAGCATCAGCAGCGTGAAGCTGACGCAGGCGAGCAGCACCTGGATGACGATGAGGAAACGCCGCCGGTCCAGGATGTCGGACAGCACGCCCGCCGGGATGGCCAGCAGAAAGACGGGGAGGGTGGCGGCCGTCTGCATCATGGCGACGGCGGCCGGGTTGGTCGACAGGTCGGTGACGAGCCAGGCGCTGGCCACGTCGCGCATGAAGCTGCCGATGTTGCCCAGGATGGTGGCGCCCCACAGCACCGCGAAAAGCGTGTGCTTGAGGGGCGCCATGCCGCCGGCGGCGGGCGGCGGGGTACTGCGGTCAGCTCCGGCCATGCGGGCGCTCCGTTAAATCGTGCCAGGCGACCAGGACCCATGCCCCGGCCAGCCCGAAATGCTCGTAGAAGGCGTTCATCGTCATGAAACGCGCGTCGGGGGGCGATTCCCAGTAGCGGTTGGCCATCAGCGCCGCGGCGGCGGTGAAGGCCGCCAATGCCAGCGCGCCCAGCCACCGCAGGCGGCCGGACAGCACCAGCGCGCTGGCGCCCAGTTCAAGAAGAATGACGGCGACCGCCGCCAGCGCGGCGGGCTGCAGGCCGAAATGCGCCATCTCGGCCTGGGCGCCGTCGAAGTCCAGCAGCTTGACCAGCCCGCCCTGGATGTAGGCGCCGCACAGCGCCAGCAGGGCGAACCAGCGCACCGCCGGCGCGGTCAACAGCCGGCGCGCCGTCATACCGCCCAGCACGCGCAGCCCAGCGCGCCCCAGAACCCCTTGAGGTCGGACACGGGCAGCTTGCTGGCCCACGCGCCGGCGTGCTGGTGGCCGTGGACGTTGCAGTCGTTGGCGCATGCGCAGGCCGCGGCGGCTTCGCGCAGCGTGGCCTGCAGGGGCTTGCCCTCGCCATCCGCATCGCCCCAGGCCCCGTACCCGCCGAAGAGGCGCGTGGGCGACCAGTCGGGCATGGCGGGCGGCGGCGCGGCCTCGTCGTGCCCGGCAAATTCACCCGCGCCCCAGACCACTTTGCCGCCGACGACGGTGAGCAGGCTGGTGGTGTCGGCGATCTCGGATTCGGGGCAGGCGAAGAAGTCGCGGTCGGGCACGACCAGATCGGCAAGCTGGCCGGCGGCGATGCGGCCCTTCTTACCCTGTTCGTTGGAAAACCAGGTGACGTTCTCGGTCCACATGCGCAGCGCCGCGTCGCGGTCCAGGCAGTTGCGCTGCGGGGTGATGCGCAGGCCGCCCACCGTCTTGCCGGTGATCAGCCAGGATAGCGACACCCAGGGGTTGTAGGACGCGACGCGGGTCGCGTCGGTGCCCGCCGACACGTTGACGCCTTTTTCCAGCATGCGCTTGACGGGCGGGGTGGCCTCGGCGGCGCCCGCGCCATAGCGTTCGACGAAGTACTCGCCCTGGTAGGCCATCCGGTGCTGCACGGCCACGCCGCCGCCCAGCGCGGCGATGCGGTCGATGGAGCGTTCCGAGATCGTCTCGGCATGGTCGAAGAACCAGTTCAGGCCGGCCAGCGGCACGTCCTTGTTCACGCGTTCGAAGACGTCCAGCGAGCGCGAGATGGTCTCGTCATAGGTGGCGTGCATGCGCCACGGCCAGCGGTTCTGCGCCAGGATGCGCACCACTTCTTCCAGTTCGCCTTCCATCTCGGGGCCCATCTCGGGGCGCGGCTGGCGGAAGTCTTCGAAGTCGGCGGCCGAGAACACGAGCATTTCGCCCGCGCCGTTGTGGCGGAAGTAGTCCGTGCCCTGCTTGTACTGCGAGGTGGCCGTCCAGTTCAGGAAGTCTTCCTTTTCCTGCTTGGGCTTTTGCGTGAAGAGGTTGTAGGCCAGCCGGATCGTGAGCTGATTGGCGTCGGCCAATTGCTGGATGACCTGGTAGTCCTCGGGGTAGTTCTGGAAGCCGCCGCCGGCGTCGATGGCCCCGGTCACGCCCAGGCGATTCAATTCGCGCATGAAGTGGCGCGTGGAATTGAGCTGGTATTCGACCGGCAGCCTGGGGCCCTTGGCCAGCGTGGCGTACAGGATGGACGCGTTGGGCTTGGCGAGCAGCAGGCCGGTCGGATTGCCGGCAGCATCGCGCACGATCTCGCCGCCGGGCGGCGCCGGGGTGTTCTTGTCGTACCCCACGGCGCGCAGGGCAGCGGCGTTGAGCAGGGCGCGGTCGTACAGGTGCAGGATGAACACGGGCGTATCGGGCGCCGCCGCGTTCAGCTCTTCGATGGTCGGCAGGCGCTTTTCGGCGAACTGGTGCTCGGTGAAGCCGCCGACCACGCGCACCCATTGCGGGGCGGGGGTGATGGCGACCTGGCGGCGCAGCATGGCCATGGCGTCCGCCAGGCTTCTCACGCCGTCCCAGCGCAGCTCCATGTTGTAGTTCAGCCCGCCGCGGATGATGTGCAGGTGGTTGTCGATCAGCCCGGGCAGCACGCCGCGCCCGCCCAGCGCGATCACGCGCGTGCCGGAACCGGCCAGGGGCAGGATGTCGCTGGCCGCGCCCACGCGCGTGAAGCGGCCGTCCTTGATGGCGACGGCGTCGGCGACGGGATTGGCCGGGTCCAGGGTCGTGAAACGGCCCTGGTGCAGGATGAGGTCGGGGGCGCCTTCGCGCGCGGGGTCCAGGATGTCAGCCATTGCGCTTGTCTCCACATGCATCGGTGGGTTGGCGGGCGGAATCGGCGGCCGGCTTGGGGCAGCTGGGCAGTTCGCCGAACATATGGGGTTTGACCTGCTCATGGATGAACGACGCGCGGGCGGGCTCGTCCGCAAGCAGGCGCTTGACCAGCGGGGGAATCTGTTCCCCCGCCAGGATGCCGAGCAGGCCTACCAGGGCGATCACCGGGGGCGCCGGCGATCGCACGTTAAAGAGTGCGTAGATGACCCCGACCAGTAGGCCGAGTCCCAGCGAAACGAGGTAGACCTTCATCGGCGTGCTCCCATCAGCCTTCGTGGGCGTTGAACATGGACTTGGCGTAGATGATGCCCAGGCCATAGGCGCCGCCGAACTTCTTGGCGATGCCGGTCGTCATGTCGTAGGTGTCCGTGCGGGCCCAGTCGCGCTGCATTTCCAGCAGGTATTGCAGGGCGGTGATGGGCTGGCCGCCGGCCTGCACGATGCGCTCGACGGCGCGGTTGTGGGCTTCGGCGGACACGTCGCCGCAGGCGTCGGTGATCACATAGACTTCGAAGCCCTGGTCCAGCGCCGACAGGGCCGGGCCGACGATGCACACGCTGGTCCACAGGCCGGCCAGCACGATGCGCTTCTTGCCGATTTCATTGACCTGCTTGATGACGGCGGCGTCTTCCCAGGTGTTCATGGAGGTGCGGTCCAGCAGGGCCTGGCCGGGGAACGGGGCGGTGACTTCCTCGAACATGGGGCCCGAGAAGCTCTTTTCGGCGACGGTCGTCAGGATGGTGGAGGCGCCGAAGCCGGCGGCGGCGTGGGCAACCAGCGCGGCGTTGTTGCGCAGCGTGACGGCGTCGATGGAGTGGGTGGCGAACGCCATCTGCGACTGGAAGTCGATCATGATGAGCGTGTGGTCATTGGGCGACAGCAGCTTGGCGCCGGGGGTGGGGGTCGCGGTGATGGGCATGGATGACTCCGTTGGTTGCCGTGGTGAGGGACCCCCGCAATGTGCCAGCGGGCAGGCGAAACGTATTGAACGATAGTCCGCCGGTTTGAAGATTGTGATTGCGGTGGCCGCGCAATTCAACCAACGCCGCGCGGATCAGGCATCAGGCATCAGGGATAGCCGGTATCGCCACGGGCGGGCGGCTCGGGTAGGCTGCGTAGGTCCGGGTCCAGGGCCGGGACGCTCCCGCTGCGCCGCGCCAACGCTGTCCGCTACCGGAGACTCACCATGGGACTGGCCTTCCAGAACGACTTGCACGACGAGTTCGGCACGCGGCCGGTGGCCTATCTGCCTTATGGCGGGGCGGACCTGGGTGAAATCCTGGCGGTGGGACGGGCCGTGGGGGACGGAGACGACACGGCGTTCTTCCAGGCCTGGATGGCGGCGGGCGACCGCCTTGCCGCCGAGGCGCTCGATGCCGAACGCCGCAACCTGCGGGCCAGCGCCCGCGAACTGCATCTGCGCGCCAGCGCCTTCTATTCGACGGCGTATCGCCCCTTGTACGGCGCGCCGACGGACGCGCGGCTGCTGGCGGCCTTTCGCAAGCAGATGGCCGCCTTCGACCGGGGGCTGGCGCTGTCGCGGCATCCGGTCGAACCCCTGCGCATCCCGCTGGCGGGCGGCCACATGCCCGCGTACCTGTTGCCGGCCGAAGGCCGCGAGACCGAGGTGCGGCCGCTCGTCATCTTCACCAATGGGTATGACGCCACCGTGACGGATATGTATTTCGCCTGCGCCGTGGCCGCCACCCGCAGGGGCTATCACGCCCTGGTGTTCGATGGCCCCGGGCAGGGCGGCATGCTGTACGAACAGGGCGTGCCCATGCGTCCCGATTGGGAGATGGTGGTGGGGGCCGTGGTCGATCTTGCCGTGGAGTCGCCCATCGTCGATCCGAAACGCATCGCGCTCAGCGGCTGGAGCCTGGGCGGCCATCTGGCGCCGCGCGCCGCATCGGGCGAGCATCGCCTGGCCGCCTGCATCGCCGATCCCGGCCAATGGAGCATCGCGGGGCTGTTCCGGCCCCTGGCCGTGAAGCTGGGCGCCAGCCCCGACGCCGCGGCCAATCTGGGCGAGCTGGAGCCGCCCGTGCTGGACCGCCTGTGGCAGTTCGTCATGGCCAATCCCGTGCTTGCCTGGAAGATCGTGCAGCGCGGCTTCTGGGTGCATGGCGTGGACAACCTGCGCGACTACCTGCGCGCGATCGAGCAGTTCACGATGGATGGCCGGGTCGACGGCATTGCGTGCCCGACGCTCATGACGGTCGCCGGAAACGACCCCCTGGCGGCGGACACCGAGCTGTTCTACGACCGCCTGCGCTGCCCCAAGCACTTGCTGCGGTTTTCCGCCGACGAGGGCGCGGGCGACCACTGCGAATCGGCCAACCGGTCGCTGCTGAACCGCCGTGTGCTGGACTGGCTGGACGGTGTGCTGTGAGGGCGGCGCAAGGCCGCGGCGCCAGCGCTGCCTATAATTGCGTCGATTCCCGCGTTTTTTGACGGCAGACCTGCCGTGCCTCATGTCCACCTTGCCTTTGCGCGTGCTGTCGGTGATTCCGCCGATGACGCAGCTGAATACCCCCTATCCGTCCACCGCCTACCTGACCGGGTTCCTGCGTTCTCGCGGCGTGACGTCGTTCCAGGAGGACCTGGCGCTCGCCCTGGTGCTGCGCCTGCTGTCGGCCGACGGCCTGCGGGCCGTCGCGCAGCAGGTGGATGCGCTTCCCCTTGAGAAGCACACCCCGGCGATCCAGGCCTTCGTCGCCATGCAGCCGCGCTATCTGGCCACCATCGGACCCGTGATCGCCTTCCTGCAAGGCCGCGACTCCACGCTGGCGCACCGCATCGCCGGTCGCAACTATCTGCCTGAAGGCCCGCGCTTCAGTTCGCTGGACGTCTACCTGGACGAGGAAGGCGGCGATCCGCTGGGCTGGGCATTCGGCGCGCTGGGCCTGCAGGACCGCGCCAAGCACCTGGCCACGCTCTACTTGAACGATCTGGCCGACGTGCTGCGCGACGCCATCGATCCGCGCTTCGAGTTCGTGCGCTACGCCGAATCGCTGGCGGGCAGCCAGCCCACCTTCGATCCGCTGGCCGAGGCGCTGGCCGCGCCCTTGAATCTGGTGGACGAGACGTTGCGGGCGCTGACGATGGACGCGCTGGCGCGCCACAAGCCGACGATGGTGCTGCTGTCGGTGCCGTTCCCCGGCGCGGTGTACGCGGCCTTCCGGATCGCGCAGGCGATCAAGGCGCAGGATCCCGGCATCGTGATCGTGCTGGGCGGCGGCTTCGTCAATACCGAACTGCGTGAACTCAAGGACCCGCGGGTATTCGATTACTTCGATTTCGTCACGCTCGACGCGGGCGAGCGCCCCTTGCTCGCGCTGCTGGAGCATGTGCAGGGCAAGCGCTCGCGCCAGCGCCTGGTGCGCACGTTTCTGCGCGACGCCGACAGCGGCGCCGTGCGTTACGTCAACCTGGTCGAACCCGACGTCGCGTTCGCGGAAGTGGGTACGCCCACGTGGGACGGCCTGCCGCTGGACCGCTACCTGTCGCTGCTGGACATGCTCAATCCCATGCACCGGCTCTGGAGCGACGGCCGCTGGAACAAGCTGACCGTGGCGCACGGCTGCTACTGGAAGAAGTGCAGCTTCTGCGACGTGGGCCTGGACTACATCGGTCGCTACGAAGGCGCGGAGGCGACCGTGCTGGCCGACCGCATCGAAGCCATCGTGGCCGAAACCGGCCAGACCGGCTTTCACTTCGTGGACGAGGCCGCGCCGCCCAAGGCGTTGAAAGCCCTGGCCACCGAGCTCATCGAACGCAACGCCGGGATTTCGTGGTGGGGCAACATCCGCTTTGAAAAGACCTTCAGCCCCGAGCTTTGCGAACTGCTGGCCGACAGCGGCTGCATCGCCGTGTCGGGCGGCCTGGAGGTGGCGTCCGACCGGCTGCTCAACCTGATGAAGAAGGGCGTGTCGATCGACCAGGTGGCGCGGGTGACGCGCGCCTTCACCGATGCGGGGGTGCTGGTGCATGCCTACCTGATGTATGGCTTTCCGACGCAGACCGTGCAGGACACGGTGGACGCGCTGGAATACGTGCGCCAGCTGTTTGAGAACGACTGCATCCAGAGCGGGTTCTTTCACCGCTTCGCCTGTACGGTGCACTCGCCGGTGGGGCAGAACCCCGAGGAATACGGCATCCGGCTCAAGCCGCTGCCGGACATCACGTTCGCCAAGAACGACGTCGGTTTCCACGACCCCACGGGCGTGGACCACGATGCGCTGGGCCGGGGGCTGAAGAAGGCCATCTACAACTACATGCACGGCATCGGCCTTGACGAAGACGTGCGCAGCTGGTTCCCGTTCAAGGTGCCGCGCACGACGGTGGCGCGGCAGCGCATTGCGCGCGCGCTGAGCCGGCGCGGCTGAGGCCTAGCCGGCCGGCGGCGCGTCCCGGGCGGCCGACAGGATCGGTTCGGCCGCCTCGGCGCCCGGCACCGCGTTCGTCAGGTCCTCGGTCATTTCGTGGTCCAGCGCGCCCTGGAACAGGTCTTCGGTCACGCGCAGCTCCACGCCCACCGGCGACATCTGCGCGGCGGCGGCAAAGGGGGCCACGGGCGCGGGCGCCGGGCGCTCGTTGCGGCGCCAGACAAAGAAGGTGACCAGGCTCAGATTGAGCAAGGCGAAACACCAGAACAGCCCGGCTTCCCCGAACGTCGCCATCACGGGCGAGATCGCCAGCGGACTCAGCGCCGACCCCAGCGAGTTGATCAGCAGCAATCCCTGGATCATTCGCACCAGCGCATCGGCGGGCGCGCGGTCCGCGGCGTGGCTGACCGCCACCGGGTAGATGGCGAACACGCCGCCGCCCAGAAGAAACAGCAGCGGCATCAATAGCGGCGAGGCCGGCGGCAGCGCCAGGATGAGCAGGCTGAGCAGCGCGCAGAACACGGCCAGGGCGATCAGCACCACCTGACGGTCGCGCAGGTCGGACCAGCGGCCCACCGGATACTGCAGCACCATCGCGCCCAGGATCACGGCGCCCATCATCTTGCCCACCTCGGCCACGTCCAGGCCGATGCGCTGCAAGTACAGCGGCAGCAGGGTGTACACCGCGGCGATCGCTACGCCCGACCCGAAGCAGCCCATCACGCCCGTGGGTGTCATGCGCGCCAGGTGCTGCGGCAGCAGCGGCTCGACCCGTTCCACCAGCGGCGACACGCGCGGAATGATGACCATGGGCAGCACCGACAGCGACGCCAGCAGGCCGGCCACCATGAAGGGCGCCATGTCGCCCAGCCGCGTGATCGCGCCCAGCTCCAGCTGCCCAAGCATGCCGGATCCGTACAGCGCGATCATGTACAGGGCCAGCAGGCGTCCGCGCATGCGGGAGTCGCCCGCCAGCAGCAGCCAGCTTTCGACCACCAGGAACACGCCGACGCTGGCCCAGCCATTGATCAGGCGCAGCACGAACCAGGCTTCGCGGTTGAAGATCAGGCCTTGCAGCAGCACCGTGACGGCGATGAGCGAGGCAAAACTGCTGTAGGCGCGGATATGGCCGATACGCAGGATCAGCCGGTCATTGAAGATGGCGCCCAGCGTCAGGCCGATGAAATACGACGACGAAATGACGCCGATGACGGTGGCCGACTCTCCGGCGGCGTCCAATTGCAGGGTCGTGAGGGAAGAGATGAACGCGTTGCCGATGCAGACAACGAACAAGCCAAGCAAGGGCCCGAGCACCAGGCCCAACAACTGCCGAGACATGAAATCCTCGATTTCCAGAACAGCGAAAAGCATCCGGTGAGACCGGACAAACGATCAATGGGGGAGGGGGGAATGCGTCATGGTTCGCCTGGCTTGGGAGGGCAATGCCATGCGCTTGGGCGCGGGCCGGCCGGCGCGGGCGCGCGGGCGCGGCGGGAATCCGGCGCGGATTGTAGCGCCGATTGCGGGACGTTCCGGCAGGCCGGCCCGCCAGGACGTCCGCGCGACTGTTAGGTCAGCGCCATCCCGCCATCGACCCGGATGTTGGCGCCGGTGACGAAGCAGCTGGCGTCGCTTGCCAGGAACAGCGCGGCGCGCGCCAGTTCGCCCGGCCGGCCCATGCGCGCCAGCGGGATCGCGGCGGCCATGGCGTCGTCCAGGCCTGCGCGCGCCGCTGAGGGCAGACCCAGCTTTTCCAGGATCGGCGTGTCGACCGGACCCGGGCTGATCACGTTTACGCGGATGCACCGGTCCTTCAGTTCCAGCGCCCAACTGCGGGCAAAGGCCTCGACGGCCGCCTTGCTGGCGGCATAGACCGCATGGCCTTCCAGCACCTTGGCGCTGGCGATCGAGCTGACCAGGATGATGGACGCGCCGTGATTCAGGACGGGCAGGGTCTTGGTGACGCCAAAAAAGACGCCGCGCGCATTCGTGGCGAACTGCTGGTCGTAATGCGCAACGGAGACCTCGGGCGACGGCTCGATCAGGGCGACGCCCGCATTCGCCATGTAGATGTCCAGGCCGCCGAATCGCTGCCGAATCTCTGCCGCCACGCGGTCGTGCGTGTCCAGCTCCGCCACGTCGCCCGTCACGCCCACCGCGTCATGGCCGATGGATTGCACCGCGGCGTCGACGGCGTCCTGGCGCCTGCCCAGGATGACGACCCGCGCGCCGGCCTGGGCGAATGCGTGCGCGCTGGCCAGGCCGATTCCGCTGTTGCCGCCCGTGACGAGGGCGACCTTGCCCGATAGTTGGTGGGGATTCATGGTTTTTTCCAGATGGTTGAAGGAAAACCCACTCTATCTATTCCACAAAAGGTTAAATAGGTGGCTGCACTTCAATCACCTTTTCCTGGATGTCTTGAATGGATCTGCTGCCGCACGCCTCGGCCCTGGTCGCCTTTGCCACGACGGTGCAAGCCGGCTCGTTCAGCGCCGCCGGCCGGATTCTGGGGTCCTCGCCCTCGGCGGTGTCCAAGGCCATTGCCCGGCTGGAACAGCGCTTCGGCGTCCGGCTGTTCCAGCGGTCCACGCGCGTCCTGTCGCTGACGCGCGAAGGCGCGGCGTATTACGAACGCATCGCGCCGCTGCTGCGCGCGCTTGAAGACGCCGGCGAGGTCATGCAGCCGCAAGCCACCGCGCAGGGGCGCCTGCGCGTCACCGCGCCCGGCGACCTGGGACGGCTGCTGATGGCGCCCATCGTGGACCGGTTCCTGCCTGCCCACCCCGCGCTGACACTGGAAATGAGCCTGGCCGACCGGCACGTCGACCTGATCCGCGAAGGGTTCGACCTCGCCATCCGGGCCGGCCGCGTCGCCGATTCGGAGCTGAATTCGCGCCAGTTGGCCGAGCTTCCGCTGGTGCTGGTGGCATCGCCCGGCTATCTGTCTGGCCATGGAACACCGCAAGGCATCGACGACCTGGCGCGCCATGCACACGTGCGCTACATGCTGGCGGGCAGCGCGTTTCCCATCACGTTCGCGTCCGGCCAGGTCGTGCAGCCGCAGGGCGTGTTCGACACGGACGACGGATCGGCGTTGCGCGCCGCCGCGCTGGGCGGCCTGGGCATCGCGCAGATCCTGCGGCTGGCGGTGCGCGAGGATATCGCGGCCGGCCGGCTGGTCGAGCTGCTGCCGGACGCGCCGCTGCCGCGCGTGCCGGTCTCGGTGCTGCATGCCTTTGGCCGCCATGCGCCCGTGCGGGCCCGGCGCTTCATCGAGTTCCTGGCCGAGCAATTGCGGACGGTGGGGTAGCGCCGCGCCGCGCCGCGTCGCCCAAAAAAGGGCCGCATGATCGTCTTTGACGAAGCGCAAACCCCCCCCTTTATTACCCCCAGAACACTGCCTTGTTAACGAAAATTAAAGTAGCATAAGCGACTATCATTCGCATTTGCATTAACTATTAGGGGTAGGAAAGTGTCTGGGGAAAGGCCATTTCTGATCGCGTCGCGGGCAGGGCGGATCGCGCCTTGCGTCGCGTTGAGCATGTTGCTGCCGTGGCCGGCGGCATGGGCGCAGGAGGCGCAGCCGACCACCACGCTGCAGCCGGTGACGGTCACCGGAGGCGCGGTGGACAGCGGGGACCTGCCGCCCGTCTATGCCGGCGGGCAGGTCGCGGAGGGCGCGCGGCTGGGGCTGATGGGCAACCAGTCCGTGATGGACACGCCGTTCAACGTCACGAGCTACACGTCCGAGCTGATCAAGAACCAGCAGGCCCGCACGCTGGCCGACGTCATGGCGAACGACCCGTCGGTGCGCTTCACCACGTCCAGCGGCCATGCGTACGAGAACTTCCGCATCCGCGGGTTCGACGTCAATCAGAATGACGTGGCCATCAATGGGCTGTACGGCCTGGCGCCCATGGGGCGCACGCCCGTGGAATTCGTCGAGCGGGTCGAGGTGCTGAAGGGCCCCAATGCGCTCTTTAGCGGCATGGCGCCCAGCGGCGCGGTGGGTGGCACGGTGAACCTCGTGACCAAGCGCGCGACCGACACGCCTACCGCCACGTTCGGCGTGAACTGGCTGTCCGACGGGCAACTGGGTACCACCATCGACGCCGGCCGGCGTTACGGCGCGAACAATGAATGGGGCGCGCGCGTCAATGGCTCGTTCAGCGACGGCGCGACCACGCTGGACGGCCAGTCCCGCAAGCGCGAGTTCCTGTCCGCCGGCCTGGACTACCGCGGCAGCGCGCTGACGGCGTCGATCGACGCCTATCACAGCCAGGAATCGTTCACCGGCGGCACGCCCGCCATGTTCTGGTTTGCCGGCCCCGTGGTGCCGGTCGCGCCCGATCCCCGCATCAACCAGTTCAGCACCGCCTACGGCAGCATCCAGAGCAATGCCGTGATGGGCCAGGCGGAGTACCGTTTCAACGAGCACGTCTCGGCGTTCGCGGGGGTCGGCTGGCGCGACAGCGACCAGTCCGGCCTCATCAACGGCACCCACGCGCGGCAGATCGATGCCAACGGCAATTTCACGGGCCAGATGGTGGGCCAGCGCGCCTACACCGACGCCATGACCGCCGAGGGCGGCCTGCGCTCGCGCTTCAGGACCGGCAGCGTGGGGCATGAGCTCGTCTTGCAGGCCTCGTACCTCAAGCTGGAGGACGGTTCAGCCACCGGCCCCGCCTCGGTGTTCAAGTCCAACATCTACCATCCCATCACGCCGGTCATGCCGGCGGTGCCGGACAGCGCGCCCAAGAGCAGCGAGAACACGCTGACCAGCCTGGCGCTGGTCGACACCATGTCGTTCCTGGACGACAAGCTGCGTCTGACCGCCGGGCTGCGCAACCAGCGCGTAAAGACCAGCAACTTCGACAAGACCGGCAAGACCACGGCGCGCTACGACAAAGACGCGGTGACGCCGGCCGTCGCCCTCGTCGTCAAGCCGTGGGGCCCGGACCTGTCGTTCTATGCCAACTATGTCGAGGGCCTCAGCAAAGGCGACAGCGTCACCGACACCACCGCGACCAACTTCGGACAAGTCTTCGCGCCGTATAAGACCAAGCAGAAGGAACTGGGCGTGAAGTGGAATGCCGGCACCTTCACCAACACGCTGGCGCTGTTCGAGATCGAAAAGCCAATGCTGGTGACCGAAGGGTCGACGTCCAATCCCACCTACGCGGACGGGGGCGAAAAGCGCGTGCGCGGCGTGGAATGGAATACGTTCGGCGAGATCGCGCAAGGCGTGCGCGTGCTGGGCGGCGTGACGTACACGCAGGGCACGCAGGTCAAGACCTCGTATGGCCGCTACGACGGCAACACCGCGGTGGGCGCGCCGCGCTGGCAGGTCAACACGGGACTGGAGTGGGACACGCCCTGGGTGCCGGGCCTGACGCTGTCGGGGCGCATCCAGGCCACGTCGCGCCAATACGCGGACTCGGCCAACAACATCGAGATCCCGGGATGGGGTCAGGTCGACCTGGGCGCGCGCTACGCCACGCAGGTCAATGGCCGCGACGTGGTGCTGCGGCTGAACGTCAACAACGTCTTCAACAAGTACTACTACGCCGGCATCTTCAGCGACACCACGCCGATCGCGACCTTGGGCCCGGCCCGCAGCGTCATGGCATCGGCCACGATCAGCTTCTGAACGCCGCTGCCTGCCGCGCCCGGATTGCTGCATCCGGGCGCGCGGGTACAAAAACCCTTGTTCCTCGAACGTCGACCATGCCCGTCTTGATCCTTTCCATCCTCGCTGCCGTGTTGCTGGGCTGCTTCTGCCTTTATCGTGCGTCGCCCAACCAGCGATGGGGCGCGGCGCCATGGCCCGTCGCGCCCGCGCGGGTGTCCGGCGTGGCGTTACTGGCGCTGGGCGCCTGGGGGTGCCTGGCGGCCCATACGGTGCTGGCGGCGGTGTTCGTGTTCTGCACGGCGCTGATGCTGTTCTTCTGCCTCGTTCCTTACCTCGCCGTGCTGCGGCAATTGCGCCGGGGAGACGCGAATGAAGCCCGCTGACCCGGCCAAGTCCGCCAAGCCCGCGCCCATCCGCCGGGACTGGATTTCCAAGAGCCTGGCGGGCGCGGTGCTGGGCCTGGCCATCGCGCTGGGCGCCAGCGTGCTGCTGGCGGCGCTGACCGCCGGCGTGCCGCTTGCCACGCGCTCGCAGCTGGCCATGTGGCTGGTGCCGCCCCTATGGCTGGGCATTCTTTCCACCGTCTATTTCTTTGGCAGCGGCCTGCGCGCCTGGGGCTGGCTGGGCGGCGCATGCCTGGCGCTCTATGGCGGCCTTTACGCCGCTGGCGCGCTCTGATCAGGAGGGCCGCGACCATGCGAGCCGACTACATCCGCATCTACAAATCGGTCCACACCTGGACGGGCATCCTGACCGGGATGGCGCTTTTCATCGCCTTCTACGCGGGCGCGCTGACCGTGTTCAAGGAACCGATTGCCCGCTGGGCCTCGCCGCACGCGGCAGCGGGGCTGGCGCCGCTGGAGTCGGCGCCCGACCTCATCGCCAGGACGCTCGCGGCGCGGCCCGATGTGGCCCAGGGCTTCACCATTCACCTGCAGGACGACGAGAACGTGCCCGCCCGCATGGGCTGGGAAGTGCGCGACCCCCAGGCCGAAGACCACGACGAATCGGCCGTGCGGCACTATCTGGCGCGCCTGGACGCGGACGGCGCGGTGCGCATCGAGGAGGCGCACCCCAGCGGGCTGGGCAACTTCATCGACGTGCTGCATCGCGTGGTGGGCCTGCCCGTGGACAGCGACCCGAACCGCTGGTTCATGGGCGTGGTGGCGTCCCTGTACGCGATCGCGCTGGTGTCCGGCGTGATCGTGCTGCTGCCTTCGCTGGTCAAGGACTTCTTTGCGCTGCGCGTGGGCAGGAATCTCAAGCGCATGTGGCTCGACGCGCACAACGTGGTCGGCATCATTTCGCTGCCGTTTCACCTTGTCATGGCGCTCAGCTCGGTCGTCTTCGCGTTTCACGACGGGATCTACGACATCCAGGACCGGCTGATGTACGAAGGCAAGCTGGCGTCGGTGTTCCAGCGGTCCGGGGGACCGGCGGCGGACACCGCGCCGCGCGACCCGTCCGCCATGCTCCCGCCCGCCGAGCTGCTGGCGCGCGCGCGCAGCCTGTCGCCGTCGTTCGAGCCCATCGCGCTGCAATACGCCCAGGTCACCTCGCCGCGCGCCGTGGTGCGCATCTGGGGCAAGGATCCGGCCGCGGTCTCGCCGCGTGCGCGCGGCGGATTCGTCGCGATCGATCCGTATGGCGGCAAGGTCCTGAACACCGACTACCTGCCCGGGGGACAGGACGCGGCCAACCTGTGGATCAGCAGCTTTTTCGCGCTGCACATGGCGTCGTTCGGCGGGGCGGCGGTGCAGTGGCTGTACTTCTTGCTGGGCCTGGCCGGCGCATGGCTGTTCTACAGCGGCAACCTGCTCTGGATCGAGACGCGCCGCAAGCGCGCGGACCGGCGCACGGGAGAGGTGCCGGCGCAGCGGCGGGATACGCGGCTGATGGCGTCGGCGACCGTGGGCGTGTGCCTGGGCAGCGTGTGCGGCATTTCGCTGATGATGATCGCGGCCAAGGCGCTGCACGGACGGGTAGGGGACCTGGATGCCTGGCTGAAGGGCGCGTACTACGCGATGTTCTTCGCGGGCATCGCCTGGTCGTTCCTGCGCGGCGGCGCGGTCGCGGGCGTGCATCTGCTGAGGCTGGCCGCGGCCCTGACGCTTGCCATCCCCGCGACGTCGTTGCTGGGCCTGCTCTGGCCCGCGAGCGGGCTGTGGGCACACGCGTCGCCTGCCGCGCTGGGAGTCGACGCGACCGCGCTGGCAGTGGGATTGGGTTTTGCCTGGATGGCGGTGGCGACCCGGCGCCGGTTGGCGCGCGGGGATGCGGACAGCGCGTGGGCGCAGCCGCGCCCCGTGCCTCACTTCACCACGTAATTCCTGGCTTCGGCTTCGCCCGCCCATTTGCGCAGGGCGGAGATGAACTCGGGGCAGACATTGCCGTCGACGGAGGTGTCGACGATGAGGCTGTTCTGCATGCGCATCCGCACCGTGCATTCGTAGATGCGGGTGCGGTTGGCATAGTGGCCGGTGGTGTTGGTCTGGAACACCGGCGTGGGCGCGCTGTTCCGGTTGCCGGGGATCATGCCCACGACCTGCTGACTGGAGCTGTCCACGACCCATTCCGAGTACGGGGCGGACTGGTAGTCGGACCATTCCAGCTCCATCGTGTTGCCGACGGGCCGGATGCGGGACGGTTCGCCCAGCGCGGCGATGGCGTCGTCGATGGAACGGCCTTCCATGTTCTTGGCCACGTTCACGCTGGGCGAGAACGAAAGCCCCGATTTGAACACCTGGCTGAGCGAAGGCAGGGTGGAACTGCCGCCCGTGGGCATCGGCGCGCAGCCAGCCACGCCCAGCGCGGTCAGAACCCCCGCAAACAAAAAGCGCCGTCCGCGGCGGGGAAGGGGATGCTGTGGCGTGTTCATGCGGGTGTCCAGGCTCCGAGACTGGCCGCCTGCCGCTCTGCACAATGCGAGCGGCGCGGCGCCGTTTGTTTCTGTTCGTGACACGAGAACCGCGCCCTGTCGGCCGGTGCGCAGGTTCGCACGGCCTGGGTGCTGACGGCCGGCTTCAAAAAGTGCCACATTTTTACCGATAAACGGGGGCGGAGTCCGGTCCGGCAGATGTGAAATTTGTTACCTAATATGCCGGGACGGGCGTCTCATAGAGGGACGGAACCGAGGCGCGCTGGGATAAGATTTTCCCGCCCAATTCCACGGACTTCCTGACGATCATGCCCGCTCGCCTATCTGCCTTGCTTCGCGCCGCCTTCGCCACACTCGTCCTGGTGGCGGGACTGGCTTCCCCGGCCGCCCATGCCGCCGAAAAGCTCTACGGCGGCATCGCCACCGACGGCAAGCATTCCAGGATTTTCTGGGTGCTGCCCGAAACCGACGGCAAGGCGGCCGAAGCCGCGGCCCTGGCCCAATGCCGCAAGGCGGGGGGCAAGGAGTGCAAGGTGCTGAGCTGGTTTTCCGACAGTTGCATGGTCTATGCCCGCAATTCCGTGCAGGACCTGTTTCCGGGCAACAGCGTGTCGCCCGAGATGGCCGCCAAGAAGGCCATCCGCCGCTGCACCGCCGCCAGCCCCGACGGAAAGTGCCGCCTTTCGACCATGCCGCTGTGCGTGGGTCCGGGTTACAGCGCGGCCGACCTGCAGGCGCCCGTCAAGGCCACGCCCGCCGACCTGGAAAGCCTGTCGGCGCGGATGGACGAACGAGAGTACTGGGGCGCCATCGCCGAAAAGGAGACCGGCGACCTGGTCTATGCCGACGGCTATCCCCACGAGAAGGACGCGCTGTCGCAATTGCTGGAATGGGACGACTGCCAAGGCTGCAGGAAGGTGCTGACCTACACCGATAGCTGCGTCGGCCTGGCCTGGGCCAAGGGAATCAAGGGCCGGGGCACGAGCTTCACCGCGCTCGACCCCGATCCGAAAGCCGCCCGCGATGCCTCGCGCGCGGCCTGCATCGCAAAAACGGGAAGCCCGGCCTGCGTGGCGATGGTGCGCTGCTCGGGCCGGGCGTACATCGATGGCTATGCGGGCGAGGATCAGAAGGCGAACTGATCAGCTCTTGATGAACGCGAGCAGGTCCGCGTTGATCACGTCGGCATGGGTCGTGAGCATGCCGTGAGGAAAGCCCGGGTAGACCTTCAGCGTGCCGTTCTTGAGCAGCTTCACCGACAGGCGCGACGCGTCGTCGATGGGCACGATCTGGTCGTCGTCGCCGTGCATCACCAGCGTGGGCACGGTGATGGCCTTCAGGTCCTCGGTCTGGTCGGTCTCCGAGAAAGCCTTGATGCCTTCGTAGTGCGCCTTGGCGCCGCCGATCATGCCCTGGCGCCACCAGTTGTTGATCACGCCCTGCGACACCTTGGCGCCATCGCGGTTGAAACCGTAGAACGGGCCCGCGGCGACATCCAGGAAGAACTGCGCGCGGTTGTCGGCCAGCGCCTTGCGAAAGCCATCGAACACTTCGATCGGCGTGCCGCCCGGGTTGGCGTCCGTCTTGACCATGAGGGGAGGCACGGCGCTGACCAGCACGGCCTTGGCGACGCGGCCTTGCGGTTCGCCATGGCGGGCGACATAGCGGGCGACTTCTCCGCCGCCCGTGGAGTGGCCGATGTGCACGGCGTTGCGCAGGTCCAGGTGCTGGGCCACGGCCGCCGCGTCGGCCGCGTAGTGGTCCATGTCGTGGCCGTCGCTGACCTGGCTGGAACGTCCATGTCCGCGCCGGTCGTGCGCGATGACGCGAAAGCCCTGGGCGAGGAAGAACAGCATCTGCGTGTCCCAATCATCGCTGGACAGCGGCCAGCCATGGTGGAACATGATGGGCTGGGCTGTCTTGGGGCCCCAGTCCTTGAAAAAGATTTCAACGCCATCGGGGGTGGTGATCGTGCTCATGTCGGGATTCTCCGGGTTGGTTGGACCGCAGGGATAGACTAGGGCCTTATGCGTTCCCGGAACATCCTACGCTGGGCTTGGCGCGTAATACAAAGGTATAGGCGGGCGCCGCGGGCGGATGTGTCCAATCCGCCGCCTCCCGCCGTTTTCCGCCGCTTCCCGCTAATTCGTCGCGTCGCGTCCGTGCCGCAAGGCATCGGCCACGCACCGGGCCATGGCCTCGCCATCGACGGGCTTGTCCAGGTAGGCACAGGCGCCCAGCGCCAGCAGCCGCAGGCGCGCGGCCTCGGTGGGAAAGGCGGTCATGAAGATCAGGGGAAAGCGGCGTCCGGCGGCGATGAGTTCCGCCTGGAGCTGATCGCCCGTCATGGGCGCCATCTGGACGTCCGTGATCATGCAGTCGGGGTCGCCCGCGCCCCGGTCGTTCAGGAAGTCGGGCCCCGAGCCGTAGGCCCGCACCTCGTAGCCGAGCGAGCGCAACAGGCTGGACAGCGAGATTCTGACCCCATCGTCGTCGTCGACAACCGCGATAGTGGGAGTGTGATTCATGTAGGAAGATCCTTCGGCCCGGACGGATCACATTGCGCATCCGATGCCCGGCAAGTCTCCTTATGAACCTTTGCAACCGCCAGGAAAATCATACAGAGGTTTGTCCCCGGCACCGTCAAGGCGCGGAAATGCCCAGCGCCTCGGCATGGCGGACCAGGTCGGCGAGCGACCGCACCCCCATTTTGCGCATCACGTGGCCGCGGTGGATCTTGACCGTGATCTCGCTCAGGCCGATCAGCCCGGCCACCTGCTTGTTCATCAGCCCCGACACCACGTGCGCCATGACCTCGCGTTCGCGCGGGGTGAGGGTGTCGTAGCGGGCGCGCAGGCCGTCCATCGCGGCGTCGCGGGAACGGCGCTGGGTGTCGCGTTCGATCGCGGCGGCGACGGCGTCCAGCATGTCCTGTTCGCGAAATGGCTTGGAAAGGAAGTCGACCGCGCCGGCCTTCATGGCGCGCACCGTCATGGGGATGTCGCCATGGCCGGTGAGGAACACGATGGGCAGGTCGATGCCGTGCCGCGCCAGTTGGTCCTGGAAGTCCAGGCCGCTGATGCCGGGCAGCCGCACGTCCAGCACGATGCAGCCCGGCGCGTCCGGGATCGGCGCCTGCAGCAGTTCGGCGGGCGACGCGCACAGCGTGGTGCGCAGGCCGACGGACCGGAACAGGCTGTCGAGCGAGTCGCGGACGCTGGCCTCGTCATCGACCACGATGACCTGCGAGGGCGGGGCGGCGGTGCCGGAAGTCGGTGGGGTTCGGTGGTTCATGCGGAAGGGTTCCCCTGCGTGGCCGCAAGTGTCAGCGTGAATGCCGCGCCTGCGCCCGGCGTGCTGTCGACGGCAAGGCTGCCGCCATGCGCCTGCGCCGTGGTGCGGCAGATCGGCAGGCCCATGCCCATGCCTTGCGGTTTGGTGGTGAAAAACGGATCGAACAGACGTTCCAGGTCGTCCGCGGCGATGCCGGGGCCGGTGTCGGTCACGGTTATCGCGACCATGCCGTCCTCCCGGCGCGCCGCGCGGACGGACAACTGGCGCGGCCGCGTCTGGCCGGCCATGGCCTGGCTGGCATTGACCATCAGGTTGACCAGCACCTGCTGCAGCTGGATGCGATCGCCCGTGATGGGCGGCAGGCCGGGCGCGATCTCGACCTGCAGCGCCACGCGTTCGCGCGTGAGCTCGTGGGCCACCAGGCGCGTGGCCTCTTCGATGACGGTCCCGATGTCCAGCGGCGCCTGCTGCACCGGCGCCTTGCTCAGGAACGCGCGGATGCGCTTGACGATCTCGCTGGCGCGCCGGCCTTCAGAGACGATGCGCGCCATCGCCAGCTCGACTTCGTGCAGGTCTGGCTGCGGACGGCGCAGCCAGCGCATTCCCGCGTCGCCGCTGGTCACGACCGCCATCAGCGGCTGGTTGACCTCGTGCGCGATGGAGGCGGTCAGTTCGCCCAGCGTCGCCACGCGCGCGGCGTGCGCGAGTTCGGTTTGGGCCAGCAGCAGCGCGTCCTGCGCCTGCCTGCGTTCGGTGTTGTCCACCACGAATACGAGCACGGCGCCGTCCGGGTCGTCCGCCGACGGAAAGGTGATCGTGAACAGCACCGGCACGCGCGCGCCGTCCGGGCGCACGACCTCGGTCTCGCCTTCGTGGAAGGCCTCGCCCTGCGCGAACGCCAGCAGGGACTGCGCGTACATGCGGTCGTCATCGCACAGGATGTCGTCGACCGACTCCAGCCCGGGCGCCGGGCCGCAGCGGCCGACCATCGCGAGAAACGCCGGGTTCATGTCATCGACCTTCGTCAGCAGGCGCGCCTGGCCGATGAACTCGGGATGGCGGGCCAGGTGCGCGGTGAGGGCGGGGCCGTCCATGATGCCCAGGGCGGTCAGCGCGGCGCGCACGGCGCGCCAGTCCTCCTGGACGACGCCGATCCGGCTGGCGTCGAACATGCGCCGATAGCGCCTTTCGCTGCTGACCAGGGCGGCATAGGCGGCCTTGCGGTCGGTGACGTCACGGTGCGTTTCCATCACGCCCGTCACGCGGCCATGATGGTCGCGCTGCAGCACCCAGCGGCTTTCAAGCACCAGGGTGGCGCCCGCCCGGGTCTTCTGTTCCAGCGTGCCGTCCCAGGCGCCCGTGGCCAGCAGTTCGGCCTCGATGGCCTCGCGGCGATCGGGGTAGCGGGTCTGCAGCAGCGTGTCGGCGATGCGGCCCAGGGCGAGGTTCGCGGGCCACCCGTAGACGTCCTCGGCGGTGCGGTTCCAGAACGTGATGACGCCGTGATGGTCGCGCACGAAGATCATGTCGTGCGACAGATTGAGCAGGCGGGCCTGCGACGCCAGCCGGCGCGTCGCATGCTGGTTCTGGAGCGCGAGCAGGGCGGTGATGCCGATGGCCGCCAGGCTGACCAGCGCCCGCGCGGTGGGCGAGCCCACGTGGTTCAGCCCGTGCGAGTTCAGATAGGCGGAGATGGTGAGCACGATGCCGGCGGCGCCGGCCACGATGATGTCCAGGCGCCGCGAGGTGCGCGCCGCCAGCAGCACGACCACCACATACAGCACCGCGACCGCGCCGTCGAAGTCGGTGAAGGTGTCGACCAGCGCGATGACCAGCGCCAGGACCAGCGCGGCCGCGCGGAACAGGAACTGCATGCGGCGCGGGCCGGCCGTCTCCGGCGCGTCGGGACGCGACCGCGGCGGCTGGCCAGGCGTGCGGCCGAGTGGTGACGTGAGCAAGATCCACCTCTGGTTGGGAGCGCGCGGATCGGGCGGAAAACCAGGGGCGCGCAATGAGACGCGCACATTATCCGCGAACTTTGCCACGAAACACCCGTATTTTCCGGGTAAACCTTGGTATGAGCCGAGGAAACGATGAGCCGATTTTTCCGGCGCAAGGCCGTCGCTATGCTGGTTTCCATCGGAAATCGATGCCCGGTTTCCGCAGCCAACCCGGAGAAATCCATGAACGATCTTTCGCTTCAATCCCGCATGACCGCCCCCCTGCACACGCCCTCCGACCTGGGCGCGCAGGCCAGGATCGACATCGCCGCCGCGCTGACGGCCCTGGTGGCCGACATGTTCGCGCTGTATCTGAAGACCAAGAACTTTCACTGGCACGTCTCGGGCCCGCACTTTCGCGACTACCACCTCATGCTGGATGAGCAGGGCGACGAGATCTTCGCCACCACCGACGCCATCGCCGAGCGCGCCCGCAAGATCGGCGGCACGACGCTGCGTTCGATCGGCCATATCCAGCGCCTGCAGCGCCTGCTCGACAACGACGCCGATTACGTCACGCCCGAGGACATGCTGGCCGAGCTGGCCGACGACAACCGCCGCCTGACGGGCTTTCTGCGCGCCACCCACGCCGTGTGCGAGAGCCACAATGACGTCGCCTCGACCAGCCTGATCGAGAACTGGATCGACGAGGCCGAGCGCCGCACCTGGTTCCTCTACGAATCGACCCGGGCCGAACGTTGAACGTTGAACGTTGAACGTTGAACGTTGAAGGCTCCACGCTGAAGGCCGAGCGGGTGGCGCGGTCAACGGCCCAGACGGCGCGCCGTCCGCGCGCCGGGTGCGCCCGCCCTCAGTCATGAGTCTGGCAAGTCTGGCGGGTTTAAGTCTGGCGGATTGCTGCCGTTACATTTCCCATGGGATCCCGGCCGGGCGCGCATGCATGCCCGCGGTTCCCAAGGAGGAAGAGACGTCATGACATCCGTTGCCCCCACCAGCGCCGTCACCACGATCGGCCTGGCGCCGCCGGCAGCCGGCGTGATCCGCGCGGTTCCCCGAGAAGACGTGGCCGTCGTGCCCGCTTCCACGACCGTCACGCTGGGCCAGGGCGCGTCCCCGGCGCTGACCTACACGCCGCAGCCCGTCGCGGCAGGCGTGACGCTGGCGCGCGACGCGGCGGACGCGGTTTCCGCCACTATTGCCAACACGGTCTCGGCCCGCACGCTGGCCGGCCGCGTGGAAGGCGTCGCCGCGGCGCTGCTGGACCGTTTCAAGACCGACGGCGGCAATTTTTCGCAGTCCGCCACGTTCGCACCGGGCGCTGCCCAGGTGGACGCACTGGGCGCCTTGCAAGCCGGCGCGTCCGCGCAGCCCGAGGATGCCTATACGCTGCGCATCACCACGGCCAGCGGCGTGAAGGTGGAAGTGGGCCTGCGCAGCGGCCCCGATGGCCTGGAGGTGCAGATCGACGTGGCCGAAGGCGAGCTGACGGAAGCCGAGCGCAACGCCATCGCCGGCCTGTCCAAGGCATTCCAGGATGCCGTGGACGGCCTGGCATCGGTGCCGCCGCGCATGGCCTGGTCCAGCCTGGGCAAGTTCGACACGGCGGTCCTGTCCTCGGTGTCGCTACAGGCCACCACGACCGCCCAAGGCGTCGTGTCGCAGTCTGTCGAATTCGTCGCGGACAGCACGCAGCGGTCGCTGACCGTCAAGAACGCCGAAGGCGTCGTGAAAGTGGACGTCGACGTAAGCAAATCCGCGCTCTTTGGCAACGCGCAGCAGCGCGCCGCGGCAGTGGGCAACTACCTCCAGCAGTTCGAGGCCGCGCGCACCCGGGGCCGCGGCGACGAGGCGCTGATGTCGATCTTCAAGGATGCGTTTGCGCAGTTGCACCAGAGCTACGACGCGGCGGCCGCCCCGTCCAGCCAGGCGCCGCGCATTGCGTCGGCCGGCTACACCTACCGCAGCCTGTTGTCGGGCGTGGCGGATTTCTCGGCCTCGGTCTCGCAGACCATGACGGCCAGCAATCCCTACAAGACCGGCGAAATCGACCAGTTCACCTATCAGGTCTCGCAAAGCAGCAGCGTGAGCGGCCGGCCCCTGTTCGACCTGGGCGTCAGGCAGGAACAGCGCGCGAACCTGACCGCCAGCTTCCACACCGCGCTGACGCCGCAGCAAAAGCTAGATCTGACGCAGGACAAGGATTCGCAGTACTACCGCTTCCACCAGATCAAGGACGAAGTCACCAGCCAGACCGGCATCCGCTACGAGCAGGGCCTGCTGGCCGAAGCGACCCTGACGCACACGCGCAACCTGTCCACGCGGGTGCAGGCGTACGTGAAGGGCGAGCTGACGGAAGACACCCTGACGCCGGTGCTTGAGACCCGCACGCGCGACCTGATGTCGCTGGTGCGGTCCGCGAACCTGGAGCCCACGGAACTGGAGCGCCTGCAACGGCGCGATCCGGCCGCGGCGGACGCGATGCTGCTGGGCAAGCATCTGGCGCTGGCCAGCGCGGTGGCGCGAGAGCGCCAGGACTGAGGGCGCTCAAGCGCTGAGGGAATCGGGCGGCGGTTGTCGCCCGGCCCCGTATCGCGTCATCCCGCCATTGCGTCATCCCGCCATTGCGCCCTCGCGATCAATGACGCCAACGTGCGCTTACTTGAACAGCGCCGCGTTTTCTTCCAGCACGGCCTCGGCGCATTGCGCGTCCAGGTGGCCGCCGGGCGCGCCCGCCACGCCGATGGCGCCGATCACGCCATTGCCAGCCTTGATGGGGACGCCGCCGCCCAGGACCAGAAAGCCCGGGATGTCGGTCAGGGTGGCCGCGCCCGGATTCTTCTGCGTGTTCTCCAGCATGGCGAGCGTCGGCGTCTTGGCCGACGCGGCCGTGAAGGCCTTGGCGCGGCTGGCTTCGATGGTGTGCGGGCCGGCGTTGTCGGCGCGCGCGAATGCCTTGAGCAGGCCGGCGCGGTCCACGACGGCGGCGCTGACGTTGTAGCCCTTGGCCTGGCAGGCGGCGACGGTCGCGGTGGCCAGCTTCTGCGCGTCGGCCATCGACAGGTTGCTTTCGCTCAGCACCGCGGCGTGGGCGGCGCTGGCGCAAGCGACCGTCGAAATCAGGGCGGCGAGGGAACGTTTCATCATGGTGTCTGCATCCTTGTAGGGGTGGTGCGGTAAGGAGCAGACAGTGTGGCCAAAAGGCCGCGCGGGCGGTATACGCCCGACTACGCGCGCGTCTCCGTAGCGTTACGGAGGCCGCTTCAATCCAGCAGGCTCGCGTACTGGCGGATGAGCTGGGCGAGCGAGTCGGCTTCCAGCTTGGCGAAGACATTGGCGCGGTAGGTCTCGACGGTGCGCGGCGAGAGCGCGAATTCGCGGGCGATTTCCTTGTTGCTCATGCCGCGCACGATGCGCGCCAGCACCTCGTGTTCGCGTCCGGACAGGCGCGCGAGGCGGTCCGCCGCCGCCTGCGTCACGGCCAGCCGTTCGCGGCTGGCGATGTGGGTGCGCACGGCGGCCTGCACGGCGTCGAGGAACACGTCGTCGTCGACCGGCTTTTGCAGGAACTCCATCGCGCCGCCCTTGAAGGCGCGGCGGCACAGGTCCACGTTGGCGTGGCCGGTCAACATGACCACGGGCAGGTCGGACCGCTCGGCAAGCCGGGCCAGCACGTCCAGCCCGCTGATGCCCGGCATGCGGATGTCCAGCACCACGCAGCCGATCGCAGGCTGCGCCAGCGCGTCCAGGAACGCCATCGGATCGCCGAAGCCCGCGCTGCGCAGGCCGACGCTGCGCAGCAAGAGCGCCAGGCCGTCGCGGACCGCGTCGTCGTCGTCCACCAGGTACACCAGGGGGGATTGGTCGTTTGGCGTCATGCGGGGACGCCCGCTTGCGGCAGGCTCACGGTGAAGCAGGCGCCCGCCGGGCTGAGATTGCGCGCGGCGATGCGGCCGTCCATGGAGCCGGCCAGCGTGTCGCACAGCGCGAGGCCCAGGCCCATGCCCTGCTCGCGGGTGGTGTAGAACGGGGCGAACAGGCGCGGCAGCGCGTCGGCGGCGATGCCCGGCCCGGTGTCGCTGACGCTGAACTGGTAAGTGCCGTCCACCGCCCGGCCTTCGAGCGCGATGTGGCGCGCCCCCGGGACGCCGGCCAGCGCGTCCGCCGCGTTCTGGACCAGATTGTGCAGAATCTGCTCCAGCGCCACGCGGTCGCCCAGCGGGCGCGCGCCGGGCGTGGCGTTGGTCCAGGTCAGGCGGATACCTTGCCTGGCGAGTTCGGGTTCGCGCAGAAAGCGCAGCGACGCGACCAGCGCGTCGGGATCCAGGGCCTCGCGCCGCGCGGGCGGGCTGGGCTGCACCAGCGCGCGCATGCGGCTGATGATGTCGGCGGCGCGCCTGGCCTGTTCGGCGCTGGCCAGCAGGGCGTGGCGCACGGCGGGCCGTTCCTCGTCGTCATCCAGCAGACGCTCGGCGGCGCGCGTCTGCGCCAGGATGGCGGTCAGCGGCTGATTGAGTTCATGGGCGATGCCGGCGGCCATTTCGCCCAGCGTGCTCAGCCGCGCCATCGCCGCGAGACGCGCCTGTTCCTGCTGGCGGCGCGCTTCGGCGCGCGAGCGTTGCCAGGCGGCGGCGCCGGCCACCAGCAGGCCGCTGGCCGCGGCCCAGCCCAGCCAGGCCGTCCACGGCCAGGTGGCGGGGGTGAGCGTGCGGGTGCTGCGCATCGGGAACGGCTGGCTTGCCGCGCCCAGCGGCTTTTGCAGCGCCAGCGTCCAGCCGGGCAGGCCGCCTTCGGACGGCTTGTCCAGCAGGGACAGGGGTTCGCGATCCACCGTCAGGGTCAGGTGGCCGAGGCCGGGCGGAAAGTCGGCTGGGGGCACGAGCTGGCGCGCGTCGATGAGCAGGCTCCACCCGGACGGCGAAACCAGCCAGTAGCGCGCGCCGTCCACGGGCATGGTCACGGGACGGCCAAGCTGTTGCGCGCGCCCCGCCGCGGCGGACAGGCCGGGCGGCTCTGGCTGGCTGCCGGCCCAGACGCCGCCGGGCAGATGGCCCAGCCCCAGCAGTTGGGGCATCGCGGGCTGCAGGCTGGGATAGAGACGCTCCGGAGCGGGCGGGTGCGACAGCGCCGCCAGCGTGGCAAGCACGGCTTCATGCTGCACCGTCTTCTGGCTCAGCATGCGCTGGGCAATGCTGGTGCTCTGGAAGAAGCGTTCGTACTGGTCCACGTATTCCTGGCGCGCGATCCAGATCGCGCCCGCACAGAACAGGGCCAGCCAGCAGAAGAGGGCGCGCGTGCGCGAGAAGGGATTCACGCCCGGAATTATGCCTTGCGGCAAACGCGCGCCGGAATCCGTAGGGCTACGGAGGGTCAGGCCGCCCGCTGGTGCGGGCTGGCGTCGTCCGCGGGCCGGGAATTGGCCGACACCGCCATCTGGTACAGCGCCGCCACCAGATCGGACTGCGTCACCAGTCCCAGCAGCGTGCGCGCCTCGTCCAGCACGGGCACGCAGTGCAGGCTGTCGGACATCGGGCGGGCCAGTTCGATCGCGGGCAGGCCGGGCGTGGCGAAGGGCACTTCGCTACGCATGCAGTCCGCCACCAGCAGATCGGACGCGGGCTGGGCGTCGGCGGCGACCGGCGTCAGCCGGCTCCTGCGCGCCAGCACGTCGCCCTGGGCGACCATCCCGGCATAGCGGCCCGCCGAATCGAGCACGGGCAGGGCCTGCAGGCGGTGCCGGTCGAAGAGGCGGACGGCGTAGTCCAGCGGATCCTGTTCCCTGACCGTGACCACGTCGCGCGACATGATGTCGGCGCAGCGCACGTCGCCAAAGCGCCGCACGCTGGCGCGCAGTTCGGCGTCGAGCACGATTTCCTCCAGGTCTTCCTTGCTGATGTCCAGCAGCTCGCCGCGCTGGCTCAGCGCCGCGTCCAGGTCGGAAAGTGAAAAGCCCAGGCGGGCGCTTGGGATGGGATCGCGCGTGTGGTGGCCGGCGGCCGGCTCCGCATGGCGGCGCGGGTAGTTGCGCTTGAGCGCGCCATTGAAGACCACGGCGATGCACAGGAGGATGGCGGAGTTCAGCGCCACGGGCCACAGCGCGAACCCGAAGCCCAGCTTGGCGACGGCGGGTCCGCCCAGCACGGCGGTCAGCGCGACCGCGCCGCCGGGCGGGTGCAGGCAACGCAGCGAGAACATGGCGCCGATGGCGAGCGCCGCGGCCACGGCCGCGGCTACGCCCGGCGGGGCAATGAACTGGGCGCAGAAGACGCCGATCAGGGCCGACACGAGGTTGCCCGCCATCAGCGACCACGGCTGGGCGAGCGGGCTGGCGGGCGCGGCGAACAGCAGCACGGCGGACGCGCCCATCGGCGCGATGAACCAGGGATTGGCGGCGCCCAGCGCATGGCGGCCCACCCACTCGGTGCAGAACAGGCCGAGCAGCGCGCCCAACACGCCGTAGAGTTTCTCGCGCCCGTTGACGCCCACCGGCGCCGGCGCGAACGAGCCCAGCCAGCGCTTGAATGCAACACCCAAAACAGTCTCTCCTCGCGAGTCAAAGATATATCGCGGGGCGACACTTTATCACGAGGCAGATTGCCGGGCGGCATGGGCTTATGCCCGGCAGGCGGGACAGCGCGCGGGGTGGGGCCGGATCAGGTCGGGCCGGTGTCGGCGCCCATGCGCGCCAGCAGCCGCGTCAGGAGCGGGCGCATGGCGTGCAGTTCTTCCAGGTGCGCGGCGGACAGGTCTTCGAGCGTGCGTTCGCCCTTGGTCGTCAGCACGACCTCCACGCGGCGACCGTCTTCGGGGTCGGCTTCGCGCTGGACCAGGTCCAGCCGCGCCAGGCGCCCCACCAGTTCGGCGGCGGTGTGGGGCCGGATCAGCAGGCGATCGGCGATTTCTCCGACATACAGTCCGCGCCGCCCGGGCGCATTCTTGCGGGTGCCTTTGATGGCCAGCAAGGCCTGGTGCTGCTGCGGCATCAGGTCCAGGGCGGCTGCCGCGCTTTCGCTGAACGCCGCGAACTTGCGCAGCGCATAACGGAAGTCCGCCAGCAGTTCGTAGTCGGCGGCGGACAGTCGGGGAGGAGTCGGAGAGGCGTTCACGGCGCGATTCTAATCTAGGTCGTGCAGCGATATAGATGATTTATCGCAAACGCTCTGCGCCTCTGGGTCTCTGCGTGCGGGCCCGCGCCACGACCGGCCGCGCGTCACGCGGCCATGGCGCGGCCGCCGGAAGCGCGCAGTTCCCACAGCACATCCAGCACATGCTGCGTCGCCTGCTCCACTTGGCCGGCGCGGTGCGCCATGCCCAGCGGGCGCCACAGGGCGGGGCGCACCGGCCGCATGATGACGCGCGGGTCGGGCTGCGGCGCGGTGGCTTCGTGCGGCAGCAGGGTGGCGCCGTAGCCCGCGGCCACCAGGCTCTTGATGGCGTCGTTGTAGTTCAGCTGGATGCGCGCGCGGGGATTGAGCCCGGCGGCGGCGAACCATTCCCCCGTCAGGCGCGACAGCCGCGTGCTGGCGTCGTTCAGGATGAGCGGCCGCTCGGCCAGCCAGGCCGGCGTGAGGCGCGCGGGCGCCTTCCAGGCCGCGGGCAGGAAGGCCATCACCGGGTCGCGGCGCCAGGGGCGCAGCACCAACCCGTCCAGCGGCGGCTGCGGCAGCGCCACCAGTCCCACGTCCAGGGTGCCGTTGGCCAGCCGCAACAAGGTTTCCTGTGACGTCAGCACCGCCACCTGCACGTCGATGCCGGGGTGGTCGCGCCCCAGCGTTTCCAGCGCCTGCGGCAGCAGATGCGCGATGGCGCCGGTCGAGGCGCCCAGGCGCACCCGGCCGGCCAGCCCCTGCACCTGCCGCTGCACGTCGTCCAGCGCCTGATCGGCTTCGGCCAGCAGGCGGCGGGCGCGATCCAGCAGCGTTTCGCCGATGGCCGTGGGCCGGACCTGGCCACGCTTGCGCGTAAGCAGCGGCGCGCCGACCCGGTCTTCCAGGTCCGCCACGTGCAGGCTGACGGTGGGCGGCGCCAGGTGCAGGGCGCGCGCGGCATCGGCGAACGAGCCGAGGTCGGCGATCGCGACCAGGGTGCGCAGGCGGTCCAGGCTGATTTCTCGCATTGCAGATCCGGGGGGCTGGGCGTTGGGGTGCTGGGGCGCTGGGGCGTTTATGCCTTGCGCGCCGCTTGTGTCGTTCAGAAAAGCTATCGTTCAGAAAAGCTGAATTGAACGGTCATGATATTCGACTTTTCTTATCGGCATCCCGGATCGAAGATAAAGCCCTTCCTGAGCGCATCAGGCAACCTCGAACCACGCGGACAGCATCATGACCCAACCCCTTGTTTTCATCGACGGCGACCAGGGCACGACCGGCCTGCAGATCCATGAACGGCTGCACGGCCGTACCGATCTGCGCCTGCTCACGCTGCCCGAGGCCGACCGCAAGAACCCGCAGCGCCGCGCCGAGGCGATCAACGCCAGCGACATCGCGATCCTGTGCCTGCCCGACGAACCCGCGCGCCAGGCGGCCGCCTCCGTCGTCAACCCCAAGGTGCGCATCATCGACGCCAGCTCCGCGCACCGCACGGATGACGGCTGGGTGTACGGCTTTCCGGAAATGAGCGAGGGCCAGGCCGAACGCATTGCCCACGCGCAGCGCGTCAGCAATCCCGGCTGCTATCCCACCGGGGCGATTGCGTTGCTGCGTCCGCTGGTCCAGGCTGGCCTGGTCCCCGCGGACTATCCGGCGGTCGTGCATGCCGTGTCAGGGTATTCGGGCGGCGGCCGCGCCAGCGTGCAGGCGTACGAGGACCCGGAAGGCGCGCGCGGCCCCGATTTCCAGGTCTATGGGTTGGGTCTGGCGCACAAGCACACGCCCGAGATCCAGCGCCACGCCGGCCTGTCGCAGCGCCCGGTCTTCGTGCCGTCGTATGGCGCCTTCCGCCAGGGCATCGTCCTGACGGTGCCGCTGCACCTGCGCCTGCTGCCGGCGGGCGTGGACGCCGCGGCGCTGCACGGCGTCCTGCAACGCCACTATGCCGGCGCGGCCCATGTGCAGGTGGTGGCGACCGAGGACGCCGCGTCCCATACGCACCTGGATCCGCAGGTCCTGAATGGCACCAACGACCTGCGCCTGGCGGTGTACGGCAATGCGCAGCACGGCCAGGCGCTCCTGACCGCCGTCTTCGACAATCTGGGCAAAGGGGCGTCGGGCGCGGCGGTGCAGAATCTGGACTTGATGCTGGCGGCGCTGCGCTGAGGGCGATTACTTGTCAAGCCACGGCGCGTCTTTCCAAAGCTGCTGGAACTCGGCCTCGCCCGCCGCCAGCTCCTTGGCGTAGTCCGTGGGCGGCAGGTAGCGCAGCGGGGCGAACATCTCCCTGGCCTTGGCCTGGAACTCCGGATCGTCCACGGTGCGCTTCACGGCCGTGACCAGCTTGGTGCGCACATCGTCGGGCAGGCCCTTGGGCGCGGCCAGGCCGCGCAGCGAGGCCAGTTCAAAATCGAAGCCCTGTTCCTTGAAGGTCGGCACGTCGGGTAATGCCGCCGAGCGCGTTTTGCCCATCTGCCCGAGGAATCGCAGGGGCGTGCCGCCTTTCTGGTACTGGAGCGCTTCGCCGACGTTGATGGCTCCGATGGTGATTTCGCCGCTTGCCAGCGCGCCGCGCACCTCCCCAGCCCCCTTATAGGGGATGTGGCTGAGCTTGGTGCCCGAGGTGCGCTCGAATCGCAGCATGGCCAGGTGATCGTCCGACCCCGTGCCGGTGGTGCCGACCGTGGCCTTGCCGGGATTCGTCTTGGCATAGGCCGTCAGGTCGGCAAGACTCTTCAGCGGATTGTCCTGCAACACCGTGAACGCGCCGGGATCGTCGATCAGGTTGCCCAGCAGGTCGAAGCTGCGCCACGTAAAGCCGGTCTTGCGTTCGATGGGAATCGTCAGCAGGTTGGGCGTATTGATGAAGCCGATGGTGTAGCCGTCGGGCTGGGCGCGGGCCAGTTCCGCGAAGCCGATGGCGCCGCCCGCGCCGGGGCGGTTCAACACCACGATGCGCGCGTCGCCGCCCAGGTGCTTCTGCAGATACGGGGCCATCATCCGCGCCACCAGGTCGGTGCCGCCGCCGGGGCCGTAGGACACGATCAGATTGATCGGTCGATCGGGATAGCCGGCCGCCTGCGCGGCGCCCGAGCAAAGCGCGGCGCCTGCCAGGAAGGTCGCCAGGATGCGCAGCGTGTGGCGCTTGTGGCGTCGTTGATTGTGCTGTCGTTGATTGTTCTGGTGTTGCATGGTTGTCTCCTTGGGGTTGTCGTGGCGGTCATGGGCCTGCGCCGGCCTTGCGGCGCGGACAGGCGCGCATGCCGCCTTGTTATGTCAGATTGGCAATGCGTTGGGCGGCCCGCGGCCAGACTTCCGGATTGACGAGCTGCGGCGGCCTTTCGCCCCGCAGCATTGCGGCCAATTGGTTCGCGGATGATCGCGCGACGTTGCGCCGCGCTTCGTGCGTCACCCCGGCGGTATGAAACGTCGCCACGACGTTGTCCAGTGCCAGCAATGGGGCCGAACGATCGGGTGGTTCCTGTTCCCACACGTCGAGCCCGGCGCCCCGCAGGTGTCCGCTGCGCAGCGCGTCGTGCAGCGCGTTCTCGTCATGGATGCCGCCGCGCGCCGTCGACACGAACACCGCGCCGCGCTTCATCGCCGCGAAGGCCTGGGCGCCGAACAGTCCGCGCGTGGACGCATCCAGCGGACAATGCAGCGACACGATGTCGGATTGCGCCAGCAACTCGTCCAGCGCCACGGGCTCGGCTCCGCGGCTGCGGATGGTCGCGGCGTCCAGCAGCGGATCGTGCGCAATCACGCGCAGCCCGAAGCCGTGCGCAATGCGCGCCACGCTGGCGCCGATCTTCCCGATGCCTACCAGGCCGATCACGCTGCCATGGATCTCATGGCCCATCAGGTCTTCCCGGGTAAAACCCGTGTCGTGGCGCAGGCGGTTGTGCGATTCGACCACGCGGCGTTGCACGGCCAGCAGCAGCGCGTAGGTATGCTCGGCCACGGACTCCGCGTTGCCGCCGGCCTGGTTCACGACCGCGATGCCGGCCGCCGTGCAGGCGGCCACGTCGATGGTGTCGTAACCCGCGCCGCCCGAGGACACGCAGACCAGTTCCGGGCATTGCGCGATCAGTTCGGCGCTGACGAACCACGCGCGAGGCAGCTCGTCCTTGGCCGCGGAGACGTGATAGGCGTGCGCCGTTTTCAGGCCAGCCAGCGTGCGGGCGTCATCGCCCTTGGCCGGCAGCACCGACAAGGACACGCCGGGCGTGGCGCGGATGATCTCGTCGAATACCGGATTGAGCCAAAGATCCAGGCGGCAGAGCCGCGCGGTCTTGCGGGGCGCGGCCGCGTTCACAGCGCGCCTCGCGCCTTGAGGGCGGCGTCGACCGGGGCGCGGTCCAGGGGGCCGCCATTCGGGCAGTCGTGCAAGGGGAATCCGATTTCCGGCATGGCGCGTTGTCTCCAGAGGTGTATCCGGGGCGACTCTACGCCGGGTGTGTCGGGAGATAAAGCGAATAATTTGCCTTCGAAAGAAACGCTTTTTGGAAACCGTTTGGGCGCAACGCCTGGGGCGAAGACGCTAGACCATGCCCGCCGGCGCATGGAAATCGAGGCAGGCCTGCGCGTGCGCCCGCAGGCTTTCCAGCATGGGCCGGGTATCGTCGCGGCGCCACTGGAAGGTGTAGGTCAGCGGGCGCAGCGGCGCGAAACCCGGCAGCGGCATCAGATCGCCACGATCGATCAGGATGCGCGCCCACGCCGCGGGCAGAAAGCCGAGCCCCAGGCCCTGGCGCAGCATCGCCGCGATGCCGCCCCAGCTGTTGCAGCATTGATTGCGGCCGGGGGAGACGCGCTGTTCGGTCAGCCAGTCGTCCAGAATGCGGATCGCGCCTGAGCTTTGCGGCAAGGTGATGAGCGTCAGGCCGGGCAGGTCGGCCGGCGTGAGGGTGGCAGGGTCGGGCACGGCCCGGACGGACGCCACCCACTCGAAGTGGGCGCTGCCGATGACGCGCGAGGCCAGTGCGGGGCGCGACGAGGGGCCGGCGATGACGGCGAAGTCGAGCTCGCCTTCCTCCAGCCCCCGCTCCACCAGTTCTCCCACGCCCACGAAGGGTTCGACGAGCAGATCCGGATGGGCTTGCTGGATGACTTCGATCAGGCGCGCCATCCAGGTCAGAGAGGTCAGCTCGCCCGCCCCGAAGCGGCAGCGGCCGGAATAACTGCGGTTGGTGCTGGCCTGCTGCATGAACTGGTCGGCATTGCGCAGCAGGTCCTTGGCGTGCGGCACGAGCTGCTCGCCCAGCGCGGTCAGCGTCGCGCTGCGGGCGCTGCGGCTGAAAAGCTCGGCGCCCAGGGAAGATTCCAGCTCGCCGATGCGCTTGGACAGCGAGGACACGGAAATATTCAGGCGGTTCGCCGCGATGGCGAAGTTCTTGCAGGTGGCGGCCCAATAAAAGGCTTCAAGTTGCTTGAGGGTCATGGCGGCGGGCCGGTCGGCGCAAAAGTCGCTAAGGGTGAATAAAAGTGTAAAGAGGGCAATCAATAAAGTCACTTTATTCAAACGGACGCCGGGCCTATAGTCATCCGCCGTCACCTCGACACCCTGAGACCAGACCACAGCGCGGCGGCTCGCCTTGCGGGCGCTGCGAGGAGCCATCATGCCCGACCCATTGCGCCGCATGCTCAGCCTGCACGACTTCGAACCCGCCGCCAGGAAGCGTCTGCCCAAGCCCATCCACGCGTACGTATCCGGCGCGGTCGAGGACGGCCAGTCCGAACGGGGCAACCGCGAGGCATTCGCCGGGTATGCGTTCCGGCCGAAGGTGCTGGTCGACGTGTCCGCCCGCAGTACCCGCTGCACCGTGCTGGGACGGGAATACGCCGCGCCCGTGGGCGTGGCGCCCATGGGGATTTCGGCGCTGTCCTGCTACCGCGGGGACATCGTGCTGGCACGCGCGGCCTTCGAGGCCGGCGTGCCGTGCATCATGAGCGGCTCGTCGCTGATCCGCCTGGAAACGGTCATGGAGGCGGCGCCCGGCACCTGGTTCCAGGCGTACCTGCCGGGCGATGAGGCGCGGATCGCGGCCCTGATCGATCGCATAGCCGCCGCCGGCGTGACCACGCTGGTGCTGACGGTCGACACGCCGGTCGCCGCCAACCGCGAGAACAACGTGCGCGCCGGATTCTCGACGCCGCTGCGGCCCAGCGCGGGCCTTGCATGGCAGGGACTGACGCATCCGCGATGGCTGTTCGGCACCTTTCTGCGAACGCTGGCGCGCCACGGCATGCCGCATTTCGAGAACAACTACGCGACGCGCGGCGCGCCCATCCTGTCGGCCAGCGTGCTGCGCGACTTCTCCGACCGCGGCCACCTGAACTGGCGGCACGTGGCGGCCATCCGGCGGCGCTGGCAGGGCCAGATGGTGTTGAAAGGCATCCTGCATCCGGACGACGCGCGGTCCGCCCGCGCCCTGGGCATGGACGCGGTCATCGTGTCCAATCACGGCGGCCGGCAACTGGACGGCAGCATGTCGCCCCTGCATGCCTTGCCGGCGATCCTGGACGCGGCGGGCGGCATGGAAGTGATGCTGGACAGCGGCGTCAGGCGCGGGTCGGACGTGCTGAAGGCCATGGCGCTGGGCGCGCGCTGCGTGTTCGTGGGGCGTCCCTTCAACTATGCGGCCGCGGTGGCCGGCCAGCGCGGCGTGGCCCACGCCCTCGGCCTGATCGCCGAAGAGGTCAGGCGAAACATGGGCCTCTTGGGTGTGGTGGACCTGCCGGAGCTGGACGCGGGCTTTCTGCGGCGGGCGGGGGAGGAGGGCTATCGCGCTTCGTGATGATCCGCCAGCGTGTCCACCACCAACTGGCGCAACCACGTGGTGCCGGGATCGCTTTCAAAGCGCGCGTGCCAATGCACCGTGACGCACAGCCCCGGCAGCGCAATGGGTAGCGGGCGCACCTCGAACGCGTCGTCATGGTTGAACCAGACGGCGGCGCGGTAGGGCAGCGTCACGGTCAGATCCGTGCGGCGGACGATTTCGGCCGCTGCCGAGAAATGCGGTAGCGTCAGGTAGGGCTGGCGATGCAGGCCGGCCTCGGCCAGCACGTCGTCGAGCAGGCGGTGCGCGCTGGCGCGCGAGGCCACCAGGATGTGGTCGAGCCGCTTGTACTGCCCGCGCGTCAGGCCTGTCGCCATGACGGGATGGCCGCGACGCCCCATGCAGACATAGCGTTCGCTGAAGAGATCGGCATGGCAGGTCTGGCGTCCCAGCCCCGCGAGGTTGCCGATGGCAAGATCCACCGCGCCGTCCTTGAGCGCCTGTGGCAAGTCCTCCAGCGGCACTTCGCGTACCTCGATCCGCAGGCGCGGCGCCTGCGCGTGCACGCGCTCCATGATCGGCGGCAGAAACACCATTTCACCGATATCCGACATCGACAGTTGAAACCGGCGCGTGCTGGTGGCGGGCTCAAAGCGCAGGCGCAGGCTGACCGCTTCGGCAAAGCTGTTCATGCCGCGTTCGATGGGGTCGGCCAGCGCAAACGCGATTGGCGTCGGCTGCATGCCGGACGGCGTGCGCAGGAATAGCGGATCGCCGAATTGTTCGCGCAGCCGCCCCAGCGCGTAGCTCACGGCGGGCTGGGTCAGGTTCAGCCGTTGCGCGGCCCGCGTCACGCTGCGCTCTTGCAACACGGTCAGGAAAACCCGCATCAGATTCAGGTCCAGTTCCATGCATGCCCTTGATATCAATGGAGTTTATAAGGCGAATAATACCCATAAATTTGACACATAAATAGTTGATTCCTAGACTAAATCCAGAAGGCTGCGGGGCCGTCTGGCCGCAGCCGCACAACAGGGGAAGCGTCGCCATGCAAGCGTTGACATTGCCGTCGTTGTTGCGGGAACAGGGCGCCCGCCTGGGCGATCGGCTGTGGGTGCAGGCGCCTGGCGGCAGCTTGCGATATGCGGATGCGTCCGCACTGGCGGCGCAGTGGGCCGCGCGCCTGGCGTCGGCCGGGATCCGGCGTGGCGACCGCGTCGGCCTGATGGCCGGGAACCGCATTGAATTCCTGTCGGTGGTGCTGGGCTGCGGCTGGCTGGGCGCCGTGGTGGTGCCGATCAATACCGCGTCGCGGGGCATGCAGTTGCAGCACATCCTGGCCAACAGCGGCTGCACACTGGTTGTGGCGGACGCCGCAAGTTGTCCTGCCTTGGCGGCGCTGGAAAGTTGGCCGCAGGCCCTGGTCCGCGTCTGGTTGCTGGACCAGGAGGCGGATGCGGTATCGCTGCCCGCAGCGGTGGAGGCGCCGCCCACCGAGCCTGAACAAGGTATGCCGGCAGCGGACATCCAGCCCGGCGAGACGCTTGCCATCCTCTACACGTCGGGAACGTCTGGTCTGTCCAAGGGCGTGTGCTGCCCGCACGCGCAGTTCTATTGGTGGGGCAGGATCGCGGCGCGCAATCTGGAAATCACACAGGACGATATTCTCTACACCAGCCTGCCGCTCTTTCACACCAATGCGCTGAACGCCTGTTTCCAGGCGCTGGTGACCGGCGCCAGCATCGTCTGCGACGAACGCTTTTCCGCGAGCCGCTATTTCGACCGGCTGACGGCCTGCGGCGCGACCGTGACCTATCTGCTCGGCGCAATGGTGCCGATGCTGCTGGCCCAGGAGCGGACCGGCGCCGAGCGCCAGCACCGCACGCGCATCGCCCTGGCGCCCGGCGTGCCGGAACGTTTCCATTCAGCCTTCGTCGAGCGCACGGGCATTGCCTTGCTTGAGGGCTACGGATCCACGGAGACCAACTTCGCGCTCGGCGGCACGCTGGCTGAGCAGCGCGCCGGCTACATGGGCCGCGTCGTGCCGGAGTTCGACGCCATGGTGGCCGACGCGCAGGACGCACCGGTGCCGGACGGTCAGCCTGGCGAACTGTTGCTGCGCGCGCGTCCGCCCTTCGCCATCGCGACGGGCTATTTCGGGATGGACGACAAGACCGTGCAAGCCTGGCGCAACCTGTGGTTCCACACGGGCGACAGGGTGCTGCGGGACGCCGACGGCTACTACCGTTTCCTGGATCGCATGAAGGACGCGATCCGCAGGCGGGGCGAGAACATCTCGTCCTATGAAGTGGAGCAGGTGCTGCAGGCGCATCCCGCCGTGGCCGCCGCCGCCGTGTATGCCGTGCAATCCGAATTGGCCGAGGATGAGGTCATGGCGGCACTCGTCTACAAGACCGGCCAGGCCATCACGCCGCAGGCGCTCCTCGATTTCTGCCAGCCGCGCATGCCGTATTTCGCTGTGCCGCGCTACTTGCGCGTCGTGGACGATCTGCCGCGCACCGAGAACGGCAAGGTCCGCAAGTTCCGCTTGCGGGAGGAAGGCATCACCGGCGACACCTGGGACCGGGACGCCGCCGGTTATCGCGTGGCGCGCTAGGCGCCATTTGATCCATTCAGACAGACAAGGGGCGGCAATGACGATGGCATACAAGGGGACGGCGGTGTCCGCCGGCGACGATGCGCGCAGAAAGCGCACGCGGCGCGTCGTGATGGCCTCCATCGCGGGCAACGCGATGGAGTGGTACGACTTTTTCATCTACGGCACCGCGGCCGCGCTGGTGTTCGGCGAGCTCTTCTTTCCCAAGGGCACCGACCCGCTGCTGGGCACGATGGGCGCCTTCGCGGGCTTTGCGGTGGGCTTTCTGGCGCGGCCGCTGGGCGGTGTCATCTTCGGCCACATCGGCGACCGCTATGGCCGCAAGCTGGCGCTGGAATGGACCCTGGGCCTGATGGGCGCGGCAACGTTCCTGATCGGGCTGCTGCCGACCTACGAACAGATCGGCGTCTGGGCGCCGGTGGCGATGGTCGTGCTGCGCATCCTGCAGGGCGCGGCGGCCGGCGGAGAGTGGGGCGGCGGCGTGCTGCTGATCAGCGAGGCGGTGGGGGGCAAGCGCCGCGGCTACTTTTCGTCGTTCAGCCAGTTGGGCGTGGCGGGCGGCTTCGTGCTGTCCTCCGGCGTGTTCATGCTGGCGCAGCAACTGCCGCAGGAGGCGTTCATGAGCTGGGGGTGGCGCCTGCCTTTCATCCTGAGCGTGCTGATCTTCGGCGTGGGGCTGTACATCCGCAAGCACATCCCGGAAAGCGAAGAGTTCGTGCAGGCCACCAAGACGGCCAAGCGCGGCATGCCGGCCGTGGAGGTATTCCGGCGCTATCCGCGGCAGGTCTTCACCGCGATGGGCCTGCGTGTCGCGGAAAACGGCGGGTCTTACATCTTTCTGGCCTTTGCGCTGGCGTATGGCAAGTTCCTGGGCATCCCCAATGACGTCATGCTGGGCGGCGTGCTGCTCTCCATGTTCATCGAGCTGGGGACCCTGGTGTGGTTCGGCCACCTTTCCGACCGCATCGGACGCCGCACCGTCTATCTGATCGGGTCGGTGGGCTTGATGCTGGTGGCCTTTCCGTTTTTCTGGATGGTGCAGACCAAGGCGCCGCTGTGGATCTTTCTTGCGTTCTTCCTGGGCAACACCCTCTGCCACGCGGCCATGATCGGGACCCAGCCCGCGTACTTCGCGGAATTGTTCCCGGCCGAGGTCCGCTACACGGGGCTGGCCCTGGGCCACGAACTGGCGTCCGTGTTCGCGGGGGGACTGTCGCCGCTGATCGCCATGGCGCTGCTGCGCAAATATGAGTCGGCCACGCCGGTGGCGTGGTTTCTGGTCGGCATGGCGGCCGTCACGGTGGTCACGTTGCTGCTCACGCGTGAACCCAACCGGCAGGCCGAGGCATGAGGGCGGATCCGGATCGCGGTCCCGGCGTGGTCGGCGTGGGCGAAACGCCCTCGCTGCGCCATCCCGGCCCCGATTGCTCCACGGCGGCGCTGATGGCCCAGGCCATCCGGGAGGCGCTGGCCAGCGCCGGTCTTACGCCTGCGCAAGTCGACGGGCTGGGGGTGGCATCCTTCACGCTGCGTCCGGATCGGGCGATCGACCTGGGCTGGCGTCTGGGATTGCGCCTGAAATGGTGCATGCAGGACGAGATGGGCGGAGCCGGCGCGATCAATATGCTGCGCCACGCCTGGCTGGCCTTGCAGGCGGGCCAGGCCGAGACGATTGTGCTGGTGGCTGGCGACCACTTCGCGGAAGCGGACTTTGCGGCGCTCGTGCGCGGATACAACCGCAGCGCCCAGGACTATCTGAGCCCGCTGGGCTGCGCGGGGCCGAACCCGCTTTTCGCGATGGTGACGCAGCGCCAGATGGCCCGCACAGGCCTGCAGCGCGAAGACTACGGCCGCCTGTGCGTCGCGCAGCGCGCCTGGGCGTCGGCCAATCCAAACGCGGCGTACAGGCAGCCGCTGACGCTGGCGCAATACCTTGATGCCCCCATGGTGGCGCCGCCGCTGGGGCGGCTGGACTGCGTGCCGGTCGTCAGCGGGGCCAGCGCGCTGGTGCTGCGCGCGCGGCCCGAAGGCGTCCGGGTGCGGCTGCTGGCGAGCGACGCGCGCTACAACTGGGATCAGCAGGAGGGCGATGGCCTGCAGACGGGCATTGCCGACTTCGCGCAGGCGCTCTGGCGGCAGGCAGGGGTGGGGCCGCAGGACATGGACGTGATCAGCGTCTATGACGACTATCCCGCGATGGCGTTGGCGCAGCTTTGCGATCTGGGCATCGCCAACGCCGGCGACCTTCCGGGTTTCATCGCGCGCCGGATCGCTTCCCGGGCGTTGCCGGTCAACACGGCAGGCGGTCAGTTGTCGGCGGGGCAGGCGGGCACGGCGGGCGGCATGCACGGCCTGGTGGAGGTCGCGCGCCAGTTGCTGGGCCGCGCGCAGGGGCGGCAATTGAACGGCGCGCGGTTTGGCGTTGCGACGGGCTATGGCATGGTGCAACTGCGATATGGCATGTGCGCGAATGCCGCCGTGCTGGCGAGGGAAGAGGCATGAGCGTCCAGATCAGCCAATGCAGCGCCTGCGGACACCGGGTTTTTCCGGCGCGCCTCTGGTGCCCGGCCTGCGGACACGACCGGATGCATTCCGCGCCGGTGCAAGCGGCGCAGATCCAGGCTTGGACGGTGGCTCCGGCGCAGGGCTCGGCGCCGCCTGCCGTCGTCGCGACCGTGCGCGCGTTGCCTGACGGTCCTGTCCTGGTCGTGCGGCTTGAAGCCGCGCCGTCGCGGATCGGACAGCGGGTCGACCTGTTTGAGCGTTCGATTGAGCGCTCGATGCAGGGCCAGCCGCTGCCTTGGGGGCGGGTCTTGCCGGACTGACTTCCTCGGCTACTTGTTGGCCGGCGCGGTGCTGGCCTTCGCCGGTATCGGTTGCCTGCCCGCGCCGCCCAGCGCGTCCAGACGCTGGGCCAGGGTTGCCGCCGACAATTCCCCCACGCGCAGGTCCACCAGCCGTCCGCCGGCATCCAGGAACAGCGTGGCCGGCAGCCCGCGATTGCTGAACTTGCGCGAGGCTTCGCTGGCCGGGTCCCGCAGCAAATTCCGAAGGCCGGGCGCATGTTGCCGCAGATACTGCAGGATCTCGGGGCTGGCCTCGCCCTGGTTCAAAAAGACGAAGTGCACGTCGGGGCGGCTGGCCTGCGCCTGCGCGAAAGCGGGCATCTCGCGGCGGCACGGCGGGCACCAGCTTGCCCACAGATTGACGACGACGGGCTTGCCCTGAAAGGCGGCCAGCCCCGCTGGGGCGCCGGTCAGGTCCTGGAGCGTCAGCGCCGCGAGCGCGGGCTGCGCTTGGCCCTCGGGCGCCAGCATCCGGCCGCCTGCCAGCCATGCCACGCTGGCCAGGGCCAGGGCTCCCAGCACGGCCGGGCGGCGAGCGCCGCGCCGCAGCATGGCGACCACCGCATAGATCCAGCCGATCGCCAGGCCCGTCATGCCCGCCCAGCCGCCGTCGCGCACGTCCAGGATGGACAGCGGATCCTGCGCAAACAGATCCCGATACTGCCAGACGAACCCCAGCCGGGCGGCCACCAGCCCGGCGATGAGGGCGCGCCACAGGACGCCCGCCGCGTCCGCGCCGGGCCTGTCCCGGGCCGGACGGTCCAGGAGGCGCGCAGCCAGCAGGCCGATGGCCGCCGCGGCGGCGAGCACCGCCAGTTCGGCGGGAAAGACCAGGGGACCAAGACGAATGGCGGGCGACATGCGGACTCCAGGCGGGGAAGGGCGCCAGCCTAGCATGGCGGGGGCGTCCGCCAGGCGGACGCATCCCGGGCCAGGGCGCGCGCCGGCACTTCCCGGCGGGGAGGCTAAAATACCGCCTCGCGGCTTATGCCCGTCTTTCCGGCATTCTTCACTCCTCGCGCCTGGCGCACCCACAACGATGAAAAAACTGACTGCTGTACTTCTTGTGTCCGCAACCACGCTGCTCACGGCCTGCGGTCCCGGCGACAACGCGCCCGCCGCGGGCGCCCAGGCGCCGGCCACCCCCAAGAAGGTCGTCGTCGGTCTGGACGACAACTTCCCGCCCATGGGATTCCGGGACGCCAGCAACCAGATCGTCGGCTTTGACATCGACATGGCCAAGGAAGCCAGCAAGCGCCTGGGCATCGAAGTGGAATTCAAGCCCATCGACTGGAGCGCCAAGGAAGCCGAACTGAACGGCAAGCGCGTCGATGTGCTGTGGAACGGCCTGACCATCACCGAAGAGCGCAAGAAGAACATCAGCTTCACCGCGCCCTACATGGCCAACCACCAGATCATCATCGTGGGCAACACCTCGCCCATCAAGGTCAAGAATGACCTGGCCGGCAAGGTCATCGGCGCGCAGGACGGCAGCAGCGCCACCGACGCCATCGCCAAGGACCCCGTGGCCGCCCAGATCAAGGAAGTGAAGAAGTTTGGCGACAACGTCACGGCCCTGATGGACCTGGCCGCCGGTCGCCTCGACGCCATCGTCGTCGACGAGGTCGTGGGCCGGTACCTGATCAGCAAGCGCGCGGGCGAATACCGCGTGCTGGAAGAGAACTTCGGCACGGAAGACTACGGCGTCGGCGTGCGCAAGGACGACACTGAACTGCTCGCCAAGCTGGACAAGACGCTGGATTCGATGAAGCAGGACGGCACCGCCGGCCGCATCGCCACCCAGTGGTTCGGCGCCAACATCATCAAGTAAGCGCTGAGGCGCCCGCGGCCAGCCGGCCGGGGCGCCACGGCGTTGCAGTCCGCAGCCCGCCGCCGCGCCGCGAGGCCAGGCGGGCTTGCTCCTGAATTCCACTTGCCCCCGCGGCGCGAACCCACTGCATGGACTACGTACTCTCCCTTCTGGGGCCATTGGCGCAAGGCGCGAAAGTGACCTTGACGCTGTTTTTCATCACGCTGGCGCTCGCGGTGCCGCTGGGCCTGGTGCTGGCCCTGGCGCGCATCTCGAAGTGGCCGCTGCTGAGCCGTGCGGTCAATGGCTATATCTGGCTGATGCGCGGCACGCCGCTCATGCTCCAGATGCTGTTCATCTACTTCGCGCTGCCGTTCGTGCCGGTGATCGGGATCCGGCTACCCGACTTCCCGGCCGCGGTCGTCGCGTTCGCCCTGAATTACGCGGCGTACTTCGCCGAGATCTTCCGGGCCGGCATCCAGTCGGTGGACCGCGGGCAGTACGAGGGCAGCAAGGTGCTGGGCATGACGTACCTGCAGACGCTGCGCCGCATCGTATTGCCGCAGATGGTCCAGCGCGTGCTGCCGCCCATGAGCAACGAGACCATCACCCTGGTCAAGGACACCTCGCTCATCTACGTGCTGGCGCTCAACGACATCCTGCGCACGGCGCGGGGCATCGTGCAGCGCGATTTCTCGACCACGCCGTTCCTCGTCGCCGCCGCCTTCTATCTGTTGATGACGCTGCTCCTGACGTGGTTCTTCCAGCACATGGAAAAGCGCTATGCCAAATATGACCAGTAATTCCCCGGCCGGCGCCATCGCGCGACCCGTCATGATCCAGGCCCGCAACATCGTCAAGTCCTTCGGCGCGAACCGCGTGCTGGATCAAGTGTCGCTGACGCTGGAGCAGGGCGAAGTGGTGGCGGTGATCGGCCCGTCCGGCTCGGGCAAAAGCACCTTCCTGCGGTGCCTGAACCATCTGGAAACCATCGACGAAGGCAGCATCGACATCGAGGGCGAAACCATGGCCGCCGCCGTTCCCGGCGGACGCAGCCAGTACGCCAGCGACGCGGACGTGCGGCGCATCTGCCGCAAGATGGGCATGGTGTTCCAGTCGTTCAACCTGTTTCCGCACATGACGGTGCTGCAGAACATCATCGAGGCGCCCATCACCGTAAAACGCATGGCGCGCGCCGAGATCGTCCCCAAGGCGGAAGAGCTGCTGCGCAAGGTCGGCCTGCTGAACAAACGCAACAACTATCCCACGCGCCTGTCCGGCGGCCAGAAGCAGCGCGTCGCCATTGCCCGCGCGCTGGCCATGGAGCCCGACATCATGCTGTTCGACGAGCCGACCTCGGCGCTGGACCCGGAACTGACCGGCGAAGTGCTGCGCACCATGAAGCAGTTGGCGGATGAGCGCATGACCATGCTGGTCGTGACCCATGAAATGGGATTTGCGCGCGAAGTGGCGCACCGGGTCATCTTCATGGACGACGGCCGCATCGTCGAGGAAGCGCCTTCGAGCGATTTCTTCGCCGCGCCCCAGCACGCGCGCAGCCGGGAGTTTCTGGCGCACATGCTCTGAGCGGTGCGCTGTCCGGGGGGCGGGGCAGTTGACTCGCAATTTGTAGAGATGGCCGCCCCGATCCACATCGACAGGGCCGCACTCCATTTTTCGGGTGCCAGACCAAACCTGCAGCAAGTCGCACACAAAAAAAGCCGGCAGCCCCGATTGGGACTGCCGGCTTTTTCCAGCTGGCCCGCTCACGCCGGCCAGCAACGCAGGGCGCTTAGCCGATGGCGGCCAGCACCTTGTTCAGCGTGGCGCTGGGGCGCATGGCCTGGCTGGCCAGGGCTTCGTTCGGCTGGTAGTAGCCGCCGATGTCCACCGGCTTGCCCTGGGCGGCCTTGAGCTCGTCCAGGATCTTGCCTTCGCCTTCCGACAACGCGCCCGCGGCGGGCGCGAACTGCGCGGCCAGGGCGCGGTCTTCGGTCTGGGCGGCCAGGGCCTGGGCCCAGTACATCGCCAGATAGAAGTGGCTGCCGCGATTGTCCAGGCCGCCGACTTTGCGCTCGGGCGACTTGTTCTCGTCCAGGAACTTGGCCGTGGCCTGATCCAGCGTCTTGGCCAGGATCTGGGCGGTCGGGTTCTTGTACGTGCGGCCCAGGTGGTCCAGCGACTCGGCCAGCGCCATGAATTCGCCCAGCGAATCCCAGCGCAGGAAGCCTTCTTCCAGGAATTGCTGCACGTGCTTGGGCGCGGAACCGCCGGCGCCCGTCTCGAACAGGCCGCCGCCGGCAACCAGCGGGACGATCGACAGCATCTTGGCGCTGGTGCCCAGTTCCATGATGGGGAACAGGTCGGTCAGGTAGTCGCGCAGGACGTTGCCGGTCACGGAGATGGTGTCCAGGCCTTCGCGGATGCGCTTGACCGAGAACTTGGTGGCTTCGACGGGGTCGAGGATGCGCAGGTCCAGGCCGCTGGTGTCGTGGTCCTTCAGGTACTGCTTGACCTTGGCGATGACCTGGGCGTCGTGGGCGCGCTTTTCGTCCAGCCAGAAGACGGCGGGCGTCTTGGTGGCGCGGGCGCGCGCAACCGCCAGCTTGACCCAGTCCTGGATCGCGGCGTCCTTGGTCTGGCACATGCGCCAGAGGTCGCCCGCTTCAACGGCCTGCTCCAGCAGCACGGTGCCGGCGGCGTCGGTGACGCGCACGGTGCCCGCGGCCGGGATGACGAAGGTCTTGTTGTGCGAACCGTATTCCTCGGCAGCCTGGGCCATCAGGCCGACGTTGGGCACGCTGCCCATCGTGACCGGATTGAAGGCGCCATTGCGCTTGCAGTCGTCGATGACGGCCTGGTAGACGCCGGCGTAGCTGCGATCGGGAATGACGGCCTTGGCGTCCTGCAGCTTGCCTTCGGCGTTCCACATCTTGCCCGAGTCGCGGATCATGGCGGGCATGGACGCATCGACGATCACGTCGCTGGGCACGTGCAGGTTGGTGATGCCCTTATCGGAGTTCACCATGGCCAGTTGCGGCAGCGTCTTGTAGGCAGCGTCGATGTCGGCGGTGATGGCGGCCTGCTGGTCGGCGGGCAGCGACTGGATCTTGGCGTACAGGTCGCCAATACCGTTGTTGGGGTCGAAGCCGGCTTGCTTGAGGGCGTCGGCGTGCTTGGCCAGGACGTCCTTGTAGAACACGGAGACCACGTGGCCGAAGATGACGGGGTCGGAGACCTTCATCATGGTGGCCTTCAGGTGCACCGAGAACAGCACGCCGGTGGCGCGCGCGTCGTCGATCTGCGCCTGCAGGAAGGACTTCAGCTTGGCGGTCGACAGCACGGCGGCGTCGATAATTTCGCCAGCCTTGACCGGGGTCTTTTCCTTCAGGACGGTCTTGCTGCCGTCGGCGGCGGTCAGTTCGATCTTCACGTCGCCGGCCTGGGCGATGAGGGCGGACTTTTCGGTGCCGTAGAAATCGCCTTCGCTCATGTGGGCGACGTGCGACTTGGAGTCAGACGACCAGGCGCCCATCTTGTGCGGGTGCTTGCGGGCGTAGTTCTTGACCGACAGCGGAGCGCGGCGGTCGGAATTGCCTTCGCGCAGGACCGGGTTCACGGCGCTGCCCTTGACCTTGTCGTAGCGGGCCTTGACGTCGCGCTCGGTGTCGTTGGCGGGGGCGTCCGGGTAATCCGGCAGCTTGTAGCCCTGGTCTTGCAGTTCCTTGATGGCCGCCTTCAGTTGGGGCATCGAGGCGCTGATGTTGGGCAGCTTGATGATGTTGGCTTCCGGCTTGACCGCCAGGGCGCCCAGCTCAGCCAGGGCGTCGGACAGCTTCTGGCTGTCGTCGAGGTAATCCGGGAACAGGGCGATGATGCGGCCAGCCAGCGAAATGTCGCGGGTCTCGACCGTGATGCCTGCGGGTTTGGCGAATGCCTGGACGATGGGCAGCAGCGAACGGGTTGCAAGTGCCGGAGCTTCGTCGGTGAGGGTATAGATAATCTTAGGAGTAAGAGACATGATCCTTGAATCTGTTCGGCTCAGGCGCTGACGCGCAAACCCGAACATGCTATGCGGCGTGAGCCGGTAGATGTTGTCGAGAGTGGGTTCGTATGGGTGGACGCGCAGGCCGAGCGTCCCCCCAACATGACGGCCGCCCGTCCTATTTTTTGACTGGACCGGATCGGCCGATACGCTGGGCCAAATCCGGGTCCGCCTTGGAAAGTGCGGCTGCCACGAACTTTCCATTGTAATACCGTGCTACGCATTTCGCGGCGGAAATGGTTCTATTTCCCGCTTGGGCTGAAATAAACAGGAATAAGCCGGAATAAGCTAATGGCATTTACCGGGGACGGATAAGGGGCCGGGCGGACCGCGCTGCGGTCTGCCGCCCGGATGACAAGCGGCTGCGGACCCCGCCCGGCGGGCACGCCGATGGCATGCCGCGTTTGACAAAGCCGCCCGTTGAGAGGAAAGTAGCGGGCATGAATTTCCGCGCTGTTCGCATTTCGCTGATTATTACCATCATTCCTGGAATGGTGGGTTAGCGCGCGACCGCAACAGTCACAGCCACCCGCCCCACGAGGCGGGTTTTTTGTGGCCGCCTCTGCCGGGCAAGCCTACCCAAGCAGAGAGTCCATGTCCGCACCATCTCCCACCCCGACCCCGGATTTCCAGGCCGGCAACGCCTCGCCCATGGAATACCTCCGGCATATCCTGACCGCGCGGGTCTATGACATCGCCCGTGAAACCGAACTGGACCTGGCACGCGGCCTGTCCGCGCGGCTCGGCAACACCGTCCACTTCAAGCGCGAAGACAACCAGCCGGTGTTTTCGTTCAAGGTACGCGGGGCGTACAACAAGATGCGCAATACGCCGCAGGCTGCGCTGGACCGGGGCGTGATCACGGCATCGGCCGGCAATCATGCGCAGGGCGTGGCGATCTCGGCGGCCCGGCTTGGCGTGCGCGCCATCATCGTGGTGCCGCAGACCGCGCCGCAGGTCAAGGTGGATGCCGTGCGGGCCCATGGCGGACCGACCGTCACGGTGGTGCAGGCCGGCGATTCCTACAACGACGCCTACGCCCATGCGCAAAAACTGGCGCGGGAACAGGACCTGACCTTCGTGCCCGCCTTCGATGACCCCTACGTGATCGCGGGGCAGGGCACGGTCGGCATGGAGATCCTGCGCCAGCACCCCGAGCCGCTGCATGCGATCTTCGTGCCCATCGGCGGAGGCAGCCTCGCGGCGGGCGTGTCCACGTATGTCAAGGCGGTCCATCCCGGCGTCAAGGTGATCGGCGTGCAGACCGAGGATTCCTGCGCGATGGCGCAATCGTTGCGCGTGGGCGAGCGCGTCATCCTGGCCGAAGTGGGCCTGTTTTCGGACGGCACGGCCGTCAAGCTGGTCGGCGAGGAAACCTTCCGCCTGTGTCGCGAATACCTGGATGAGGTGATCCTGGTGGACACGGACGCGGTGTGCGCGGCCATCAAGGACGTGTTCCTGGATACGCGCAGCGTGCTGGAACCGGCAGGCGCGCTGGCGGTGGCGGGCCTGAAGAAGTACGTGGAGCGGGAGGGCGCACGCGGGCAGTCGCTGGTGGCGATCACTTCGGGCGCCAACATGAACTTCGACCGCATGCGTTTCGTGGCGGACCGGGCCGAGGTGGGCGAGGCGCGCGAGGCCGTGTTTGCCGTGACCATCCCGGAAGAGCGCGGCAGTTTCCGGCGCTTCTGCGGCGTGATCGGCCAGCGCAGCGTGACCGAATTCAACTATCGCATCGCCGATGCACGCACCGCCCATATTTTCGTGAGCGTGCAGATCGCGCGCCGCGGCGAGGCCGCCGAGATCATGGCCGCGCTGACCACCGAAGGCTTCTCGGCCACCGATCTGACCCACAACGAGGTGTCCAAGCAGCACATCCGCTACATGGTGGGCGGCCGGTCGCCACTGGCGGGCGGAGAGCGCCTGTTCCGCTTTGAATTCCCCGAGCGCCCGGGCGCGCTGATGAAATTCCTGTCGGCGATGGCGCCCAACTGGAACATCAGCCTGTTCCATTACCGCAACCAGGGCGCCGATTTCAGTTCGGCGCTGGTGGGCATCCAGGCCCCGGTCGCCGACGACGCGGCGCTGGACGCATTCCTGCGGCAACTGGGCTACGCGCATGCCGAGGAAACGGGCAACGCGGCTTACCGGCAGTTCCTGATGTGACTGCGGCGCGGGTCGGTGCAGCCAGGCTGGGAGGCGGCTGCACCGCTGTTTTGGAAAGGTAATGTTATTACATTACTATGCTGGGTTTTTGCGCGCCGCGGACGACGGTCCCTCGCGCGCTTTTCTCCGCTGCATTCCAAGATGGCTTCATCCATTCCCGTTCCCGCTTCCCCGCAACACTCCCGCCTGCAATCCATCGACGCCCTGCGCGGCCTGGTCATCGTGATCATGCTGCTGGACCACGTGCGCGAGACCTTCTTCCTGCATCATCAGGTCGGCGATCCGATGGACGTGGCGGCCACGCCGCCGGACCTGTTTTTCTCGCGGCTGCTGGCGCACCTGTGCGCGCCGGTGTTCGTCTTCCTGACGGGCCTGTCGGCCTGGCTGTATGGCGCCAAGGCCGGCAGCCGGGGTGCGACCGCCGCGTTTCTCGCCAAGCGGGGCCTCTTTCTCATCGCGCTGGAAGTCATCGTGGTGAATTTCGCCTGGACCTTCCAGTTTCCGCCTACCGTCGTCTACCTGCAGGTCATCTGGGTGATCGGCCTGTCCATGCTGTCGCTGGCGGCATTGCTCTGGCTGCCGCGCTGGGCGCTCGTCGTGACGGGCGTCGTGCTGGTGGCGGGCCACAACGCGTTGGACGGCCTGCATTTTGCGGCTGGCCATGGCATGCACGTGCCGTGGGCGGTGTTGCACGACCGCGGCTGGCTCGAGGTTAGTGAAACGTTGCGCCTGCGCACGTCGTACCCCCTGCTGCCGTGGATCGGCGTGATCGCGCTGGGCTATGCGGTGGGCGCCTGGTTTCAGCCGGGCGTGCAGGCCGGTGTGCGCCAGCGTCGTCTATGGACGGCTGGCCTGGCCGCCGTGGCCGGCTTCGTGGTGTTGAGGATGCTGAACGGCTACGGCCAGTCCCAGCATTGGACCGTCCAGGACGATGCGCTGCATACGGCAATGAGCTTTCTGAACATCACCAAGTACCCGCCGTCGCTGCTGTTCCTGCTGCTTACGCTGGGCCTGGGCCTGTGCCTGCTGGTGCTGATCGAAAAGGCGAAATCGGCCGCGTGGGTGCGGGCGCTGTGCGTTTTCGGGGCCGCGCCCATGTTCTTCTACCTGCTGCACCTGTACGTGCTGAAGGCGCTGTACCTGGCGGGCGAAGCCATCTGGGGCCTGAACCAGGGCAAGTATTTCGGCGTGGACGGCATGGGGGCGGTGTGGGCGATCTCGATCCTGCTCGCCGTGGCGCTGTATTGGCCCGTGCGCCGGTTTGGCCGCCTGAAGGCGGCGCGCCGCGACATCGCCTGGCTCAAGTACCTGTGAGGCTGGCGATGGTGGTGCGAAAATTTTCCGCGGGCATCGCGGTTTTGCTGGCCCCGTGGGCGGCCGACGCGCAGCCGGGCGCGGTGACGTTGTACGGCGTCGTGGACCTTAGCGTGGCGGGCTTTTCCACGCAGGAGCGCGGCACGGCGATCAACATGCAGTCGGGCGTGCAGTCCGGCTCGCGTTGGGGGCTTCGCGGCAGCGAAGACCTCGGCAACGGGTTGCGCGCGAATTTCCAGCTCGAAAGCGGCGTCCTTGCCACCAACGGCAAGTCCGCGCAGGGCGGCCGCCTGTTCGGGCGCGCGGCGTGGGTGGGCGTGTCGGGCGGCTTTGGCGACCTGCGGCTGGGCCGGCAGACGTCGGCGTCTTCCGCCACGCTCGCCGACTACGACGCCTTCCTGGCGTCATACTTGATCACCGGGGCGCAGACGACGCTGTTGCCCTACAACGCCAATCGCGCGGACAACACCGTGGCCTACTGGACGCCGTCCGTCGGCGGCTTGCGCGCGGGCGTGGACGCCAGCCTGGACTACGACGGCGGAGGCGGCTTCCAGACCGGCACCACCAACAAGCTGTACAGCGCCGCGATCGTGTTTGACCGGCCAGGCTATTCGATCGCCGCGACCTACGAAGGCGCGCGCTGGGCCGATGGCACGGCGCAGTCCGCGGCGATGTCAAAGGCCGGCGCCGATCGCCAGCCCTTCGCCTATACGCTCGCGGGCCGCGCCACGGTGGACGCGTTCACGTTCTACGCCGGCTGGTCCGTGATGCGCAATGGGTCCACCATCCCGGCCGTGCAATCGCCCGGCCAGCGCAGCTACTTCCCGGGCAGCACGGTCCACGGCGTGATGGCGGGCGCGACATGGCGCGCGGGGGCGGGCACCGTGATGGCGTCATGGCAGGCCAGCCTGCCGGGCGGTGGTTCCCTTGAACGCGACGGCGCCACGCACTCCCAGCAGGTGTATTCGGCGGGCTATGTGTACGACCTGTCCAAGCGCACCAACGTGTACGCGATCTACGGCTACATGCGGGGTGCCTGGGACGATCCGTCGTGGCACCAGGCACAGTATGCGGTGGGAATGCGGCACCGATTCTGACCTGGCGTGGCAGGGGGCGTCGGCGGGGCCGCCGGGGTCTCGCGTTTGTTTGGATAGCCACGGCGAAACGGGTGCGCTGCGTCGCGGCTGATCGCGTTCCGACGGGCGCTTTGGGCCAGATTTGACCCGGCCGGGCCAAATCTGGCCCGGTGCGTTTTCTTATTTATCAATAACTTGGAAATAAACGGGCCAAATTTGGCCCGATTTTCCGGCCAAACCGCGGCTTTTCTTGAGCCGCGATGGCGATCGGCTGGCTGATTCGCGCGAGACTCAGCTTCAAGGCCTTGATGTTGCAGGGGTTTTCTTTGCACCGCTAACCCTGGCACGGATTTCGCATATGTCGCCGCATTCCCGCACCGGGATGCCTCCGGCCTCTTGAAGGCCTTTGCGACGACACCGGACTCCGTCATGCCAACCCCGCCAGGCGCTGCCCCATCTGTTCCAAATCGAATCGCCTCGCCGGTTGACGAGGACTACACCGAAGCCGAATACCAGGAAGCCGAAGCCGAGAACGACGGCATCCAATGGAGCGACGAAGACCTGGACGGCCCGCAAGGCGTCGTCGCTCCGCTGAACACCATTGCCCCCGAAGACGTCGAAGCCGGCCAGAACGCCTTTGACCAGTGGCTGCGCGAGAACAGCGACGGCTGGGTCACGCTGCCGCGCATCAAGGCGGCCGCGGGCGCGGTGCCGGTGCTGGGCAACCTCATGGCGCTGGTGGACGCCATCGGCGACATCACGACATTGGTGGACAGCAATCCCACCCAATTCCTGGATTGGGTCAGCCTGGGCATCAACCTCTTCGGCGTGTTGCCCGTGCCTGGCACGGCGGCTGCGCGCATGAGCCTGCGGCCCGCGCTGTTTCTCGTGCAAAAGGAGGTCGCACGCCAGGCCAAGGCGGGCCTGGGCAACGCCATCATCATGGCCCTGGCGGCTCACCTGAGCGAGAACATCGCCGGCGACATCGAAGACTTTGCGCAACAGGCGCAGGCCCGGCTGGAAGGGCTGCTGCAGGATGCGGGGGCCAAGGCAGAAGAAATCATCAAGGCGCTGGCCGATGTCCTGGTCAGCCTGACCGTGCCCGCCAACGCGGACGCCTCGTTTGAGAAGGCGGGCGAACAGCTCTCGTCCGCGTGGGACAAGAAGTGGGACTCGCCGCTGGGTGCCGCGCGCGACCTGTGGGATGGTCTGGGTAGCGGCGTGCGCGGCAGCAAGCAGTCGGTCGGCAACGCCGCCAAGGACCTGCTGCCCGTCAAGGCGCGCGACTTGATGTTGCGCTCCGCCCAGCGCCTGAATGCCCTGGCGCCGCAAGTCAATGACAGCATGCAATCGCTGGCCGACGAGAACAACGTCAACAGCATCGCGTCGCTGCTCATGCAACTGTCGGTGGCCGTGGTGCTGTGGCGCCAGCGCAAGGGGTACGCGATCGGCGCGAACGTGCGACCGGCCGTGGCGAGCAAGGCCCGGCAGATGGCGCGTTCGATGCGCCTGGCGCGCATCCGCCGCCAGGCCCGCGCGCGGCGGAATGCCAATCCGGACAAGAGCGGCGCGTGTCCGGCGACCTGCCACAGCATCAGCTTTGCGATGGGGACTGAGCGGATCACGCATGTGGATTGCTCGCTGCCCGGGCCCTTTGCGCTGCGCTGGGCACGCACGTATTCCTCGGATCTGGCCGCGTATGACAACGGCGTCATCGGCGCACGCTGGGTCAACGAATACACCACGCGCATCGATATCAAGACGGCAGGCGCGGACCGCGAAACCCTGCGCTATCACGCCGCCGACGGGCGCACGCACGCCTGGCCGTTACCGGGCGTCGGCAAATTTCACTACGACCCCGTCGAGAACCTGACGGTAGTGCGCACCTCCGACAGCGAACTGACCGTGGCGCAAGGGTACGAGCGGCGCGCCACCTACCAACGCGAGGGCCGGCGGTTTCGGCTGACGGGCATCCACCTGCGCAATGGTGCGCGCGTTGCATTGCTCTATCGCCACACAGTCGGGCGGCGCAGCGTGCTGTCCGACCTCGTCACGTATCTGGACGATGCCATCCACACCCACGTCGGCACGCAGATCGACGCCGCCGGCCGCATCGTGGCGCTCTGGCAACTCAAGGACGGACAACCGCAGCGGCAATTGGCCGGCTACGACTACGACGAGCAAGGGGACCTGCTGCAGGCGCGCGACGAACACGGCGCCCAGTGGGACTACCACTATCGCCAGCACCTCATCACCCGCTACACCGACCGCACCGGACGCGGCATGAACCTGGAGTGGGAAGGTTCCGGCCCCAAGGCGCGCGCCATCCGCGAATGGGCCGACGACGGCAGCTTCGACACGCGCTTGCGCTGGCACCCCGAGATCCGCTTGACCTATGTCACGGATGCCCTGGGCCACGTCACGGAGCACTACTACGACATCGACGGCTATACCTACCGCATCGTGCACCCGGACGGCCTGTCGGAATGGCTGTATCGCGACGACGCCAAGAACGTGGTCACGCACATCCACCCCGACGGCAACATCGACAGCTACGCCTACGACGAGCGCAGCGATCTGCTCGAACATCTGCGCGCGGATGGCACCTCGGTCCACTACGCCTACGACGACCAGGACCAGCTTTTCAAGATCCGCGACGCCGAAGGCGGCCTGTGGCAGCGCGACTACAGCCCGCGCGGGTATCTGATCGAGACCATCGATCCGCTGGGCAACAAGACCGAATACGCCTATGACGCGGCGGGCAATCCGGTTGCGATCCGGGACGCCCGGGGTGGCGAGAAACTGCTGGCCTACAACGCCGCGGGGCTGCTCACACAGTACACGGATTGCTCGGGCAAGCGCAGCGCGTGGGTGTATGACGA